>MHUW01000012.1:718-26495 GCA_001823575.1 Candidatus Yonathbacteria bacterium RIFCSPLOWO2_01_FULL_47_33b | reverse complement strand
TTCGCAAAGGCCACAATTGCAAGTATCGCAATAAAAGCGAGAATGTGTTTCATTTGACCCTCCCATGGGTAACCTAATCTATTGTTTAAACTACCATTTTTAAGGGTTTTGGCAAATGACTACCCGCGCACCCTGGATTTTTTCAGAAAATGGTGTATAATATCGGTTGTTCGATAAATCAAATTGGCCTTATCGTCTAACGGTTAGGACGGTACCCTCTCACGGTACAAATCGGGGTTCGATTCCCCGTAAGGTCACAAAGTCTGCAATGAAAAAAATATTTATTTTTATTTTTTTAATTATGCTTGGGTGCAGTTGGTTGACAGGTTTTTATTGGCACATAATTAAGTCCATTTCGTTTATCAACCTTCTAGATCATTGGCAACAATTAGTAGGTTCGTTTTTGGGTGCTTTAACGCCGATAGGGTTATTTTTAATTAATGAAGAATATCAGCGCCGGAAAAAACAAAAGGATCATCTAATCCTCTTAGAAAAAAGCTTGGTATTAGCAATAAACAATCTGGCTGGCATTGATAAGATGCTACATATTTTTTTTGACACGTCGATTAATAATCTAAAAAACGGTATTATTGCGGATTCCGCTGCCGGACGCTATTCAGTGGGGCAGGCATTTGTTCCTTTATCCTCAACATTCTCATTTGACAGAGAAATAATGTGGGAGACCACTAATAGTAGTTACATAGAGAATCTTAAGCTTGATGTATTCTCAACATCGCAAGAACTCCCCCTTTTATTGCAAGATATCAGTAGGCAGTTCGATAGGACCATAAACCTAAATACGCAGGTAGGCATCGGAAAACTGAATTCACCTGATATGCACAATAAAATTTTTTTGCAAAATCTTGATGAATTCAAAATTTTTTTGTCAAAACAAATTTTTGAACACAATATTCCAGTCTACCTTAAGAAACTAGTTTCAACGCTTGTTGCCTTGCAAAAAATGAACAAGCTTGGGCTTAAAAAATGGAGACAAACATTTCCGTTTAAACCACCATTTTCCAATGATGTATCCGATAAGATGACCGAGTATTTCAAGAAAGAAGTTGATGAGTATATTAGTAATCTACAAAAAGATTTTACATCAAAACTATCGCATTAAAGCCCTGGCTAGTCGGGGCTTTTTGTGTATCAAACCTATGCCTTTGCCTTCCACTCGTCCTCCTGGCGGACGAGGAGGGTTGCGGCGTTCTCTGGATGAGCCATTACTTCCTCTACGGCGCGTTCCATACGCATTGACTGTGAGCCTTTGATGAGGACGATGTCCCCTTCTCCGAGGATACTCTCGAGGTGCTTGCCAGCGACGCGGGCGTCGTCAAACTCTACCAAGCTCTTTTCGCTCATATCACTCTCGAGGGCACCTTCGATGATGTACTTTGCGCGGGGACCGACAGCGAGAATTAGGTTAGCATTCTTTACTGCGAGGGCTCCAAGCTTTTTATGTTCCTCTACGGTGAACTTGCCGAGCTCAAGCATATCGCCCAGCATCGCAATCTTTTTACCTTTGGTCTTTATACTGCCGAGGACCTCTACCGCAGCTGCCGCAGCCACAGGTGAAGCATTGTAGGTGTCGTCAATGATTGTCGCGCCCTTGATAGCGGGAACGACGCGCATACGGCCCATAGGGCTCTGGTACAGAGCAAGGGCTCCTACCATGTCTACTATATTGAGCTTGAGGTATGCACCCACGGCAAGGGCTGCTAGGGCGCTGTACACTGGTTGTACGCCCAAAACGCCCGAAAGCATGACCGGGAATACATTGCCGTCGTATTCAAGCTTGAAGCTCGTGCCGACGGGGAGACCCCCTTCATACGCGATTTTCATATTTGACGCACGGAACATTGCATCTGCTGAAAATCCATAGGTGATTGATTTTGCTTTGGTTTTGTCACGAAGTGAGAGGACTTTTTCATCGTCGGCGTTGAGCACCAGCATGCCCGTAGGACGCAGAGCTTTTGCAAGCTCGGCTTTTTCTGCAAAAACTTCTTCGGGTGATTTGAAAAACTCGACATGCACCGGCACATCACCAAAGCGCGTTATCACCGCAATATCAGGAATCACCCACGCAGTCGCGCGAGAAATGTCCCCCGGCTTGTCGGCGCCGAGCTCAAGGACGAGCCATTTCGGGTAGTGCTCACGCAAGAGCACAAGGAGAAGTCCACGCACGAGCGTAGCAAGCCAAAGGAATGGGTTTGACCATGCGTTTTTTTCACCGAGAATCGTGAGAGGGAGCCCTATTTCACTATTGAAACTTTTTGCCGTTTTGCGCGCAATGAGAGACTTTTCGACGACCGCAAAAATGGCGTCCTTGGTGGACGTCTTGCCGACACTGCCCGTAACCGCAATGACCTTGGGTTTGTACTTACGAAGAACGAGTTTTGCCTCTTTCTCCAAAATGGCGGTTATGATGTGTCGTGCTATTGATTTCATATGGTTGATTTTCTTTGAGTAAAACGAAGTTGAAAATCACCACCCAGCCCCAGTTTTGATCAATAGAAATTTCTACAAAACAAAACTGGGGCTGGGTAAATAATCCAATGTCGCTCCGCTCGTTGTCTTATTTATCGGTCAGGCGGGACTTCATAGTAGTTTAGCAAAAATTTCGTAATCTGCATAAACGGCTCCGAAAGCGTGTGCGAAGCGTATTGTTCTCCTTGTGGATTCTTGACGGCGAGAAATACGATGAATTTGGGGTCATACGAGGGGAAATATCCAAAGAACGTGTGGAGGTAGTCTGACTTTGAATACGCACCGTCCTCGACCAACTGCGCCGTACCCGTCTTTGCCGCGATACTGTAGTGCTCTTGCTTGAGCGTGCCACCAAGGAGCGCCTTGTCGACGACGACGGTGAGCATGCGCGATATTTCCTCAGAGGTTTCTTTTTTTAGCACGCGTCGCTCCCCGCCTGGCACAAAGTCACGCGTAAGGCCGAGGCCGTACTCGGTGCGCTTTACCACATGCGGTGTTACAAGCACGCCACCGTTGGCAAGGACCGCAAGGGCACGAATGGTTTCGATCGGGGTCATCGAAACACCTTGGCCAAATGATGCCGTCGCATATTCGATATCACGAGGGCTGTCGAGGTTGCCTATTTGTCCCACGCCTTCATTGGGTAAATCAATACCTGTTTCTTCACCGAGTCCGTACGCTTTGAAATAATTGCGGAAGCGGTCTTTGCCGAGGCGCTCCATAACAAACATGGTCCCTGTGTTGAGGGACTGATTCAAAATCTCCTGCACGGGTACCACGCCACGCGCTTTGCCATCGTAGTTCGAAATGCGCTTGGTGTTTACGATACGGAACCCTTTGTCATCGTAGGTCGTTGCTGCAGTCACCACCCCAGCATCAATACCTGCCGCCACCGTGAGGGGTTTGATGATAGATCCCATCTCGTACACGCCCTCAACAAGCGGATTCACAAAAACTGCTTGGTTCTTTTCTTTCGCAAAACTGTTGGGGTCAAAGGTGGGAGCGGCGCCCATGGCATATATCTCTCCTGTCTTTGGGTCCATAATAATACCCATCGCTCCTGTTGCGCTGTATTTCTTGAGAATATCGTCCGTGATTACCCGCTCGAGCATCCCTTGTACCGTTGGCTCGATTGTGGTCACCAGGTCACCCGCTCGCTCGCGATCAGAAAGTATTGCTTTACCTGGTTTCAAAAAGAGGTCGGCAAAGAAACTCGAGGACGTGTCGCTACCAGTGCGCACAAGGACCTCATCATAGTAACGCTCAAGCCCATAGCGGCCCGAAATGACATCACCATTTGAACCGACAAATCCGAGGACCTGTGCTGCCGTCTGCCCACCGGGATAGAAACGCTTTTTGTCTTTTTTTAAAATGACGGCCTTTTCGCCAAGTGCTTTAATACCCTCTATTTCTTTTTCAGATAAATGTTTTGCAACTTCTTCGTATTGGTCACCCTTGCGTGACGCACGCGCAAGGAGGTCTGCGCGATCAAACGTAACATACGTAGCGAGCTTATCGACGAGCACCGCTGCGTCTACTACCTTTGAGGGGTCAATGGCAAGGGTATAGTCAGGAATGACGGTTGCCGCAGAAATTGAACGGCCTGTTTTTTCACTAAAATAAATAGTTCCACGATCAAAGGATCCACCCGTTGGCAGAGTATACTGGCGCTCTGCTTTGTCGCGGTACACCTCACCGCGCGCAATCTGGACATAGCCGAGCTTGCCCACGAGGATGACGGCAATCAAAAGTACGCCGACATTTAAAAACCAAATATTCTCAAGTGGTCCGCCCTTTTTTGCCATCCCGTTAGAAACTTAATTTACCTGACTGATAATGGTTTATGTTGAACATGTTGTTGAAATATGCGGGTTTCTAACGGGACAGGTTATCGTGCCAACGAAATCTTTGCGTTTGTGTTACCGGCAAACTTTACCGAGACTTCCTCGAGTCCCAAACCCTGTGCGTATGCAAGGGTCACCGTGTTTTGAAGTCCCAAGTATTCCGCCTCGAGAGCGCCCGTGTGTGCAGCGAGCTCGCGTACGGCGCTTGCAGTGCGATCGCGCTCCACCACGCTCATCGTCAAGGAAAGCACCGAGTACAGGTAGAACGAGAGTGCGAGCGCAAGAAAGCCTGCGAATGCCCAGAACAATTTTCTGTCGATGTTACTGAAATCAAGTACTTTGGTGGTCATGGTGTTGGTGGTTAATTTTTTTGAATAATACGTAATTTTGAACTGCGTGATTTTGGGTTGCGGGCGAGTTCTTCGTCCCCGGGAGTAATGGGCTTCTTGGTAATGATTGTGCCAGTCCCCTCTTCTCCTTGTTTCTTAAAAAAATCTTTGACGATGCGGTCTTCGAGACTGTGAAATGATATGACCGCCATACGTCCTCCGGGAGCGAGCCGTGCGAATCCTTTGGCAAGACCTTCACGAAGCGCACCAAGCTCGTCATTCACCGCGATACGTATCGCCTGAAAGGTCTTGGTCGCTGGATGCACCCTGCCGTGGCGTGCAAATGCGGGAACGGCCTTTTCTACGATGCCTGCAAGCTCATTGGTCGTCTGGATAGGCTTTAACCCTCGTGCGGCGACGATTGCGTTGGCAATGCGCCATGCGAAGCGTTCTTCGCCGTATCCCGTAATGATGTCCGTAAGACTCTCTGCCGCCCACTCGTTCACTATCTCGTGCGCCGTGAGATCACCCTCGGTCGGCGCTGTTTTAAAAGTCATGAGGAGCGGCTCGTCACGCTTGAAGGAGAATCCCCTGCCCGACCCTTCAAGCTGGAGGTTCGAGAGGCCAATGTCGAGAAGAATCTTGTCGACGAGGGGGACCCCTGCTTCGTCGAGCACGCGGTCGAGGTTTCTGAAATTATTCTCTACGAATATCTTTTTTATTGGGTACGATGCGAGACGTACTTGGGCTTTGGCGAGTGCTTGCGCATCCTCGTCGGTACCAATGTATACACCGCTCGTACCAATACGTTTCAAAATCTCCTCGCTGTGCCCCCCAAGGCCTACCGTGCCTTCAAAGACACGGTCTCCTTCATTGAGGGTTAGCCCTTCAAGCGTTTCCTGCAAAAGAACTGACACATGCAAGCTGGTAGCTGGTAGCTTTTGGGTTTTAGGGTCGGATTCCTTTTTTTGCATATTCCTAACAGCTAAAACCTAGAGAACTCCAATCTCGCCCAACTTCTCTGCAAGCACATCTGCCTGTTTCTCGATACGGCCCTTGTATTCGCTCCAAACGGTTTCGTTCCAGAGCTCAACACGATCGTGTACACCGATGACCGATACTTGCGTCTTGAGTCCTGCGAAGTCTTTTAAAAAATCAGGAACCAAGATACGTCCAATCGAATCAATCTCACTCTCGACCGCACCAGCGAGCATAAAGCGTCCGAATCCGCGGGTGTCTGCCTGCCCCATAGGCAAGTCGGCGAGCTTATCAGAAACCTTTTGCCATGTCTTCATCGGATATACAAACAAACAGTTGTCGAGCCCACGCGTAATCACCACTTTTTTGCCCAGCTCCTTGCGAAACTTGGCGGGAAGCGCGATGCGCTTCTTTGGGTCGAGCGTGTGTATGTATTCTCCGATGAGCATTGCTGTTTTGTGGGATTTAGCGTCTATACCACTTCATCCCACTTGATATATATTATATAGCACTTCGCCCCACTCTACAACTCTTTTTAACACGAGTTATCCACACCCCCACACCTACTTTCGCATGGTGTTTTTTGTTGCATATTCACATGAAGAGTTATCTTATATTTATAAGAACAGACACTCAAAAAAACAAACAGCGTATAAAAACACTCTGCAACAATGCAAAAGTAGGTGTGGGGGCACAGGTGCAAACAAAGAAAAAAGCCGGTAATTAAACCGGCTTTTGAACCCTTTAAGGGAGTAAAATTTCTGGACGAAGTACACCTTCGATATCAGGAGCAAGGCCAAGCTCGACAGGAGTAAACTCAATGTCAAACTTTTCCTTAACCTGCGTTTTGAACTTTTCCACGAGTTCGTTTGTGGCTGTACAAAGTTCTTCGTCTGGATCGCTATGGTCCGTGTGATATCCTGAAACAAGCTCAAAATAGGTTTTAGTAACTTCACTGTCCTCCCATTTCAAGTAGCGAACACGCGGGCAACTCAACAACGTTAGAAGCTGGCCGAAATTCATGATTCCCTCCTGGTAAAATACAAAAATGCTATGGAAACCATAGCATTTTTACTCCAAAAGTCAATCGCGCCGCGCTTAATCCTTTTTAGGGCGCACCAGCGGGAACATTTGCACTTCGCGAATAGGCTTGTCAGAAAGGAACGCAAAGAGTCGCTCACCAAAACCAAACCCGCAGGTAGGTGGCATACCGTGTTCAAGCATCTCGACAAAATCCCAATCCGCCATCATCGCCTCTTCGTCGCCCCCTGAAAGGAGCGCTTGTTGTATTTCAAATCTTTTTCTCTGGTCGAGAGGGTCGTTGAGCTCGCTGTACCCCTTGCCAATCTCACTTCCTGCAAGGATGGGCTGGAAAATTTGTGCGGTCACACCGTCGGCATTCTTTTTTGCAAGCGGAGCAACAAGGAGCGGATGATTGATGAGTAACGCAGGGCCAGAAATGTTCTTGCGGCAATATTTCCACAGCGTATCAATCAAGCGCTCACGGTTTGCTCCCTCATATTTCACCTTGAGTTCACCAAGTTTTGATTTGATTTCGTCGTCTGAAGCACTCGCAATATCGACGCCTATCTGACGCAATACTTCTTCACGGTAGTCGATCTTTTGCCACTCGTCGGCAAGGTTGAACGTGTGTCCGCGTGTCGTAAAAGTCGTCGTACCAAAAACCTCCGTTGCAATTGTGCGATACAAATCCTGCGCAAGCTTCATTCCCTCCTCGTAGTCAGCATACGCCATATAAAATTCACAGTTGGTGAACTCCTGCACATGCTCGGGTGATGACCCTTCATTACGATACACACGACCAATCTCAAATGTTCGAGGGAATCCCGCTGCCATAAGACGCTTTTGCCAAAGCTCCCCCACCGAAATACGCATAAAAACATCGAGGTCGTAGTCGTTGTGATGCGTTGCAAACGGACGCGCCTCTGCTCCGCCCGTCGTCAACTCAAGCGTTGGTGTCTCAACCTCAAGGAAGTTTTTTTCAGCAAGAAATCTGCGCGTCACCTGCCAAAACTTTGCCTTGCGTTCAAACATAGAGCGAAGCTCGGGGTCAACGAGCATATCGAGGTAGCGCAAGCGCATACGGAGCTCCTCGTCTTGAATACCATGATACTTGTCAGGGAGCGGACGAAGCGATTTGGAGAGCATTGAGATGCGCTCAACCATAATACTTTTTTGTCCCGTTTTGGTTGCAAAAAGCACACCAGAAACTTCAACGAAGTCCCCTGCGTCTACATATTGCTCAAAGAACACCCGCGCCTCATCGGGAGACTCGGGTGTCTTGATGACGATTTGAATTTTCCCCGTGCCGTCGTACAGGTCGGCAAAAATAAGCGCACCTTGTCCGCGAGAGCCCATTACTCGCCCCGCAACAACAATAGCCTCGCCCCCTTCGCTCAGAGAATCAAACTGCTCAAGCGCCATGGCGACCTCGTGCGTGCGTGCCGATGTCGTGGGATAAGCGTCAATACCTAAAGCAGTCAAGCTCTCCAGCTTTTTTATACGCTCTGCACGAAGTTCTTCAAGAGAAGCCATAGATAGCTTTTAGTTTTTATGAGGAAATGAACGAGTGGGATTATTCCACATCAACAATAACACACGATGAGTCACCTGCTGGTGTCTCGTACGAAACCTTGTCGCCTTTTGCTTTACCCATGAGAGCTTCGCCAAGGGGTGATTTGTTAGAAATCTTGCCCTCTTTGGTGTTTGCCTCTTCTGAGCCAACAATCTGATAGCGGCGCTCGTCCTTTTCGCCGGTCTTTTTAATGACGACGGTTGAACCCACACCTACCATGCCACCTTTGTGCTTTTCGGTGATAACTGCCTGCTTGAGCATAACCTCGAGCTTTGCAATACGCTCCTCGGTCTCTGCCTGGTTCTGGCGTGCCTCGTGGTACTCAGCATTTTCTGAGAGGTCACCTAGACCTTTTGCAAACTCAAGCTGCTCCGCAATCTCCTTACGACGTACGCTCTTTAAATGATCGAGCTCCATTTTGAGCTCGTTAAACTTCTCCTGGCTTAAGTATTCTTTTTCTTCTGACATATATATTATATATTATCGCTTTTATGACTAAAAGTCAATTTACCTTATTATTACTCGCTTTTAAGATACTCTGGCGTGTTCTGGTGCATCCAGTCCAACATTTGTCGCATTACAAAAACACCACCAATCGTGTTGTCGTGGGGGCCACGTTCCATCACGACCGTAAAGGCATACCGCGGATTTTCGTAAGGAAAAAATCCAACAACCCACGAATTGATGTACTTTTTACCGGCATCAATTTCAGCCGTACCCGTCTTGCCGGCTACCTCTACATATCCTACATTAAGCCCACCAACCGTACCTCCGTTGTGCACCGCATCGTACATACCCTCACGAGCAACCGCAAGATATTCATGAGGAATGTCAATCAATGACGTCGAAAACTCCTGAGCCGGCTCACGAACGAGGTGTGGCGTAAGGAGGGTGCCGTTGTTTGCTAAGCTTGCGACCGCACGCACCGCCTGCACAAGCGTCACCTGAAAACCATATTGGCCGATGACCGTGTGATACGTATCCCCCAAACGCCATGGTTCGCCGTCGAACACTTTTGCTTTCCATTCAGGGCTCGGGATTGTGCCAATCTTTTCGTCGGTGAGGTCGATACCTGTCTGACTACCAAACCCAAATATGCGCGAATAAGACCCTATCTTTTCAATACCAATCCCCTTTTGCCCTTGATACCCGCCACCAATCTCATAAAAATACACGTCCGAGGATACGGCAATGGCGCGCCGCATATCCACCCAACCGTGTGCCTTCCAGTCATTAAAGACCGACTTGAGTGCAGGATTGTAGGGGTTTTGCACCGAAATAGAGCCGGTACTCAATATCTGTTTTTCAGGAGTAATGACGCCCTCATTGAGCGCTGCGACCGCCATAAATGGCTTTACGATAGAGCCCGGTGTGTAGAGTCCTGACACTGCACGGTCGAGGTAGACCCCACGCTTATCGAGGTTGTAGCTCTGAATGAGTTTCCTGTTGGTGCCGTCCGAAAGCACTGAGCTTTCATATTCAGGGAAACTCGTGAGGGCAAGGAGCTCGCCCGTACGCACATCCATAATAGTTCCCGCCCCCGCCATATACCCGCGGTCGGCGGCAAGGTCGCGAATGGTGGTATAAAGTTTTTCCTGCACACGCGCATCAATACCGAGCGTGAGCGCCGCGCCGCTCTCGGGGTCTTCTATGGTACTCCCGGGCTGTGCTTTGCCGAGGGCATCGGTCTCAACAATACGCAGGCCATTTTTACCCGACAACATTTCGTTATATTTTTCTTCCAATCCATCCTTGCCGATAAATGTCTCCTGGTAGTAGTAGCCTTTGCTGTCGCGCTTTGGATAGCTTACGTAGCCAAGCGTATGCCCAAAACCAAGCGACGCAGTATAAGAGCGACGTGGGAAAGGAAGCTTTTCGGTCGTGGTTGCAAGGGCGCTTGCCGCGACCTCATCGTCAAAAGAATTCCATGCAAGCGGAACTTTGTTGCGGTCATAAATCACTCCGCGCATCGCAAAGATGGGGGTGTGGTCGAGACGGTTATTTTCACTTTTGCGCAAATACTCGGCGCCATTCATAACCTGTAAATCAATAACCTTTGCAAAAAAAATTATTTCAACAAAAAGAAATACGACTGCAACACCCAAAATTGCACCCTTGCCAAGGGGCTTTTCAATACGCCCCTCAAACTGGTCCTTATCAAAATCAGGAAGGTTTTCTGCATCAAGAAAAATCTCATCAGGATCAATCTCGCGTGAGAGCTGCTTCAGGTGACTCGATGCCAGTGAACGTTTTTGTTTGCCGAACATAGTAATAAAAACTTAGACAGGTTCTTAGCGAAGGTCACGCTTGATGCGCTCCATAACAACGAATACGGCGACTCCTGCAATGAGACCCTGCGCACCGAAACCGGCGGACATCCCGCCAGAAATACCGTACAAAATATCAGACAAAACCCCAATCACAATCACCTCATAGTAACGAGGGAACAAGAACGCCCCCACGGTGGCACCTCCTAGTACACACCACCACGGCGCATACAACGTGGCAGATATTAGGAGCACCGTAAACGATATGCGCCAAATCGTCATAGAATTACGGTGTGCTCTTTATTACCTCCACGGAACTAATCGCAGAGATATTGAACGGTGTGCGGAAAAATACATGCATAAATGGCTCGGCAGGTTTTTCTTCGGTTGCACCAACAACACCCAATATCATATTTCCTCCTGGGATAAGGACGTTGTCACCTATGGCAACGAGACTCCCTTGCGGAACTTTTGCTTCAAAGTTGCCCATGCCCCGACCGTGCGCTACCGCAGGAATAGATTGTCCACCAATCACGACCGCTGTCTCCTCGCCAGGTGAAGAAAAAAGGCGTACCTTTGCTGAGGCGGGATATGTTTCGACCACGGTACCAATGACTCCTGCGCCAACATACACGACGCGGTCCCCAACGAGAATCCCCTGTTCGGTACCTGCGTCTATGATGAGCGTATCGTATAGTGAACGCCCTGGACCGGCAAGCACATTTGCTGACACACGAACATCGCTCCCCGCACGACCAAGCTTTTCTTCGAGTGCGAGCACGCGATCCTCAAGCAAATTGCGGTCGAGAACCTGCGCTTGCATGCGGGACACCTCTTCTTTGAGGGTTTCATTTTCGTGCACCAGCGAACGCTTCAAGCGAAATTCACCCCAGAATGCATTCCACGAGCCCTCTATGTTGCCCCCAAGCTCCCATAGTCCTGGAGCTGTGCTATACACGGCTCGCGACAAAACACCCCGTACAGGGCCGGCGGAAAGCACAAGAAAGCTCACCAAAACAAGTGCTGCAAGTGTAAAAAACCTTCTCTTGGTGGGCGAATTATCGCGGCGGTAGGTCGCTTTCATGTTCGATTAATACATCTTTAAATTCCTCCATATTCTCAAGCACAATCCCCGCCCCACGTGCCACCGCGGTCAATGGATCATTGGCCACATACACCGGCACGCGAAGTGTCTGAGAGAGGAGCTCATCGAGCCCACGCAAGAGTGCACCACCACCAACCAAAATAATGCCGCGGCTCATGACGTCAGAGAGCACCTCAGGTGGTGTCGTCTCGACGACCTCCTTGACCGCCTCGACAAGCCCCGCAACTGATGACGCAAGCGCCTCTCGAATATCGGTATCCGTCACCACCACTTCGCGAGGAAGTCCCGTTACGAGATCGCGTCCGCGGATAACCGCCTCCATCGGGCCCGCACCCTTCATTGCTGAACCAATAGCAATCTTTACACTCTCGGCGGTACGCTCACCAATAAGCACGCGGAACTCATCACGAATGTAGTTGATGATGTCGTTGTTGAGGCGGTCACCTGCAATGTGTAGATTTTTCGAGCGGACAATACCACCAAGAGAAATAACCGCAATATCGGTCGTGCCACCGCCAATGTCAATAACCATGTTACCGACGGGGTCTTTTACGGGAAGCTTGATGCCGATTGCCGCCGCCATCGGCTCCTCGACAATATGTACCTCACGCGCACCGGCATTTTTTGCAGCGTCATATACCGCACGAATCTCAACACTGGTGATACCCGACGGCACACCAACGACCACACGCGGGCGCACGGTTTTCTTACTAATCTTGTTCGCCTTGTTAATGAGGTACGCAAGCATCTCCTCGGTGACTTCAAAATTTGAAATAACACCGTCAACGAGCGGACGGATGGCAACGACGTGCCCTGGCGTACGACCAAGCATTTGTTTTGCCTGAGAGCCAATAGCAACTACCGTACCAGTTTTTTGATTTACCGCGACGACAGAAGGCTCGTTGATAACAATCCCGTGATCGCGCAAGTACACGAGTGTGTTGGCAGTACCGAGGTCGATGCCGATGTCGTTTGAAAAAAGTTGATAAAATTTCTCGAACATAAAATTATTGAGTGGTGCACATATTGATGAGTTCAGCACGATCGACCATTGACACCTCCCCGGTTGCGCGATTCTTGGCCTCAAACGTTCCTGCGGCTAGCGTCTTTTCAGAGACGACAACACGGAGTGGTATGCCGATAAGGTCACTCTCGGCGAATTTCTCGCCAGCACGCGCCTCGCGGTCGTCCCAAAGCACCTGGACGCCCTCTTGCGTAAGGTCGTTGTAAAGTTTCTCGGCACCATCACGGACACTCGCATCAGCCGATGATATTTCAACGAGGTGCACAGCGAACGGCGCAATCGCCTGTGGCCAGACTAGGCCGTTGTCGTCGCCAAGCACTTCAACAACGGTGCCAAGAATACGCCCGAGCCCAATACCGTAGCATCCCATGACCACGGTCTGGTCCTTACCTTCCTCATCCTTGTACGTGAGCTTGAACGGATTTGAGAAACGAGATTTTAGGTCAAAAATATTACCGACCTCGATTGCGGTTTCTTCACGAAGGTCTGATTTTCCGCAGGACGGACAGGTGTCCTGGTCAGCAATAATCTCTTTATTCACCGCCACACGGCACGCATCGCATACATATATAGTATCCTCTCCTGCGGGAGTGACCGTCTGAAACTCGTGCGAGTATTTTGAAAAACTGCCACCACTGGCAAACGTGAGGTACGTGCGCTCGCCGAGACCTACGCGCTCAAACACCCGCGCATACACCCCCTTCATCATTTCATAATATGCAGCGAGGTCTGCCTCGTCGCGATGGAACGAGTACATATCTTTCATGATGAACTCACGACCACGAAGGATTCCTGACTTTGCGCGAAGCTCCATGCGGAACTTGTTTTGGAATTGATACGTTGCAAACGGGAGGTCGCGATATGATGAGATGAATTGCTTTGCGAGCGGTACGACGATTTCCTCATGCGTAGGGCCGAGGGCATTCTCACGACCTGATGCGTCGCTCACTTTGTAGAGGTCGTCCATCGTGTCCCAGCGCCCGGTCGTCTGCCACAATTCTTTTGGATGAAGTGACGGCATCAAAATCTCTTGGCCACCCGCCTTGTTCATTTCTTCGCGAATGATGTTTTCAATATTTTTGAGCACACGAAGTCCGAGCGGTAGGTATGTGTAAACACCAGCTTGGAGCTTGTCGACGAAACCTGCGCGAATAAGGAGTTTCGCGTTCTTTGCCACTTCGTCGGCGGGTGCTTCTTTGCGTGCTTTCGTAAAGAGTTGGGATTGCTTCATAGATATGTGTATATTACCCTAAAAACTATACGATACCAAATGAATTGACTTTTAGTGTAAAATATGCCATACTTGTTATAGAAGTTTTTAAAACTACAACCAACAAGGAGAGTCCTCGTGTTGCAAAATCCAATTTTCCTTTCTCTTATCGTCGCCTTTGGTTTCGGTGGTTGGCCGCTCATCGCACGCGCCGCGGGATTACCGCCGTTCGGTATTGCGGTCATCCTTTCCATAGGTACCGTTGCTGCAGTTACCGCTGTTGGTCCGATAATGTTCACGTGGGACGCAGTTACAAAAAAGGTGGTTTACCTCGGACTGCTTGCGGGTGTGATTAACGGAGTTTCGTTTCTTGCATACAGCAAGCTTGTCTCAAATCCAGCATGGGACATCTCAACGTACGTTCCCCTGGCAATTGCTTTGATGTTGATTGTCCCGGTGATTGGTGGGCCACTGTTCTTTGGCGAGTGCCTCACGGGAAACAAAATTCTGGGAGTAGCCGCGATACTTATTGGCGTTTATTTTATACGCTAAAAATATAATCTAACAAAACGCCCCAAATATTCGGGCGTTTTCTTTTTGTTTATTTAAGTTTATTCGGAGCTACACATTAGAGCGAGGGTTATTCCTGTCTGATGCCTTGCGCAAGCGCGGCCGGCGCGAGCAGAGCAAATTTTTAGCAAAAAATTATGCGTGCACCAGACAGGAATAACCCAAGCGGACCTTATTTGTGCAAAATCTTTGCGATATCGCCATAGGTCACCACGACCATGAGGAGTATGAGGAGAATGAAGCCAATGCCGTTTGCCGTGTTGGTGATAGACGGTTTAATGGGTGAACCTTTGATTGCCTCTATGAGAATAAAGAAGAGGCGTCCGCCATCGAGTGCAGGGAATGGCAAGAGGTTGATAACCGCAAGGTTGATCGAGATGATTGCCACGAGCGACAACAAGTGTACAAAGCCGAGCGTCGACGCCTCACCTACAATACCCACGATGCCCACCGGCCCCGAAATCTCTGAAAAGTCCGCCTGTCCCACAAATATATTTTTGAAGAATTCGATGATGCCCGTTAGTGTTGCCCAAGTAAATGAAGCTGTCGTCAGAGCTCCTGCATACAATGCTTCGTGAACAGGAAGCTTGAGTGTTCCTGCATTGTCCATCGAAATACCAATGGCGCGACGACCATCCACGACGCCATCCTCGGGACGAACAATGACCGTGCGAATATCTTTCCCCCGCATGTAGGCAAAGGTAAGTTCCTCATGTGACGAGATAAACTTTTGCGCGGTAGAAACTTTGGGGTCCTCGAGAGTGTCTGCTCCTGCGTAGAGAGCAAGGATATAATCGCCACTCTTGATGCCCGCTATCTCTGCAGGCGAACCAGACATAACCTGTGTAACCGTCAATGCAGCCCCCTCCACGCGTGCACCATATTTCTCGTCCTCCGCAGAAAATGGGAGTCCTGCCATAAAGCCAACAGAGATAAGCACCCATGCGAGAAGGAGATTGAAAATAATCCCCGCTCCTACAACCCATGCCTGCACCCACTTTGACTTATGTACAAAGCTCCGCTTTGCGTCCTTGCCGTGCATGGACTCCTCGTCGGGATTCTCTCCAAATATTTTTACAAAGCCGCCAACAGGAAACGCGTTGAGTGAGTACGTCGTCTCGCCAACTTTCTTTTTCCAAATGCGAGGCGGAAACCCAATACCAAATTCATCCACACGAATCCCCGCTCGCTTTGCAGCAATAAAATGCCCAAACTCATGAGCAAGAATAAGCACGGCAAGAATGATGATAAATAAAAAGATGGACATATTTTTGTGTTTTACCTTAGAGCGAGCCGTTCCCTTTTCTGGTGCCTTGCGCAGGAGCTTGGCGACGAGCGGAGCAAATTTTTAGCAAAAAATTATGCGTGCACCAGAAAAGGGAATGGCGAGCGGCCGTTATTCCCCCATAATCTCCTTCTCCTTCTTGTCCCCTACCGTCTCAAAGTTGCTGTTGGTGGAATCAACGATCTTCTGGAGTTCCTCGAGGGAGCGTGTCTTTTCGTCTTCACTCATAATGCCATCGCGCTCTTGTGCGACGATGTCGTTCTTGGTTTTTTCACGCTCACCTTTGAGAGACACGCGCGCGTCCTCTATCCTATCGCGGACAATCTTGGTAAATGCGATACGACGCTCGGTCGTAAGCGGTGGGAAAAACACGCGAAGCCCCGCGTCGTCCATTGAAACCGAAATGCCGAGGTTGGCATTATTAAGTGCTTTTTCGATCTCCTTGCCGTTTGTTTTGTCCCACGGCACAATGCGAAGCGTACGCGCATCCTCAGTAGCAACCGTTGCTACATGAGAAATAGCGAGGCGGGCACCGTACGACTCAATCGACACACCATCGAGTAGCGCGAGACTAGCACGACCGGTATGAATAGCCGAAAGCTCTTTTGCCAAGTGCTCCTCAATATCTCCCACCTTCTTTTTGAATGCCGAAAAATCGTATGTCATATGCAAAGCATTCTAGCAAAAACCAGCCACAACTTCAATGCATGCAAAAAACAAACCCGGGATTTTTATATCCCGGGTTATATACAATGAAAGAATTATGTTTAATGAATTGAAAGTGATTGGAGCGCAAAAAGCATGAGAACAAATCCAACAGCTCCTGCAAGAACTCCGCTTGATGTTGTTCTCTGATCAGTAGCAGCCTGCACAATCGCTGCAAATCCAGAAATTGCAATAAGGCCCCAAATTAATGATGAAGTTGCAGGACCAGCTGTTCTTGTAAAAAAGAAAAGAACCACTCCTCCAAACTGCAAAATCCCACAGATTATCTTGAGTGCCACAATCTTTGGTTCCATAATTTACCTCCCCTTTAAATGAATTGCTAAATTCACCCTACCACCAACTACCGCCGCAGTCAACACTACACGGAAATAGCTATCGCTAGGTGCTCAATCAACATTTTTGGCGAGGAGCCGCGGTCCGAGAGATATGTTTTTGCTTGAAAGATTTCACGAAAAATTTCACTTCCATCTTTTTTGCCTGCAAGGCGCGTGTACAGAATGCGTTCGAGATTATCAAAGAAACTACGAATCTTTTCGCGGTCAACAACCTCGCCCGTTTTTTTATCCGTAAGTTTTTTTGCTATCACAAAGCGTTCTTCCAGAGACGCATCGAGAAATTTCTTTGCAAGAGCGCTGGTGTCATCGTGAGTTTGCGCATCTTTAGGCGACACGAGCACGACGCGTGATTTAAGGGTTGGCAGTATCGTATTAAAGTGCGGAAGAATAATAAAAAAGTGGGTACCCGCCGTAGGCTCTTCAAACGTTTTCAAAAGTGCATTTTGTGCCTCGCGCGTAAATGATGGTGCACTGATGATAAAAATCTTACGCGCACCTTCATCAAACCCTGCGCGTGATTGCATTGAAGTCAAGGTGCGCGCCTCGTCAATGCCAAAAGAACCATGAGCAATGACCGAGAGGTCAGGGTTGCCCTGCGCCGAAATACCCATATGGCGTTCGAGGGCAGCCAGAAGTATTGGTACAAGGGCCACTTGGTCACCCTCTATCAGATGAGCATGATGTAAATATCCCGTTTTTTTATAGTGTTCAAAAATGTGATCCATTATTTTTTACCTTAGAGCGAGGTTCTTCATTTTGAAATGCCTTGCGCAAGGGCGACGGCCCGAGCAGAGCAAATTTTTAGCAAAAAATTATGCGTGCATTTCAAAATGAAGAACCGAGCGGTCGCTATTTCTTCGAGAGTATACTCTTCTTGTACGTATCAAGGTGCTCGAGCGCAATACCGGTACCTTTGGCGACACAGTAGAGTGCATCATCGGCAAGCACTGCCTTGACCCCCGTGCGGCGAAATACCAGCTCAGGAAAATTGCGAAGTTGAGATGAACCACCGGTCATAATGATACCCTGATCAATAATATCGGCAGCGAGCTCGGGAGGCGTCTCTTGTAATACATCCTTAATTGCGCGAATAATCTCGCGGAGTTCGCGGTCAATTGCTTTCACAATTTCATTGGTCGTCACCTGCGCCGTGCGTGGTAGGCCTGTCACATAGTCACGACCCTTAATAGTAAGGAGGAGTTCATCATCGATATTTACGGCTGAGCCGATACGGACCTTGATCTCCTCGGCAGTGCGGTCACCGATGGCGAGGTTAAAGGTTTTTTTAATAAAATCAGCAATCGCATGGTCAATCTTGTTGCCCGCACACTTTACTGATGTTGACGCCACGATACCGCCGAGAGAAATCACGGCAACATCCGTCGTGCCACCACCAATGTCCACCACCATGTGGCCACGCGCCTCATAGATAGGAATACCAGCGCCGATGGCCGCGAGGATGGGCTCCTTTACCACATACGCACTCTTTGCACCTGCCTTGATGGTTGCCTCGATAACCGCGCGACGCTCGGTCGACGACACACCAGCGGGGACTGAGACCATCACCTCTGGCTTCCAAATATTCCACTTGCCGAGCGCCTTGCTCATATAGTAGCGAATCATCGCCTCGGTCACGCGATAGTCCGCAATAACGCCATCCTTCATTGGACGGTACGCAATGATATTGTCTGGCGTACGGCCAATCATCTGCTTTGCTTCGATACCCACCGCCATAATGCGATTGGTCTGCTGGTCGACCGCAACCACTGAAGGCTCGTTCAGGACAATACCCTTACCAGGAATAAACACGAGCGTATTTGCCGTGCCGAGATCGATACCAAGTTTTCGTACAAAAATGCCCATATAAATTAAGCGTGGGTGATTACCTCGGGGATAGCAGAAATTCTCTCTACCTCAACCCCGATAGCCCTCAGACGATTGTCCACATCCTCATATCCGCGATCAATCGTGGTGTCCACATTATGGATGACGGACTCCCCTTTTGCAACCACGGCTGCAATGACAAAGGCTAGCCCTGCACGGAGGTCTGGGCTCTGAAGTTTACGCCCATATAGCTCTGATTTTCCGCGCACGAGTACACGGTGCGGATCCATCATCGTAATCTGTGCACCCATGGCAGCAAGCGACTCCGTGTAGTTGAGACGCCCCTCAAAAATAGTTTCAAATACTTTGCTCTCACCTTCAGCCTGGGTAAGGAATACCGTCATTGGGGCCTGAAGGTCAGTCGGGAATCCGGGATACTCATGCGTCTTGATATCAACCGCTTTCAGGTGTGACGGTGCGCGTACAATGATTTCACTTTTCTTGGTCTCTATAGAAACACCCGCACTGCGGAGCGCCGCAATCGGTGACTCGAGGTGTAAAGGATTGCAGTGCGTAATATGAAGCTCGCGCGCAGCAAGGGCGCCAAGGACAAGGAAGCTTCCCGCATCAATGCGGTCGGGCATCGTCTTATGAGGATGTCCCTTCCCCGAGAGAAGTTTGCCCCCTTTGATGGTGATGGTCGAGGTCCCTGCGCCAGAGATTTTTGCACCACAGGTATTTAGAAATTTTGCGAGCTCCTCGATCTCGGGTTCCATTGCGGCATTTTTAATAACCGTCGTGCCTTTTGCAAGCACCCCTGCCATCATAAAGGTTTCCGTCACCGTCACACTTTGGTTCTTGAGGAAAAATTCGGCACCCTTCAATCCACCTTTTGCTTCAACGGAATACGACCCATCGTTCATCGTTACCTTGGCGCCCATTTTTTCAAAGCCATCTACAAAGAGGTCGAGGGGGCGCGAACCAATAACACAACCGCCAGGGTGAGGAAAGGACACCTTACCAAAGCGTGCGAGCACGGGACCAGTAGCCACCACCGACGCGCGCATCTTTCTTGCAATCCCCGGTGTGAGCTCTGTTGAAAAACCCTTAGCGATTGAGACGGTGTACACGCCACGCTTCACATGCACTACTTCTGCTCCCATATCTTTCAAAAGTTCGAACAAACGCTCGACATCATTAATCTCGGGAATGTTGGTGAGGGTAACGGTGTCGCGAAAAAGAATCGTCGCCGCGATAGCCTTGAGCGCCGCATTCTTTGCCCCCGTCGTACGCACCGTACCGTGAAGTTTCCTCTCGCCGTTAAAACCTTTTATAACCAGTGAATTGCTCATATATGTTTCTCATCTTACTACGTGAAATGCCGTTTTACCAAACGAAAATTGCGTGCTGTAATATGCGAAAGGTTGAGCCATATTCTCTTTTCCATTTTTTCATTCCTCTTATAAAATCTCCAATCTGGTACTATAGTACCAGATTGGAGATTTTATAAAAATAAATAAGTGGGAACACGGGCGAAATTTTTTCTTTTGCATACTTTCGGGTACTATGAAGGTATGCAGATTCTCACGGTCGCCCCTATTGTTCGTGGAGCCCTCCAGGGGACACTCTCCTATTTTTCAAAAGAGACCGTCCCTCTAGGTGCTGTTATTATGGTGCCTATTCGCACACGCGAGGTTCCCGCTCTTGTCCTTGAGTCAAAAAGTGTTACCGATGCAAAGTCCTCACTCAAATCCTCTGAGTATGCACTGCGTAAGGTTACGCGCCTAAAACCTCACCGCGTCTGGAGCAATGAATTCATGAAAGCAGTCGAGGAGACCGCACGCTACTCTGCACAAGGTCTCGGTGAGACACTCCTCGCCCTCACCCCAAAAACTATTTTGGATGCACATATAGAAGGCGTACTCGACGAACCAAACAAAGGAGCGCCATCGGGTAAGTCGCGCGCGCTTGCCCCATTAGAGCCGGGCTCACGCTGCGAGCCCTCGCGGCCTCTAACGGGGCAGGCAATCCAGGGCGATACTATCACCAGACTCAAGGCCTACCAGCGTCTCGTTCGCGAATCATTTGCAAAACATGAGTCAGTATTTATTTGTGTTCCCACCCTCGAAGATGTCGAGCGTCTCGAGCGTGAGCTTGGGCATGGCATCGAGGAATATACCTATGCATTTCATAGTGGTCTGACCAAAAAACGCCTCCTTGAAAAATGGGTAGCGGCACTCGAGCAAAAGCACGCAACCCTGGTCATTGGCACCCCACAGTACCTCACCCTCCCTCGCGCGTTCAGTACGATCATCCTCGACGAAGAGCATGCGCAATCATGGAAAACGCTTGCGCGACCCCTCATCGACATGCGTGTATTTGCCGAAGCATACGGAGCAAATACGGGGAGTACTATCATCTTTGGTGCGCCCCTCCTCCGCCCCGAAATATACAAACGTATTCAGGAGGGTGAAATCGGTGAGTTCAGTCGTATCGCCCATCGCACACTTGCAGAAATCGAGGCCGCTATCATCGACCCCCGTATTGAAGAAAAAAATATTCGCGAATATACCGGTAGGCGCACCGTGCAAATCGTCGGTGAACGTATTCGTACCCTTATTGAAGAGGCGCGGAAAAAACACGAGCATGTTTTTCTGCTTGTAGCACGCAAAGGCCTCTCGCCTATCACCGCATGCGGTGACTGTGGTACGATCATTCGTTGCGAAGCATGCGAAACCCCGCTCGTCATTCATAAACAGGGCGAGAACCGCATCTTTTCCTGTCACGCCTGTGGCCTCATGCGTATGCCTGAAAGCGGCGAGCACGAGACGTGCCCAACCTGTGCGGGGTGGAGGCTTGAACCCCTCGGTATTGGCATCGAACGCATTGAGGAGGAAGTTACAAACCTTTTCCCTGACGCCCCTCGTTTCATCTTTGACGGTGACCGCGTAAAAACACGCGTCCAGGCACGCAAACTCATCGCACAATTTGAGGCATCGCGAGGAGGTATCCTCATCGGCACCCCCATGACCGTCCCCTACCTCACCACTGTCGAAAATACGGCAATTGTTTCCATAGACTCACTTTTTGCCATCCCTGACTTTCGTATGAATGAACGTATCTTTGCGCTCATTCTCGCCCTTCGCGAGAAAACAACAAAAACACTTCTTGTGCAAACGCGTATGGATGATGTTACCCTTCTTGAACAAGCGCTCAAGGGCGACCTGCTCGGCTTTACCGAAAGCGAACTTGAGCTTCGTAAGGCATTTTCATATCCACCGTATGGCACCATTATAAAAATCACTCTTCGTGGTAAGCGCGCCGAGCTCCCTGCAGAGCTTGAACGCCTCAAGGTGTACCTTTCTGAATATAATCCTATTGCACCAAACACGATGGCGCGCGAACCCAAAAATATGTTCCGTATGCATATCATTTTGAAACTCGCCGATGGAACATGGCCAAATAATACGCTTCACGCCAAACTTCGCGCTCTTCCTCCGCAATTTACTATCGAAGTAAACCCCGACCACTTGTTATAAAAAAGCCCCGCATGATGACGGGGCTTTTCACTACACAAAGTAACAACTTGAGGCAGGCTCTTTTTTAAGCTCCTCTACAAGGGAATCAACTCCTCGTAGAACATTAGACGGGAGCACTCTTTCGGTATGCTGTTTTTGTATTTCTTTAAAAACCTCTTCAAGGGTTCCAATAAAAACATACTCCCTTGAAAAAGCGAACGCAACTTCATTTCGTGAAATGTCCAAATATCTGTCGCCTGTATCCTTCCAAAAATTTGGACAGCGGAGCAAGTCTTCTTCGTTTTTTGCGCCATTAATAGGTGTCATGAGCTCGCTTGATGACGGGGGCTTGAAATAGTACTGCTCCCGCATTTCTACGATTGCAATAACACCCATAGGAAAATACCCAAGCTGATTAAGAAATCCGACGACTTTAACCTTGCTAGCCTCGCTCATACAAACCTCCATGTATATCCAGTTAACAAAACTTCTTTTTATAAACTACCACGCTGTCCTAAAGAACACAATTGTATTGTGTTTAACGAGCAAAAACTTCAAAAACATATGCAAATGTGGTATGGTTTTCCCATATGGTCACTATTGTTCAAAAAGAAGCACCGGTCCTGCGTGCACACGCCGAACCCGTCAACCCCAAGGATTTTGACTCTCCACGCCTCAAAAAAATTCTTGAGGATATGAAAGTTGCTCTTGAAAAAGAAGAGGATGGAGTCGCTATTGCCGCACCACAGATTGGTGTTCCTCTCCGCATCTTTGTGGTCTCACATCGCGCTTTTGAGTTTGTTGAAAACGAAATCAATGACGAAGACCTACACGGAACAGATGCGCCTAAACATCAAAAATCCCCTGCGCGTGATATGGTATTCATCAACCCCGAGATTACCAAGCTCTCGCGCAAAAAAATCTGGGTGCCGGAAGGGTGCCTCTCGGTCCGCTGGCTCTATGGCGAGACCTCGCGCGCCGACAAAGCGACCGTTCGCGCCTACGACGAACACGGTAAACTTTTTACCCGTGGCGGCAGCGGCCTTATGGCACAAATATTCCAGCACGAGACCGACCACCTAAACGGTATTCTCTTTATTGATCATGCACGCAATGTCGAAAAAATAACCAAAGAAGAAATGGAGCGTCAGCGTCTTGAGCACGAGCAACTATAATATGGACACTACACCCAATCTTCGCATCGCCTTTTGGGGCACCTCGCGCATTTCTATTATCGTTTTAGAGGAGATGGCGAAGGAGGGCATGTTACCTTCACTCATCATCACGGCTCCTGCAAAACCAAAAGGGCGTGGTCTTGAGCTCACTCCAAGTGAGGTAAAGGTGTGGGCGGACAAGCACAACATCCCCACGCTTGAGCCCGCAGAGATTAAATCTGAGGAGTTCGCAAAAAAACTCGATAGCAACTGGGATCTATTTCTCGTCGTTTCATACGGCAAAATTATTCCCCGCGCAATTATCGACACTCCGCGCTATGGGACACTCAACGTGCATCCTTCACTCCTTCCGAAACTCCGTGGCGCATCGCCTATCCAAGGTGCTATTTTAGAAGACGCTCCTGTGGGCAAGCCACGCGATGCGGGGGTAACCATTATGCTCATCGACGAAGAAGTCGACCACGGCCCTATCGTTGCACAAGAAAAAATGCTTATTGAAAACTGGCCTCCTAAGGCAAGCGAGCTCGAGGAAACCCTTGGCACCCTCGGTGGCAAGCTCTTGGTCAAAACAATTCCTGAATGGATTGACGGTAAAATTACTCCCCAAGAGCAAGACCATGACAGCGCTTCGTATATTAAAAAAATTACCAAACTAAGTGGGCACATCGACGTTGACGACGACCCCGAGCGCATGTATCGCAAGATTCGCGCCTTTGACATTTGGCCCCGCGCATTCTTTTTATTCAAGCGTGGCGAAAAAGAGATACGTGTCATCGTCACCGAAGCACATATAGAGGAGGGCAAGCTCATCATCGACCGCATTATCCCCGAAGGCAAACGCGAAATGACCTACGCAGAGTTTTTGCGAGGCCAGAGATAGAAAATACCCCATCTTGATGGGGTATTTTCTATCTCTCCGATTTTTGAGAATTATTTAATCTCAATCTTCTCGATAATCATATCCTCCACAGGACGATCAAGTATTCCCGGCTGGGTTGTTTTAACATTCTCGATAACCGTCACAACATCCATTCCTGCAATCACACGACCAAAGACGGTGTGCTTGGTGTCGAGAAAGTTATTGTTTGCGGTGTTGATGAAGAACTGACTGCCGTTGGTATTAGGACCGGCATTTGCCATCGAAATAGTACCGACAACATTATCATTCTCGGCGTGAATCTCATCCGCAAACTGGTAGCCAGGGCCACCCTGTCCCCACCTGCTCTGCATTGAAGTGTCTTTTGAAAGTGGGTCCCCTCCCTGAATCATGAAGCCCTTAATAACACGGTGAAAGCGTGTGCCATTGTAAAATCCTGCGTTAGCAAGCTTTACAAAATTCTCGACAGTCTTTGGCGCTTTGTCAGCAAATAACTCGAGGGTAATAACGCCTTTATTGGTAGTAACGATTGCGGTAGTCATAGATTCTTTATTAGTAGTGGTAGTTGTTGTTTCTGGTAAATTATTCTCTGTCGGGGTGGTGATTGCTGTTATGGGCTCCTGTATTACTTGCTGCTTTGATGAGCCACCGACCCATACAACAAACCCAATAATAGCAACAGCGACAACAATAAAAATGATGTTCGATGTTTTCATGATATATATTAAACTATTTTGATCGCCCAAAACGAAGGAGGTCCTTGATTACGCCCGCGCCACGGCGTACAAGGGTGCGCTCTTTGTCCTTGTGCGAAGTAAGCACACGCGCAAGCTCAGCACGCATGTCGTCAATCGCTGTATAAAGATCATCCTTTTCAGATACGGCACGGAACTGCTTGCCACGAACATTCATCGACACCTCAGCGCGAAAAATATCACCTGACTGATGATGGTTCGTCGTCTTTCCAATCTCAACATACAAAAGTGGATTCTCTTCATCATGAGGCACCGCAAACTTTTCAAGACTCTGGAGCTTTTCCTCAACATACGAAGAAATCGCGTCCGTCATCTCGATATTGATTGTTTTTATTTTAATCTGCATATGTTCAGTATACCACCCTGCATAAAAGTATGCCAAGTCCCGCATGCCCCCCACTTTTTTAACGTATAACCTATTCGTGGCTATAGCCACGAATAGGTTATACGTTAGGAGTTTTTAATCAGGGACTGACAAAATCTTACCTGGACTATGGTGCCCCGAAATGATACGGACCTGCTTGGGGTTAATGCCAAAATGCGCCGCGATGAGCTCGAGCACCCGCCTGTTGGCAAAGTTTTGCTCTGCAGGGTCTTTGACCGATACCAAAAAGGAATCCTCCGAGACTTGCTCGAATGATTCCTTTTTGGCTCCTGCCGCCACGCGGACTCTGATATACATAAGATTAGGTGTTAGTTTTTAGCCACTAGCCAATAGGAAATACTGCAAGGCCTCCTTCGTGTCCCCCTGGTGGCTAAACATCTAGTGGCTAGTTACTAAATGACTTCCACAAGCACCATATTCGTTCCCCCAATATGACCAAAAGGAATACCGGCGGCAATAACCACCTTGTCCCCCTTCTTCGCAAACT
>MHUW01000012.1:0-711 GCA_001823575.1 Candidatus Yonathbacteria bacterium RIFCSPLOWO2_01_FULL_47_33b | reverse complement strand
CTTCGCAAACTTATTCTTTACCACAAACGCGCGAACTTCCTTGAGGACCTCGTCGATTGTCGTAAGCTTGCCGATCTGTACAGGGTAGCAACCAAACGAGAGCGCAACCTGCTCAATGATGTGACTCTTTGGGCTCATCACCACGATAGGCTGCTCGGGGCGATAGCGCGAAAGCATACGCGCCGTGAGACCAGACTCCGTGAGAGCAACGATTGCCTTTGCGCCTACGGTCGAGGCGGTAGCAACGGCAGCAAACGTCACCGCATCCACCACATCCTTGTAATTGCTGTCAGCAGCATTCTCTCTCGTGAACACATCGCCGTAAAGTGCCTCGCGATGAGGGTAGTTTTGCTCTACCATGCCCGCAACTTTTGCCATCATGGCAACCGCCTCAGCAGGAAACTCTCCGAGCGCTGACTCCTCTGAGAGCATGACCGCGTCAGCCCCATCGAGAATAGAGTTTGCCACATCCGACACCTCGGCACGCGTAGGTACTGGGCTCTTGATCATCGACTCCATCATCTGTGTTGCGACAATAACTGGCTTGCCGGCGGCGTTACACTTTTCGATGATCATCTTTTGTAAAATAGGTACCTGCTCAGCGGGCACTTCTACTGCGAGGTCGCCACGCGCAACCATGACGCCATCAGCCTCGGCAATGATTGCATCAATGTTTTCAATAGCCTCTTCGGTCTCGATTTTTGCAATAAT
>MHUW01000011.1 GCA_001823575.1 Candidatus Yonathbacteria bacterium RIFCSPLOWO2_01_FULL_47_33b | reverse complement strand
CAAACTCACGGCAGAGCAGATGATCGAGGCGTGCAGTCCTCTCCCCATAATCTCTAACGGTCACGGCGGTTGGAAATGCATGCCGCCCAAAAGCGTCGAGACGACGAAGGAAGTGGTGAGGGTGGAACCCAAACCGAAGGAACCCGACGTCTATTATCCTGCGGTATCTGTTGCGGAAGAAGAAAGCTCTTTGCCAACAGCTCGACACGCTCTCGGGTGTGCGGGTGTTGGCGCTCTTGGTGGTCTCGCTGTTGAAGGTAATGGCAGGGGAGCCGCTCGGGGGGCAATCGTCGCACTCGTCGGTGACGTTGTCGGCACTATGGTTGGTGGCAGTACGGGTGGTACGGTTGGCTGTGGTGTTGCCACGGGTGGTTATGTGATAAGTCGTTATCGTAACCGCCATGATGGAAATAGCTCTTCACCGTCAGTCGCGCCGCCACCGATTGTCAACACGTTTCCTCCTGTTACGGGGACAGGCCCTGGAGTGAACACGCTCCAGCCAACTTCTGGATGGTAACCATTAGTTCTTTTCAATCAGTGCATTTACAGGAGGGGAATATTCCTCCTGTATTTTTTAAAGCTATGAATTTTGTTTTCATGGTTTTAAAAAGTAAAAAGGTTTGTTGCCAAAATTTACTTTTATTGTTATATACGAAATTCGCCTATTAAAATAATTATGAAAACAAAAATTACATTTTTCGGTATCGCCCTCGTGGCCCTTCTTGGGTTCTTTGGTGGCACAAGTGTCGTTTCTGCGCAGGGTGTTGTCACGACCTGTAACAGCGCGACCTTTAATGGTTCCGTTACTCCTAACGGCAATGCAACCAGCGTGTGGTTTGAGTGGGGCGCTACGGCAAGCCTCGGCACCCAGACTACGCACCAAACGTTTACCACCAACTCAACATTTAGCCAGTTGGTTTCAGTATTGAACCAGAACACTACTTACTACTATCGTGCGATGGCGACAAATGTTGCTGGGACCGCAGAAGGGAGCATCATTTCTTTCAAGACTCCTGCATGCAGTATTGCTTCTGTCGGTAGTTTGCCAACAGCAACCACTAACGCCGCAACCAATATTGCGACTAACTACGCTACCCTGAATGCGTTCATCAACCCGAACAGCACAAACGATACGGTGTACTGGTTCGAGTGGGGGACTTCAACGAACCTCGGTAACCAGACCAACCACTACAGTCAGGGTATCGCTGCTTCAAATATGTCGACAAGTATTTCAGGGCTTTCGGCAAACACCACCTACTACTATCGTGCAGCAGCACAGAATGCACAGGGTACGGTGTACGGCAGTATTGTTTCGTTTACGACAAGTTATGGCAACACCAACACAGGAACACTTCCTACTATTTCGACCAATGGGGCAACCAACACCTCAAATGACTACGCAGTATTGAATGGGTATGTAAATCCTTCAGGGTCAAGCGACACGACGCGCTGGTTCGAATGGGGCACCTCGACCAACCTCGGTAATCAGACCAATCACTACAGTCAGGGTATCGCTGCTTCAAGTTTCTCAGAAAACCTTTCAGGGCTTTCGCAGAACACCACCTACTACTATCGCGCAGCAGCACAAAACTCGCAGGGCGTTGTGTACGGAAGCATTGTTTCATTCAACACCGGAACATCAAATACCTGTTGGTCATGCAATAATGGCAACTCGTTTGTGGTGGTAAGCACGCGCAATGCAGACACCTCAGGCGACTTTGCGGTCCTGAATGGTTACGTTGACCCAAACGGCAGTAACGACACCGTGCGCTGGTTTGAATGGGGAGGTTCGCAGTCTCTTGGTAACTCAACCCAGAAGCTCGCGCAAGGATCTGCCACCTCAAACTTCAGCGCGACACTTTCTGGTCTCGTTCAGAACACTACCTACTACTATCGTGCAGCAGCACGCAACTCGTCAGGCACGGTGTACGGCAGCATTCTTTCTTTTACCACTACGTACACCAACACGACAACCATAAACACCGTGTCAGTAGCGCCCACCGCAACGACGCTCCTTGCTACGGAGATTAGTCGTACTTCAGCGAAATTGAACGGCCTTGTGTTTACTTCAGCAAGTCAGTCGTCGAACGCATGGTTCGAGTGGGGGACCAATAGTTCTCTTGGCAACAAGACACAAACCTTTGGTGTTGGAACAGCCTCAACAATCAAGCACGCCGATGTTATTACGGGCCTCTCGGCAGGGCAGACATACTACTACCGCATTGCGGCAGAAAATCCTTACGGTAAGACGTATGGTTCAATAGTAAGTTTTGTTGCAGAGGGTGCGACCGTTATTCCTGACACAACCGTAGTCGTTAACACTCCTGTACGTACGAACACGGTGAACACCACGACGGTTATAACGCGTAGTATTGGAACACAATCATTGGTATCGCTTGCTGTTGACGGTGGAGCCGATGTGATTGTTTCAGGCGAAAAGCGCAGCTACCATGTCACGTGGAAGAACGAAAGTACTCAGTCTCTCAAAAATGTGGTACTCCGTGTTACGCTCCCTTCGTCAATGAAGTTCGAGAGTGCAACGAATGGTTCGTACTCAAGCGCAGACAATTCGGTCACCGTTGACCTTAAAACGCTTGCATCAAAAGCAGAAGGCGAATTGTTTATCTTTGCAACCGCTGACCGCCGTCTTGCACAGGGGCAACTGGTGGTCGTGACTGCCAATATGGTGTACACTGACGCACGCAACATTCAAGGTGACGCGATAGCGTACGTAACCCACCGCGGTGAGCAGGCACAAAACGGACTCGGCGCAAACCTTTTTGGCGCAGGTTCATTCCTCCCTTCGTCACTGTTTGAGTGGATCCTCCTCCTTATCCTTGTACTCATCCTGGTACTTCTTGCAAATCATCTTTACGGACGATTCTCAGAAGATAAGTAAAGGAGAAAGAGTGTATTGAGTAAAAAAACGGCACCAAAAGGTGCCGTTTTTTTACTGTCCATGCTCGTGCTCGAGCTGTTTCAGAGAGTGCTCTAAAAATGGTAAGATGGGGGTATGGTAAAAGAGGTGAAAAACTTGGTGGAATTGCGAGCCGTAGCAGAAGGGTTTTTGCGTGATATTGCGTCTCGCGCCCCGCAAGAAAATGCGACTGTCGTGGGTCTTTCGGGAGACCTCGGGGCAGGGAAAACAGCGTTTGTAAAATGTGTTGCCGCAGCGCTCGGCATTACCGAGGTGGTGACGAGCCCGACGTTCATCCTCGAAAAAATCTACATCATCCCCCGCGGTTCGCTGGTCGGCGACCGATTCCTCAAACTCATTCATATCGATGCGTATCGCTTGCACAGCGGAGACGAGATGCGCGCGCTTGAATGGGAGGCAATTCTCGCCGATGAAACGAACCTCATTTTCCTTGAATGGCCCGAGCAGGTTGCTGACGCAATGCCAAAAGATATGATAAAAATCTCTTTTAATTATGTGAGCGAGGGTGTGCGCGCGATAGAAGGTAATTTCTAGTATGGTAAAAGACAAAAAGACACTCATCCTTCTCGACGCACACGCGATTCTCCATCGCGCCTACCATGCGCTTCCTGGGTTTGCTTCAAGCACCGGCGAGCCGACGGGTGCAAGCTACGGTATATCGACGATGATTATGAAAATCATCAAGGACCTCAAACCTGATTACATTGTGGGGTGTTTTGATTTGCCACAGCCGACCTTTCGCCATGAGGCATACGATGCATACAAGATGGGTCGTGCAAAAGCAGAGGACGACCTCGTGCATCAGATCAAACGCTCTCGCGATATTTTTGCCGCACTCAGTATCCCCGCGTACGAACTCCCGGGTTTCGAAGCCGACGACCTTCTGGCAACGATTGTGGAAAAAATGAAGAACGAAAAAGATTTGCGGATCATTATCGCGTCAGGGGACATGGATACCTTACAGCTCGTTGATGACGACCGGGTGTTGGTATACACCTTGAAGAAGGGGATCAACGACACTATTTTATATAATGAAAAAGCGGTGAAGGAACGCTTTGGTTTCAAGCCGACACTCCTCCCCGATTACAAAGGACTCCGTGGAGATCCTTCAGATAATATTATTGGTATCTCGGGAATCGGTGAAAAGACAGCGACAACCCTCATCACCACCTTTGGTTCTGTTGAGAATATTTATAAGAAATTAAAAAAAGACCCCGAGGCGTTTAAGGCAGCTGGACTCACGCCACGCATCATCAAACTCCTCGAAGAAGGGGAGGAAGAAGCACTTTTTTCAAAAACTCTTGCAACGGTGCGTCGTGATGCGCCGATGGAATTTTCTCTTCCGCCAAAAACATGGAAGGAGACATTTGTCCCCGCAGCGGCAGAAAAGATTTTTGCAGAGCTCGAGTTTCGTTCGCTCCGTGACCGGCTGCACGAGCTCATTGGTATCGAGCGTCCTGCAGCAGCTACCGTGGTAGACGAAACACCTGAGCCCGCGATAGACCCCACCCTATTCAAGCACGCACAGATTGCACTCTGGCTCCTTAATTCTGACCTCACCACACCGTCGCTTGAGGACATGCTTCACTACACGCAAAAGAAAACATTTGCTGAGGCACTCAGTGCGCTCGAGGCGGAAATCGGTAAACAAGGGTTGGGTGCGGTGTATCGCGAGATAGAGCTTCCGCTTATTCCGATTATTGAGGAGGCGCAGGCATACGGTATTTTAGTCGATACCGATCATCTCAAAAAACTTTCGGTAAAATTCCATAAGACACTCGATGAGATTACCGCGCGTATCTACGAGCATGCGGGCGGAGAGTTCAATATGAATTCTCCTAAACAGCTTGGTGAAATACTTTTTGATAAACTTAACCTCACGGCAAAAGGGCTCAAGAAAACCGAAGGTGGTGCGCGCTCGACGCGCGAGTCAGAGCTCGTGAAGCTCCGTGACGCACATCCCATCATCGTAGACATCCTCTTGTATCGCGAGCTGCAAAAACTTCTTTCGACCTACATCGACAACCTGCCTCATTTGGTGGGGGAGGATGGGCGCCTGCACACGACACTCAATCAGGCCGGCACCACGACTGGGAGAATGTCCTCGACCAACCCTAACCTGCAAAACATTCCCGTGCGCGGTGATATGGGGACCGAGATTCGCGATGCGTTCATTGCGCCTAAAGGGGCAACGCTCCTTGCACTCGACTATTCACAAATCGAGATGCGTGTACTGGCAGCCCTGTCGGAGGACGAGCACCTCATCGAGATATTCCGCACCGGTGTCGATGTGCACACCTCGGTTGCGTCGCGTGTCTTTAAGGTTGCGGAAAAAGACGTCACCGCCGAAATGCGTCGCAAAGCAAAGGTTATCAACTTTGGCATCGTATACGGTATGGGGGTAAATGCGCTCAAAGATAATCTTGGTTCCACGCGTATTGAAGCGCAGGAGTTTTATGATAATTATTTTTTAACCTTTCCTAAGATTGCCGCATACTTTGAAGAAGTAAAATCGCATGCAAAAAAAGACGGCTTCACGACGACCTACTTTGGACGCCGTAGATTTTTTGCAGGACTCAAGTCACCGATACCCTACATTAGGGCAGGTGCTGAGCGTATGGCGATGAACGCACCGCTCCAAGGGACCGCTGCGGACATTATTAAAATTGCGATGCAAAAGGCGTACGAGGGACTCGCCGAGGCAAAGCTCTTGGATAAAGCGCACCTCCTGTTGCAAATTCACGACGAACTCCTTTTTGAGGTTGAGGAAGGCTCGGTAAAAAAAGTACGTGAAGTTATTGAGCACGCCATGGAGCACGCGGTAGAGTTTCCGGTACCAATTACCGTATCGGTATTCCAGGGCCCACGCTGGGGGAGTATGGAGGATGTAAAATAATTATTCTTCTATGTTGCACGTCATTTATGGTACCGATAGAGAAAAAGGCCGCAAGCGGTTTCAAGCGCTTCGCGAGAAGTCGCGTGGTATTTGTGCGGGCGAGCGCATGGTTACAGAAGGGGAGGCAACAGAGGGTTTCCTCGATACCTCAGCGTCATCGCGCGGACTTTTTGGTGAGACCACCCTTTTTATATTTGATAGCATTCTCGAGAAAAAAGCAGAGCAAGAAGTCATTGCGTCATGCGCACAAGCACTCGCGGTATCACCCAACCATTTTTTAATATTTGAACCAACGCTCGACAAAAATGTAGTGGCAGAAATTCTTGAACACGCTACCGAAACGGAAGAGCACATCGGCAAGAAAATAGACACCCGCCCTGCGTTTAATATTTTTTCTCTCGGGGACGCTCTCGGCATGCGTAACAAAAAAGACCTCTGGGTTTTGTATGAGCAAGCGGTTGGTGCTGGTCTCGAGCCTGAGGAAATATGTAACACGCTGTTTTGGGCGGTAAAAAATATTGCCCTGATGAAAAATGCAAAGCCGGGAGACGACGCGGAACTCAATCCATTTGTTGCAAAAAAGTCCCGTGGGTTTGCGACAAATTATACGGTGGAAGAAATCGCCAAACTCTCGCGCTCGCTTTCATCTATCTACCACGAAGCACATCGAGGAGGGGAGCCGATGGCTATCGCGCTCGAAAAATTTATACTTTCTCTTTGATTCCAACTGACTATGTATACGATACTATAGTATCGTATACATAGTCAGTCAAAAATGAGAATTAAAAAAGCCGCATGTATGATGCGGCTTTTCAGTAGAGAGAAAGAACTTATTAGCGACGTAGAGCGAGGGAAGTGTGAAAGTAATCTTTTACACTTCCGAGCCGAGAAGCTAATATGGGTCTTTTGGCCCATATTTAATTGTGAGAAACGAGCGCTGTATATCGCGCAAAGAACTGATTTGTGATTGGCGAGAATTTCCTCGCAAGGACCTATTGAGGTGGTCAGACCGTGAAATCTGCGAACCACTTGATTTGTCTATATACAGTATACCGCCATGAGTATTACTCGTGCAAGAGGGGGCTGTGGATAACTTTTTATAAAAAAGAAAAGCACCTTAGTTTATAAAGTGCTTTCAGTATTTACGGGCTTGTTTCCGTGGCGGTGGTTCAGGGTTGTTTCGAGAGTCTTTGGTGAGGTTCTTGGTTTGCGCTTTCTCGTGTTTTCTTTGTGTTGTAAACCAAACACGACGAGCGCTTGCTTGTATGACTTTCCTTTGTTTCATTATAAACTCCTTTAAGAAAGGGGGAACGAGACTTCAAACCTCAGTTTACTTGTTGGACTGAATACTGTCAAAAATTTGAAAAAACCACTATTTGTGGTAGTATTTTTTCGTTGCCCCTATAGCTCAGTCGGTAGAGC
>MHUW01000010.1 GCA_001823575.1 Candidatus Yonathbacteria bacterium RIFCSPLOWO2_01_FULL_47_33b | reverse complement strand
CTTCTGGGTACATCGTATCCTTATGCGCATACCGAGCAGTGAGCATCATCACGCGCATGCCGTTCTCGATGCGCACGTGCTATCCGATATGATACTCTCAATAATCGTCGTTCTGGCGGGAGCTGCAAGCTATTTATTTAAATGGTATTATGCTGATCCGGTACTTTCGTTCATCGCGGCAATTTGGATGATTGCCATCTCGGGTATGCTCCTTCATGGAATGCACCGCAAAGAGCATGCGCATTGCACTCATCACCACTAAAGGCATTCGCCTTATCCCGAAGCACCTCGCTTCGGGATTTTTATACAAAAAACCCACGGGTGTCCGTGGGATTTTTATTTTGTGCGCAGGAGAGGACTTGAACCTCCACGCCCGTAAGGGCACTACCACCTCAAGGTAGCGTGGCTACCGTTACACCACCTGCGCATTATTCTTTTTCTCTATTTTTAATGCCTTCTGTATTTTTTGATACTTTCGTAACAAATAAATAGCACGGTTATCATAATACATTTTTGGCAATAATTCAAGCGATTCGGCTTTGGCGTATTTTAATTGAAAAGTAGATCCTTTGCCGTCTTTGGTGATATGCCCTTTGATGTTCAGCCTTTCCTCAATCTCTCGTTGTAACCAATCAATATGTTTTTTACTGGCAGAAATAAATACCGTATAAAACATAAAGCTTGACCGCCAACGCGGGTCAAAATAAGAATAGAAACACCCATCACCATCGAACGAACCGCGCAAAAAATCAAAAAAATACTTTTTAGGGATACCTAGTTCACCAATAGTTTTAGACTTTGCGGGAGTGAACCCAATATCTAAAAGAAAATTACAGAATAAGACATCGCCAAATTGAACACGTTGATATTTTTTACCAGCCCCTGAATGTTTTGCGGTAATTCTCACATCAACATTAAGAGCATGCAGAAAGTTTTCGAGCTGTTCAGTGTCTTTTGAAGTGAGGTCTATATGCCTCCCGTCGTTCAATAGGCACCCGTCTGAAGCAAGAAGCCCAATTGCATACGCAAAGTTTGGTGACCACTCAAGCTTCACTTTTCCTTTTGGTTTTATTCCTACCACTTCCCTATTGTATCATCCCCATGTTTACATCTCAAGTATATAGCGTATACCAATTTAAATAAAAGAAAAGACCACTTCGTGTGGCCTTTTCTTAAGAAATTACTCTACTGTTGGTGTTACTGACTCTTCTGCAACAACCTCTTCTTCCTGAACAGGAACGGTTACACCTGTCTTCGTGTGGCGCATCTTGCGACGTACTTCGCGAGATACCTTGTCGCGAATAAAGTAAATCTTTGCGCGGCGTACTTCTGACTGCTTTACAATCTCAATCTTGTCGATTGCTGGCGAGTAGAGGGGGAAAATCTTTTCCATTCCTACACCACTGGCTACTTTGCGAACGGTGAACATTGCACCGTTCGAAGTACCGCCTTTTACGGCAAGTACGAGGCCCTCGAATACCTGAAGGCGTGTCTTGCCCTTTTCCTCAATCTTGATGTGAACCTTGACGGTTGCGCCTGCGCGAATTGGTAAATTCTTGCGCTCTGAGATTGCGACAGGGCTCATTTGAATAGTTGTGTTCTCCATATTTCTTTCTTAGTAAGTATCCGCTACTCTATCACACAAGGCCCAATTCTGCAAGCACCCCCCTAAAATCTGGAGGCAAGGGCGCTTCAACCCTTTTTACCTCTCCTTTTAGGGTTTTGAACTCGACAGACGACGCATGAAGAGCAACGCGGTCAACACCTGCCACACAAGGCATTTTAGGGGCATAGAGCTTGTCACAGAGGATAGGGTGACCTACGGCTTTGAGGTGGACGCGAATTTGATGTGTGCGTCCCGTGTGAGGAAAAACATCCACGTATGAAAGTTTGGTGCCCTCCACCTCCCCTTCGCCGAGCACCTGGTACTCGGTCACGGCTTCACGCAGCTCGCCGCGCGCGCCGTATTCGGCAGACCACTTACGAAAGTCGCTGGTCGAGCGGCCAATCTTGCGATCAATCGTTCCGTGAGGCTCCTTGAAAACTCCGTAGGCTAACGCTTTGTAGTTCTTTTTTATTGTGCGTGCCTGAAACTGCGCCTTGAGGTTTTCGAATGATGCGTGCGTCTTTGCGACAAGGAGCACCCCCGAAGTCTCGCGGTCGATGCGGTGCACGATGCCCGGTTTTTTAATTTCCCCTCCCCCGGTGAGCACAATAGACTCCCCTACCTCATCAAGAGCAATCTGCGGATAGTGCGCATGCACCCAGTCTACGAGCGTTTCTTCTTTATTGCGACCATCAGGATGCACCACAAGGCCCACCGGTTTGTTAATGGCAATCACCTCATCATCCTCGTAAAGTATTGGGATATTCATAATAAACTACTTATTTCCCCCGACGGCGCTCTCGTGCATGAAACTCATCGAGAATCCCCTCAAACTCTGCTCGCGAGAAATCAGGCCACAATGTCGACACAAAAAAGAGTTCGCTATACACCGACTGCCAGGTTAAAAACCCCGAGAGGCGCATATCTCCACCGGTGCGGATAATGATGTCGGGGTCTGGCATGGGGTGTGACCAGAGCTTTGTTGCAAAACTGTCTTCGCTTACCACCCCCGCCCCCTCGAGGATGAGTGCATTTACCGCTGCGAGTATCTCTGCACGTCCGCCATATGAAACTGCGATATGAAGCGTAATGTCATACTCCTTCCCTGTTGCCTCCTCGATGCGCTCCATCCCTTTTTGAAGATCTTCAGGGAACCGTGTGCGCTCGCCAATAAACCGCACACGTACGCGCTCTTTTACTATTCGATCAACCTCGTTCTCTATCACAAAGCGAAAAAGTTTCATCAAGTAACCGACCTCATCCTCGCTACGTTGCCAGTTCTCGGTCGAGAACGCATAGGCTACAACGTGGGGGATTTTTGCTTCTCGCGCCCAGCCCACGACTTGTGTCAGAGTATCGTACCCAACACGGTGCCCCTCAAAACTAGGCTTTCCTTGTTCTTTTGCCCATCGACGGTTGCCATCCATAATGATGCCGACACACTGTATAGATTTTTCATTCATAATAATATTAGTACAGAATATCAAAGGAACGATATTCTCCCAAGGGTTCCCCCCATCGCTCTTCAACACGATCAACACGCGAAAAAACTGACCCTTGGTGAAGGAGGTCGAGAAGTTCTTGAAGTTTTGTTTCCTCCCCTTGTGCGACCACCGACACCGAACCATCGGGATTGTTTTTTACCGTACCGATAATACCCCGCGACGACGCTTTACGCTGCACAAAGTCACGAAACATCACCAGTTGTACGCGGCCAAACACTTTACACTCAAGACGCTTTTGCATATCAATTACCCTAACGCTCTTGGACCAAAAACACAAGGGTCTTGAAGATAAATGTAGTTTATGGTACTTTATTGAAGAAGTTATCGGGGGCGATTAGCTCAGTTGGTAGAGCAGCGCTTTTACACAGCGAAGGTCGGGGGTTCGAATCCCTCATCGCCCACAAACATTAGGTCTCAATGCGGAGCATTGGGGCCTTTTTGTTTGTGCGGTGAATGAGGGGTTCGAAAGACGGAGTGCGGCGGCGGGAGTCGGGGTCGCGGAATTTTTCAGCAGAAAAATATCTGTGACCGAATCCCTCATCGCCCACAATAAAAAGAACGCCCTAAAGGGCGTTCTTTTTATTGTGGTGCCCTCGGAAGGAATCGAACCTTCATTAAGAGCTTAGAAGGCTCCCGTTCTATCCATTGAACTACAAGGGCAGGTGCAAAATTTCAACTTACTTAAGACCATAGCACATCCGCAAAATACATAAGGGCTAAGCATAACAACTACAAGGGCGAAACTAGTTAAAAGTCCATAAAGTCGAAAGTAGATACAAACATGGACCCTCGCACTCTATCAGTCCTACAGCGAGGGGTCAACCACCGAAACACCTTCGGTTATCAATCTCTCAAACGCTGCTTCTTTCATGGCAAGGTCCTCAAGCACTGCAGCGAGCCCTTCACCATTAAAAACCACCCCCTCTTCAGTCTTTGGTGTAGTCGTAAAGAAGCTGTCGCGGTTGATTTCAATAGACATGTAAATATTAAATCCTACTGAAATTACCAGCAAAACAAAAAACCCTGACACCAAAAGACGCCAATCTCGATAAGGTGTCGGTTCTGCCTTGGAAGGGTCTGACGCCTTTGAAGTAGTCAGTTTTTTAAATTCTTTATTCCAGTCTTTTTTCATCATATTATTCTTTCACAAAATTAAGTGCCGCTAAAGACACTTCAACCTTCCAGCGAGGAGCTTTGGCTTCTTTGGGGTCTTTGGCTGTGCCAACATCAGGAGCGGAATCATTGAGTGAGAGGTATACACTTTTCCACTCAAACTTTGCGGAGAAATTTTCAATAAGCCCAATAAGACGCACAACATTTTGAAACTCCCCTGTTGCGGTGATACGAAAATTAAGCAACGGCACATCCCCCGCACCCACTCCTGGATCAAGCGTCTCGAGCGAAAGGGTCGTTTCCGACTGAGGTCCCAGTAATTCTATTTTCTTGGTAAAAGCGACGATTTCACTCTCTTTAATAAAATACCCTGACAGCTTTTCTATGTTTGCACTCTCCCCTTTTATTGCAGCAATCGATGACGTGACACGAGACTCCTTCCCTGCAAGGGTTTCATTTTGTGCAGAAAGCTCAGCGGTTGCCGCCGTTTTGTTCTTCATCGCCATAAAAAAGAAGGTGTACGCGCCACCCAGAGCCGCAGTGAGAGTCGTGGCGACAAGAAGGAGGAGTGCTGTTTTATTAAGAGATTTCATAATATTGTTATTTTTTGGGTACCGCTGGATTTATAGGGCTTTCAAGAACAATTGAAAAATCAATGTTTGCACTCTTTACATAACTTCCAATAGGAAGATCTACTTTACTGAAAGAGGCATCCTTTTTAAGCGTTTCTACAAAAAGAGCGAGACTGTCTCGATCACTTGCCTTCCCAGACAAAACAAGTCGTTCTCGTTCAGTATTCACATCGTACGCAATTGACTGTACTTTTATGGAGGGGTTCTTGGCAGCAAGTATACCGAGCACGACTTCTGACGGTGTGCGGTGTGCGGCCTTTTCATCTCCGAGGAATAAGCTGATTTTTTTATTTACCTCCTTAATTTGTGCATCTACCTCTTTTTCTTGACCAACACCACGCTGTTTTTGCTCAAGGCGAGCAAGCTCATCTGCAACAAAATTGTACTTTGAAACCGCGAGCATATACGAGGGGGCGAGAAGAATAAGGCTTGCCAACACGAGGGTGGCAACTGCAAAAACACTAGCAGCCGAAAGGCGGAGCCGATATTCGGTAAGTATTTTCTTCTTTTCTTCGTGAGGAAGTATGTTTAACATGCTGGATTAATAATCGCTACTGAGGTCGCCTGAGCGCAAGACCGATTGCGGTGGCGTATCGAAGTGAGTCATTAAAGTTGATCTCTGGGACATACTGATCGAGGGAGTTCACATTTACCATCACCTGAGCAAGCTCAACGGGTACCGGCAACCCTGTTGCAAGGTAATTTACAAACCCTGCGAGGTTGGAGTCTCCCCCACATAAGTATACCTTCTGTATTGGCTGTTGTTTTTTCCCAGCATCTTCACGTGTCTGCCAATATGCACAGTGTTTATTTATGGTATCTCTGAGAACAGAGATCGTAGACATGAGGGCAATGGAGAGCTCATCGTTATCAGAAAAACCCGCTATTCCTTTTTCATGTTTTATTTTTTCAGCATCATCAAAAGAAACACTGAGATTTTTTGCAATTGCCTCAGTAAGCAACCTCCCCCCGACGGGGACCGTTGAGGTAAACTGAACGAAACCATTCGCTGCAATAGTAAGGCCGGTTCGCGTCTTGCCAAAATCCACTACCATATACGCATCCTTGGCCCCCTCGGGGATTATCGAGCGTGCAAGAGACTGCGCCTCGACCTCAAACGCAATCGGTGTTATTCCTGTTCCTGAAAAAGCCTCGAGATACCCTTCTATGAGCGCTTGTGGTGTCACTGAAACACTAACCTCGATTGCCGTGTCGGTCTCTTTTTCAATTTCGTAATCAAAGAGTGCTTCTGATGCTTTGAGCGGTACGTACTCCTCGAGGGATAGCTCTATGGCTCCTCGTATTTCGCTGTACTTCATTTTTGGTAGGTGTAAATCAAAAAGGTACGCTTTCTCTTCGGGGAGAGAGACCGAAACAAGTTCGAGGTTGTACTCTTTTTTAAGATCATTCAACAACGCACGCAAATCAGCTGGTTTTTTAACCTCGCCTGATTCGATGATTCCGCGGGGTATTACCTTTTCCGCAAAGCGGCCAATAACAAGACCTTTGCGTGTCTCAAGGAGTTCCGCAAAGCGCATCGAGACATCTGAGATGTCGAGGCCGACTGCAGGCATTTGCAAAAAATGTGGTGGTGGAAAAAACTGATAAAATTTACTCCGTTGCATTACATACAGTATACCCCCACACCTACTTTTCTCATAGCTGATTTTTCCACATCTTCATTCAAAGAAGAGGTCACCTCACGGTATATAGAATATAAAAGTAGGTGTGGGGGTATACCGTACTCTAAAAAGAAAGCGTAGAAGAAAGCGGGGGTATCTCTATTCCCCTTGTTTGTTGTTCATAACTTCGTATACGATAGGTAAAAAAGAGATTACGATAATCGCAAGAATAATCGGTAGTAAATAGTGCTCGATGTTCGGAACGCTCTTGCCGAGAAAATACCCGAGAAGTGTCACCCCGCCCCCCCAAACTAAACCACCCATAATGTTGTACCTCACAAAAACTCCATACGGCATACTCCCCACTCCTGCAAGAATGGGTGTAAAAGTACGCACAACCGGCACAAAGCGAGCAAGGAAAACCGCTTTTGCTCCGTACTTCAAATAAAACTTTTGTGTGCGTTCGATATGTTTTTTATGAAAAAAGAATGAATCCTCTTTGTTGAATATCTTGGGGCCAACTTTTGCGCCAAACCAATACCCGAAGCTATCACCCAAAATCGCGCCAACAATCATCAGGGGCACAAGGAGCCAAATATTCAAAAGCCCTTGTGAAGCGAGGAGTCCTGCCGTAAACAGCAAGCTATCTCCAGGAAAAAAGAAACCAAAAAATAATCCTGTTTCAGCAAAGACAATTCCAAACAAGCCAACGAGACCGAAGGCTTGAATAAGCTGAACAAGATCAAAATGCGGAAGTGGTGGCATGTAATTACTATTGAACAGGAGTTCCGGGAGGAATCTCTCGACTCGGACCAACGGTCGTGAGGAACCCGACACCTACCGCATAGAGTACCATCCCCTGACTCTCGTACCCACGTATTGTGCGTGTGGGCAAGTTGGCAAGCACAGGTACTTGCTTGCCAACCAGTACCGACGGGTCAGGATAATGTTCCGCGATACCCGAAAGTATCTGGCGAATATCCTGTTTTGGCTCCACTGTTTCAATCTGAGCAGTCAACGCCTCCTCGCCTGCTGGCAAAACCTCTGTAGCGGGAATGGCAACGATAGGCTTTGTCCCCAGGTCAATCATAAGCTTAATCAACTTATCTGCCTCCGGCACTTTCTCCGCCGACAAAATAGTGCCAATCTTTATTTCAGCTTTTTTAAATTCGTCAAAACTAATTTCGGTCATAGTGTTTCTAGTATTGGCTTACTGTGTTTGCGGTCTAAATAACTTTGCAAAATGATTGCGGCGGCGGAGTCATCGACGCGCTTGCGGTGAACTTGAAAGAATCGCGCTTGCTGCGTTGAGAGAAATTCACGCTCACTCAGCACGGGTATTGAGATTACTTCTTTGAGCTCTGCAATGAACCTATCCGCCTCTTTCATGACGAGATTCGGCTTGCCTTTATAGTCTACCGATTCTCCAATGATGATGGTTTCGACTGACTCGTGTGCGCAGATGGTTTTTATCTCTCCCACGAGCCCTTTACTATTGTCGAGAATAGCATACGGAAAAGCCATCGTGCCCCCCTCGTCCGAGACAGCCACCCCCACTCGTTTAGTACCGTAATCAATGCCGAGATATCTCATGTATTTGCATTATAGCATGATTCGAGGGTTTATCTGGTACACCAATGACTCAAGTCCTCCCCTTACTAGCGCCAAATAAAAAACCCGTCCACAATAGGCAGACGGGTTTTAGGCATTAGCCTAAAAAACGAAAAAGAGATTAATTGATACACTCGAACCCAGCCTGACCAAACACTGGTCTGCGGGTTATAGTACTGCACATACCGCACCAATGGATCAGCTTTTGAATAGGCAACGGCAACGGTCGCATAATACATTGTGCCGTTCACGGTTTGTTCATACACCATGTATGTAATGCCGTAAGTAACATCCCAGTTCGGGTCATTGCTATATGTCTCGCGAAGTCCGCGTCCAAAACCAAGACTGGCGTTGACATTCGTGAATTCCGACATATCCTGCCGCCACCGCGCGTCGAGATAATTGTTCCCGGGGGTGAACCAGCGTAGTGTCAAATCTGTCCGAAGCATACCAAATGCATAAGTAACGCCGGTAGAAATGGTATACGAATCTATTGGCCGCGGATTCGTATAATGCATCCAAGAAGAGCCATTCCACCAATACACATCGGAACTTATCCATCCGGCATCTACTGCGGACTGGAGCGACTTTGCATCGCCCGCACTGTTAACGACATACGCCGTTCGTGTCGTTACTGACTGGGTACTCGAGAAGTTCACCGACCAGTAACCTGTTCCAGGAAGTATTGCTTGCCACTCGTTGTTTCGGTCGTTGATGAAAAGAAGTGGATCATAGAAGTAGCGGATGATGTTCGGGGTGATGGGGTTACCGCTCAATGTTACACCAGTCTTGTCATCATAAACGTAACCGACGGGAGTAGTTGGAGGAGGCATCGCTTGATCAAAAATTGCGAAGTGGAGATGACAAGCACCACCTGTTTCTCCGTTTACACCAACCGTATTCCCGATATGCCCGACAACATCGCCTCTCGCTACAGATTGTCCAGCACTCATCATCATAGAATTACGATGTCCGTAGAGAGAATAAATAATTCGTCCATTCGGAAGAGTGTGCTTAATTTTCAGGAGATATCCATAACCTGAAAACCCCACAGAAAACTCAACTACGCCATTTGCTATGGCCTTGATTTCTCCTCCGCAAGCTCCGCTAGTAGAAAGGTCAACGCCGGTGTGGCCATAGACCCATTTCCCATTATTTTGCTTGCACGTTGCTTCGTCCGTTTGGGGGAGCAACGATAAATTCACATTACTTCCGCACCAACCACCATTTGGACTTGCTACTGAACCACCATACACAGAACTCGTGTTGAAATTCTGCGTGATGACGAATCCGTTTGCATTTCCCGATTGTTCGGTTGGCGAAGAATTTTGATTTCTCACTGGGTAGGCAAAACTTGTCGCTTCATTCGCCGCCAGTGTGATTGCCGAAAAAACAAGCAACATTGTGCCCATGAACAGCTTCGTAAGCTTACACATTTAACACCTCTCTTTATTTAAGGTAAAAAAAGGTAACATCAATCATTGATGTTACCGCCTCACGCATATTAGCATATGGGGGGCAAGATACAAATACTCTATTAAAAACTATATCTTTGTCGGGGTAAACGCCTGGAATGAATCTAAAATGGCTTTGTAAACATCAGCTAGAGCTTTATTGTCAAAAAATTTAGGTGTCAGAGGACCAACATCATATAAGGATTCGAGAAAAACTTTACTATCAATAGATAAAGTATGGGAAATCATAACATAACGATTCCCTAAATCAACAATAAAAAAACGGTAGGAAATGGAATTATAACCGCCAATATTCCTACTGTTTTCAAAACCAGAAGGATATACGGCATATTTCACATAAACAGTGGTGTCTTTTTGTTTGACGTGTATGTCAAACTGTAGTGCCTCGTAATTTTTGAACGAAGTTTTTTGTATGGCAAAAATTTCGCTACCTCCAGATACAATATATTTACTTATCCAATTATCAATGTTGGTGCCGTCTCTTTTTTTAATAACTCCAATAGATATTCCTATTACTCCACCCCCATCATTGGGAATGAGAGTATAATGAAAAGGTTCACCGTCACGTTGCGGTTCGCATCCATGACCGAAACAACCAACGGAAGCCATTTCTTTCGGCGCCCTCACGCTAAACCCACCGTATTCACTCCGATATTCTCGCCAATTACTTGTGTCTAGTTTTCCTTCGGGGGTGTAAACAATTTCAGAACGTGGAGCTTGAATGATTTGTACTTGTCGGGTTTCTTTTAGTGGCACATATCTCGCAGGAATTGCGGGAGTTGGAGGAAACTCTGTTAAAGTTTTTTCTTTTTGAAGAACGACAAAAATAACCACCACTGTGGCAAGAAAAATACTGGCGAATGTGATTTTATTTTTGCTCATGTTGTGAAGGTAGCACAAAAACTAACGATTTCCAATTTGTTTATTCTTAAGAATATCGATTTTTTGTAACGTTGCAAGATGCAAGTATTCGTTAATCGCATTAGTGATTATTTCGAGGGGGTTCTTGAACTTTGTTTCATCAGATTCGAGAATAGCATACGGAAAAGCCATCGTACCACCCTCGTCCGAGACTGCCACCCCTACCCTTTTAGTCCCATAATCAATGCCGAGATATCTCATATATCTCTATTATAGCACGAAACCAGCAGATATATTGCGTTTTATGCCAATTCTGCTAGGATAGTCAGGTAAACCACGCACTTGGAGGAGTGGCAGAGTGGTCGATTGCACCTGTCTTGAAAACAGGAGTCTGGGTAACCGGACCGTGAGTTCGAATCTCACCTCCTCCGCAATACAAAAAAAGGGGCGACACTATATAGTATCGCCCCTTTTTTGTATTGCGGCATGAAACCTCCCTACTTCAGCACACCCCAAATCTTTGGGTCTTCTCCCCCGTCGAATTTAAAGACTGCTACACCGCGCACACCCAATTTGCGGGCAAGGGCAACCTTGTCGGCAACGGCTTGCGCGTCACTCCATGACAAGTAGTTAAATGGTTGACTGATACTACTCGAGCTAGCATTTTCTGCAACGGATGTTGTTGCCATCTGTTGATGTGTCTGCATTGATTCGCCGTTCTTAGGCGCAACGGCTGCTAGTCTCGCTGGGTCATACGAGAAACCAATTTCGTTGGCGCTGGTGCGCGTGGGCGTGATGCCGAGCTGTGCTGCAATATCCGTCGCGTATTTTAAATTAAAAGGCCAGAGTACTTTGTATTGATAGCCATTGCCGGGGATAGGGGTTACGAGATATTCATAACCGTAAGTAGGGACACCTATAATTATTTTATTTTTATCGATACTCTGTGCTGCTAATGTAACAAGGCTTTCAACCCACGCAGGGTCAGCCACGGGTGCATACGGTGCTAAGCGTGCTTTGTTAAGACGCAAATCTATCACTCCTTGATCATATGCCATTATTTCTATGCGGTCACAATATTTATTCATCTGCACATAGTCGTTGGCAAAATCTTGCGCGTCGGCAGGAATCTTGGCCCCAGGACTGTAGCGAGAAGAAAGAGGCATACGCGCCTCGACGGTGCAGTAAATCAACTTCTTCCCCATTCGTTGACGTAAACCTTTGAGGAATGTTGAGAAATAATCTATCGTCTCGTGCTTTTTTGCTTCGAAGTCTATGTCAATACCATCAAAACCGTTGTCTTTTACCACCTTTGTTATCTCATCTTCGAGAGCTATGCGGGTCTTTGTGTTGCTCAGTATCCTATGTATGGTGTCGCCATTTCCCCACATCACCGACGGTACGACCTTCACCTTATTTTTTTTGGCAGCTACAATAAAACTCGTCCATGGCTCTTCAGTAAGACGGGCAGCGTCATTGAGTGTACCGTCATTTTTAACAGTATACCCAAAAGGCATCACGCTCGTGAGTTGCTGAAGGTGTGGTAACACGTCTTGTGTCCCGGTTGCAGTACGCCAGTATGGTATCCATCCCGAGAACTCAAGGGGTTGAGAAATTGAAACGCTAGCAGAACCAACGGAAGAGTTATTGTCTGCGAGCATTGCTCGTGTCCTTGGTCCATAAATGCCGTAGCCGGCCACCGTAGTGCTTGCACAGGCAATACTCTGAGCGCATTGAAATTTCTGTACCGCGGTTTGTGTAAGTAAACCAAAGTAGCCGGTGTTCTTGCCTGCAGGAAGGTATCCTTTGTTAATAAGCGCATTTTGAAGAGTGATGACATCACTCCCCGAGGAGCCCCGCGAGAGCGAGCGTGTAGCCGCAAAAACGTTTGCAGGGACGAGGAAAAGCAACGAAAGAAATAGTACGGGGGTGACAAAACGGGTGCGTTTCATGCTTTATATAGTATCAGACGCGACTCCTTTGTACGATAGTGAGCTTGTCGAACTATCTCCCCTCGTTCAATCCTATTTCGTGAATAGAACGGTTACGGTGTACGATTTCATCATTGCGGACGGATTTGAAAAATTCATACTGACTCCTTGGATGACGACCATACCAAGCAAGAAACTCACTCATGATTGGTTTCTTGTGTAGCTCCTCACCTTTTATTTTCAAAAACTCTGAGTATGAATCAAAGGCGTGTTGCTCAAAGAGATAGTTGAGCTCAAGAGACCATCGAGGTTTCATCAAATAAAGGAAATATGATGCCCAAAAATAAAAGAATGCGAAAAACATTGGAATCAGCGTGTATCGTATAACCCCCGCTTTTTGCTCGAGGCGTGCAAGGTGGGAAACCACAATCACATGCATCGTTTCATTGTCTGCGGCCATGCGAGCAAATTTTGTGATTTTAGAAAGTTTCAATGCACGTTGCTCATCAGAATAAAACATCGTAAGCATGGTAAATGTTGCAGACTCCCACGAGTGATACGGGACGCGCGCAATAACCTCCACGGCTCGAAATTTCAAATATGATGGCGCGTGGCCGTAAACTGTATTGCCACACCACACCAGAAAGGTGCCTAGAATGCGCGGTAGCAAGCTCGGCTTGTAGTTATCGAAGGGCTTCTTGTATTCCGCTAATTGTGCCTCGTCATTAAGCGCTTCGTTTAGTGCTTCAAATTCTTTGTCAGTTCCGTTGAGTTCCATAGGGGTAGTATATCAAATATACATATAATTAACTATAAAAACTAGAACGAAAAACTCCAGAGTGCTTGTTTACACATAGCTAGGTTTTGAGTAAAAGCGAGGAGTCCGAGAAAGACAAGGAGTCCGCCGAAGAGAATATTGAGATATTTAACCCAGGTGAACGAGCGATTGAGGTAACGCTCGAGCTCTCCCGCAAAGAACCCCATTACGAGAAACGGCACACCAAGACCAAATGCGTAAGCAATGAGGAGCGCAAATGTTTTTGCTGGAGCAAGAGCAGCGAGACCGAGAATAGCACCGAGCGCTGCCCCCACGCACGGTGTCCATCCTGCCGCAAATGCCGCACCAAATACGAGCGAGGTAATAGCCCGTGAAGAAAACTTTTTATGCACCGACATATGCCGTGGTCGCTCAAGAAAAAAAAGTTTTATGAGCCCCATGAGATACAGCCCAAAGAAAATAACGATGGCTCCGCCAATACGCGCAAAGGATATTTTAAGAAGATCTGAAGCCCCCACCAGCGCACTGTGTAAAACAAGGCCAAGGACCGCAAACACCAAAGTAAAACCTAGCACAAAAAATATGCTTGCTTGAAAGGTGGCAAGGCGAGCTTTGGTGGCGCTGGCATCTTTATCAAGCGCAATACCACCCAAATACGCAAGGAACCCCGGAACAAGGGGTAATACGCACGGGGCAAGAAAAGAAACGAGTCCTGCCCCAAAAGCAACAAACAGGGTAACGTCTGACATAAAAGATATTGTAGCGTATTTGTGTCTACCCTGCTACACTATACGTATATGGATGAACATAAAATTACGTGGGATACCCCTGCACACGATCATTACGAACACCATGCGGACTGGTATTGGGCAGTAGGTATTATTGCCGTTTCATTGGCGGTTGCTTTTTTTATTGTTGGTAACGCTCTTCTTTCAATAATTGTTCTTATCGGTGTTGGTACGCTTCTTACCTACACCAAGCACCCACCCGAAATCATTACCTGCGAGCTCTCACGCAAAGGAGTTCGTGTTGGAAAAACATTTTACCCATGGGAAACATTGGAATCCTTTTGGATTCTCGAAGAGCATGTAACTGAAAAAGAGCACGCAAGCGCAAAACTTCTCCTTACTTCGCAAAAATCCTTCATGCCACACATTGTAATCCCCCTTGTGAACGCCCCCATTGAGGACATTCACCACATACTTTCACAAATGCTTATTGAGGAGCCACAATCTGAGCCTCTCCCCGACCGCGTAATGCGTAAGCTTGGATTTTAGTCTCAATCTCCTTAATCAGTTTGTACCCGTTCCCATGCGAAAGCATCCCTTTGTATGAAGCCACCATTGCTTTGTTTTCTATATTGCGATTCACCTTTGAGGACATTCTTCTTTTTGTCGCCGTCCGTAGCACACGATGTTTTGAAAAGTGTACCCAACCCAAAAAATCCACACCCGATGCAAGTGTTTTGAGAAACAGTTTGTCGGGATGAAGCATAAGTTTCAGGCGTGTGTCTAAAAACTCCGCAACCTGAGGGATCAAACCATCGAGATACTTTTTATCTTGATGCAAAAACACAAAGTCATCAGCATAACGAATGTAATATTTCGCTTTCAGTTTATGCTTTACGAACTGGTCAAACTCATTCATATAAATATTCACAAGGAGTCGGGACGTTAGGTTGCCCAGTGGTAACCCCTTCCCTTTGCCCGTACTTTCAAAACTTAACACCACCCCTTCAAGTA
>MHUW01000009.1 GCA_001823575.1 Candidatus Yonathbacteria bacterium RIFCSPLOWO2_01_FULL_47_33b | reverse complement strand
CAGTGAGGATGTTGGCTTAGAAGCAGCCATCATTTAAAGAAAGCGTAACAGCTCACTCACTAAGAGACTCTGCACCGAAGATAATCGGGGCTAAGCATAGTACCGAAACTGAGGGTTTCATCGTCTTTCGAGATGATGGAGCGGTAGGAGAGTGTTCTTGTCTGCACTGAAGGAGAAGCGTGAGCAACTCTGGAGCGTCAAGAAGTAAGAATGTTGGCACAAGTAACCGCAATGTGGGTGAGATCCCCACACGCCGTAAGACTAAGGTTTCCTTTGCGATGTTGATCAGCGAAGGGTTAGTCGGGCCTAAGGTGATGGCGAAAGCCGGAGCCGATGGACACAGGGTTAATATTCCCTGACTTCTTTTCCGTGCGATGGAGTGACGAAGGCTAGTATGTTTCGCGCATTATTGGATTTGCGTCTGTGTCATAAGGGTGGTTCTTAGGTAAATCCGGGAACCTGGTTTTAATACCGCCTCCAAGTGAAGCAGAAATCGTTAGGTTCGCCTAATGGGATGAGACAAAGCAGCTTTCCGAGAAAAGCTTCTAAGCATAACGGAAAAGAAACCGTACCGAAAACCGACACAGGTGGTCGAGTCGAGTAGACTAAGGCGAACGAGTGAATGCTTCTCAAGGAACTCGGCAAAAAAGCAGCCGTAACTTCGGGATAAGGCTTGCCTCCACCACTTTGCATTTAAAGTGGGGAGGTCTGAGAATTGAGAAAAGGGTGCTGTTCTTTTAATAATTTTCGTAACGAAATTTATGTTTTTCGTGCGAGACGAAGAGAAAAATGTGAAGCATATAGGTATATGCTGAACGTTTTTCTCGAAGTCGCAGCAGAAAAACAGAAATTGCAGTAAGAAATTATTAAAGAATAGTGCCATATCGAGAGACAAACCGTACGTAACAACAGAGCTGTCGTTACGTACAAAAAATGTTGTTCAAACTTTCTTGGACTCAACTACTTTGAAAATAAAGTGGTGGAGGCCGCAGCGAAAGATTCCCTGGCAACTGTTTACCAAAAACACAGCTCCATGCGAACTCGTAAGAGGATGTATATGGGGTGACGCCTGACCAATGCCAGAAGGTTAAATATCGGTGGTGACTCCGCAAGGATGAGCTGGCTGATATAAGCCCTGGTGAATGTCGGCCGTAACTATAACGGTCCTAAGGTAGCGTAATTCCTTGTCTGGTAAGTTCAGACGTGCACGAATGGCGTAATGACTGGGGAACTGTCTCGAGAAGCAGCTCGGTGAAAATACAATACCGGTGAAGATGCCGGTTACCTGCAGTTAGACGAAAAGACCCCGTGAGCTTTACTATAGCTTGATATTGAATGTGTTTTGTGTATGCGTAGCATAGGTGGGAGGCTTTGAAGGATAGATCTCGGTTTATCTGGAGCCGCCAGTGAAATACCACCCTTACTCGGGGCGCATTCTAACCTATACGGAAAAAACGTAGGGGGACAGTATCTGGCAGGTAGTTTGAGTGGGGCGCTCTCCTCCTAAAAAGTAACGGAGGAGTCTATTAAGGTCCTCTAGGTGCGAATGGAAACCGTACCGATAGCGTAATGGCAAAAGAGGGCTTAACTGCAAGACGGGCATGTCGAGCAGATGCGAAAGCAGAGCATAGTGAACCGACGATTCGCTTTAGACGCGGTCGAAGATTAACGGATAAAAGCTACCACGGGGATAACAGGCTAGTTCCGCCCAAGAGTTCATATCGACGGCGGAGTTCGGCACCTCGATGTCGGCTCATCTTATCCTGGAGGTGGAGAAGCTTCCAAGGGTTTGGCTGTTCGCCAATTAAAAAGATACGTGAGCTGGGTTCAAACCGTAGAGGAGTGAATTACAAAGATTAGTGAGATTGTTTTCATCTTTGTAATTGACTTCTCTTAGTTTGAACCCGAGGAGTTAAGACTAAACTTAACAAAAAGACATTGATCACGGCGGCTCTGTACAGCGATGTATAGAGACAAGCTGACTAATATCGGGAAAATCTTAAACAGATTATTAACTTCACAGAGGAGGAAGGGTCAGGCATGACCCAAAGAGTCCTTAGGTGTTCGGGTGTAAACGTCCGAGCGCTGAGTAAGAAGAGGGGTCGCACAAACTCGAGTGGTGTGCGGCACCCTCAACTTATTTCTTCTGTGAAGTTAATAATATGAGAGACAATTCCGAGGGAAGCAATGGATGACATTGTACCCGTAGAGACTAAACGTCAGCACTCTTATTAAAAATAAGAAGAAGCTATAGTCCGATCCCTCTCGTAAGAGAGGTTCATACAGGTTGGGACCAAGGTATGATGTAAAACATGAGTGCGTGAGACAGGTTGGTCTCCTATCTACTGCAGGCGTTGAATTTTGAGGGGATTTGCTCCTAGTACGAGAGGACCGGAGTGAACTGACCTCTGGTGTGGCTGCTGTCCTGCCAAGGGCATCGCAGCGTAGCTATGTCGGGAATAGATAACCTCTGAAAGCATCTAAGAGGGAAACTAACCCCAAGATCAGAATTCGTTTGAGGCCCGTAGGAGATGACTACGTTGATAGGCTCTAGGTGTAAGGCGAGTAATCGTTTCAGCCGAGGAGTACTAATACGCCGATTCTTACTGGGAATTTGAAAATCACAATCATTATTTGCTACGTCAGACGAGCGAAATGGAAAAGTAATCTTTTTCATTTCCGAGTCAAGGACGCAAATATAAGAGCGCAAGCTGCTTCTATTTGATTACGATTCTTTTACCAAAAAATGTTTGTTGTTTGCATCTATACGCATCGGGGCGTAGCTTAGCGTTCGGAAGCGCTGACACCTTTAGGTGGCTGGATGAAGGAGAAACTTTTCTTCATAACGTCGGCCGTAACTTTAACGGTCCTGTCAGAGATGGTGGTTCGAATCCACTCGCCCCGACCATTTTCGTAAGGAAATGGTGATGTACAAAACAATATTAAAACAAACGATTGAATGTTTAGTTTCGGTGGTTCAGCGCGGTGGTCACACCTGATCTCATTCCGAACTCAGCAGTTAAGCACCGTTGCGGCGATGATACTCGCAAGGGGAAAGTAGCTTGCCGCCGGAACCAAGTATTCAATCGTATTTAAAAAAGCACGGCAACCTTTCGGTTGCCGTGCTTTTTTGTTGACTCATACTCTGCTATGATATGTGTATGGAATGGTCTCAAAAACGAAGGATTTTGTACGCACTTATGTTTTCTGCGGTAGTAATACTTCTCGCTATTTATCCTGTATATCGCGCAGTTAATCCAACGCCTACATGTTTTGATCAACGGCAAAATGGTGATGAGGTTGGTGTTGATTGTGGAGGCTCATGCAACCTTTATTGTTCAAGTCAAATAAAAGATTTGCGCGTGGTGTGGGCAAAGGCATTCCCTGTGGTTTCTGGCCGCTACGACCTTGGCGCTTATGTGGAAAACCCAAACCTCAACGCGGGGGTAAAAATAGCAGCCTACACCTTGCGCATGCTCGATCGTGACGGGAATGTTATTGCTGAGGGGAGGGGTGCAACCGAGATCGCTCCAGCAAGCACGTTTCTTCTTTTTGAGGGAAATATATCAGCTACGAGCACGCCAGACAGGGTAGAAGTTGAGTTTCTCGCTAGCGACCTCAAGCGTTGGGTAAAGGCGCAGGCCGTGCCGTCGGTCTTGATGTCTAAAAATCAAAGCCTTAAAAATACTGACACAAAACCTCGTTTTGACGCAGCACTTTTGAATACTGATCTCGTGAATGATGCCGGCTACGCATCTCTTGGCGCAATAATCTACGACGCAGCACGTCATCCCGTCGCTATTTCGCATACGTATGTTGAGGGTATCCCCAAGGGCGGCTCACAAGATATTTTCTTTACGTGGCCTACGCGCTTTACGAAACACCCCAAGGGTGGAATCTGTGTTACACCGGTTGATACGATGCTCGTGTTTGATCGGTCGGGGAGTATGGATGTGGGGAGAAAAACGCCACCTGAGCCACTTACCACGGCAAAAACTGCTGCTACCGCCTACGTAGATGCTGCTGACCTGATTGATAAAGTTGGCGTGGTATCGTTCGCTACGACACCAACAGAGCCTATCGATCACGAGCTTTCCCTTGATCATGATGCAGTAAAAAAAGCGGTTGATAGTATCGCCATCGAAAAGGGGTCACTTCAGCACACCAATCTCGGTGATGCCCTGAAAAGCGCCCTTGTGGAGCTTGGTAGTGCACGACACACGAAAGACGCCAAGCGCGTGATTGTGGCGCTTACTGACGGAGATGCAAACAGACCGCTTGATCCCGTAAACCCAAAGAATACTACCTATTCGAGTGAACATGCCGCCACTCAAGCCTCTGCTGCGCGCGCTGCAAAAATTGAGGTATACGCAATTGGGTTGGGAAAGGGGATTAGCGAAGCGTTTCTTCGTGATCGTGTTGCTACCGACCCCGCATATTACTTCAATGCGCCCAAAGCTTCTGATTTGCCAGGGATATACAAGAATATATCTGAAAGTATCTGCAAAGAGGAAAATTTTATTACGGAAATCGTTATTACTCCCCGTGCCGTTTTTTCTGAATAAGAGTTATGCAAGTTTTTACATTAGTGCGCGACGTTTTTTCACGAAAGACATCCGTTGATTGGATGCTTTTGATTCCTGCAATCCTCATCGCCTTTGCAGGGCTTGTGACCATGAACGCCTTTATGGGGGATAATCTTTTTTTTGAGAAGCAGGTCATTTCGCTTTCAGTGGCACTCCTCGCATTCTTTTTGGCAACCCGTGTCGATACTGATATGCTCAAGCGTACCAATGTTTTGGTGATATTTTTTATCATTATTTCAGCCCTCCTCCTTGTGTTGTTTGGTATTGGCCATGTGGCAAAAGGAGCGCAGAGCTGGTTTAAGGTCGGCTCGTTTGCTTTTCAGCCTGCCGATGCGATGAAGCTTCTTTTGGTGCTTATTCTCGCAAAATATTTTTCGCGGCGCCATGTTGAGATTGCACATTTTCGTCACATCATTGTGTCGGGGGTGTATGCGTTCATTCCGTTTTTGCTCGTTCTTCTGCAGCCAGACCTTGGTTCAGCGATGATTATTTTCTTTATCTGGTTTGGTATGATTTTGGTTTCAGGGGTCTCGAAAAAGCATCTTGCACTTGTATTTCTCGTGGGGGCGATAGCATTTGTGGGTCTGTGGGTGGGCAAGCTTGAGCCATATCAAAAAGCACGTATTGCAAACTTTGTGCACCCACTTGCTGATATTCGTGGCACCGGATACAATGCCTACCAGTCAACGATTGCGGTTGGTTCGGGGCAGGTTTTGGGTAAAGGGGTAGGGTATGGCACGCAGTCACGCCTACGGTTCCTTCCTGAATACCAAACCGACTTTATTTTTTCGGCATTTGCCGAGGAGTGGGGACTCATCGGTGTTCTTATTTTGTTCGGTCTTTTTGCGTTACTTATTGGGCGTATCCTCTTGGTTGCGCTCGTAGGAGGTACCAATTTTGAAATGCTCTACGGCATGGGAGTCGCTGTTTTTTTCATTGCGCACTTTATTGTGAACATAGGCATGACGATTGGTCTTATGCCTATTACAGGCGTCCCGGTACCGTTTATGAGCTTTGGCGGGTCACACCTTTTGGTTGAATTCACCGCGCTCGGACTCCTTGTCAGTATGAAAAACCGCGCCCGCCCCGCGCACCGAAGCGCGTTGTCGAATGAGTTTTTAGGGGTTTAGGGATGCTGCTGTTGTGTAGATCCCCCATGTTTTTGCGGTATCAGGAGCATACACAGAAGCGGTAATGCCTACAAAAGAGAAATCTAGCATAGACGGCGGAATATTAGTAATATCCATTGAGCAAACAAGCGCGAGTTTGTAGCTCTGACCACTTGGAGAAACTTTGTAAAAATAACCAAAATAATCACCACAAAGAGGATTGTTTCGAGTTGCCCTTGGACGCGGAGTCATGAACTCCGAAACAGCCGACAACCTATTTGCGTCAAGAGGTGCAGCACTCCCCGTGCAATCCCAGCACGTTACGCCGTACAGTGCTGCAAGCCCATCATTGGTAGTGCCGGTTGGTGTTGGTGGGTATTTACCATATTTATCATAATAAAACTCCAGCGCACTTTTCATCTGGGTTATGGTTTGCTGTGCTGCGGCGTCTGCACCTCTGGTGCGGGCGGTCTTTATGGCGGACAGCACAACGCTCGAAAGGAGGCTGATGATGGAGATGACCACGAGGAGTTCTATGAGGGTGAAACCTTTATTTGTGTTCCGATTGGTCATTACTGATAAATCTTAATAGTTCGCTCAATCATACCATTAAGGGAGAAATTGTCGCGAACTTTTTTATGAAGCGCGGTTGCGAGAGATGTGCTGAGAGTGGGGGAGGCGATGAGGTCATCGAGATTTTTTGCGAGTGCGTCGATATTGCGCGCAGGGACCAAAAGCCCTGTTTTTTTATCCTCGATAATTTCGGGGATACCACCAGTCGACGTTGCGACAACAGGCAATTCTGCAAGCCCCGCCTCAAGGATGACGTAGGGAAGCCCTTCCTTAACGGAGGGTAAAACGAAGCAATCAAAGGCTTTGAGGTAGCGAGACGCATCCTTGACGAATCCCGAGAGTAACACGCGTCCATGAAGCCCCTGGGCCTCCACAAGGGCATCTAAACGGCCTTTTTCTTCGCCGTCGCCCAGAATAATATAGTAAATATTAGGGTGTTTTTCAGAAAGGTTTGCGACGGCTTCAATCCCAAACGTGAGCCCCTTGTTGGGGTGGAGTTCGGCGATGGTGCCGACGACAAAAGAATCGAGGGGGAGGCTGAGGGCCTGGCGTGCATCTTCTCGAGAAAGGCGCGCGACCCCTTCAGTACCGTTGTGGATAGTGGTGACTTTACCGGCAATGAACGGCCACTTTTGTGTGTCGTTTTTTACTGCTTCCGATACAGCAATGGTTTTATGAGTAAGGATGACCGTCAGCCAAGAAAAGAGCTTGATGGTCATGCGTGAAAGCAGGGAACGATCCTCGTTGAATGCCCAGCCGTGTGCGGTGAAGACAATGCGGGGCACGAACGCAAGGCGCGCTGCGAGTGCGCCAAGGCCAGAGGCCTTGGCGCTGTTTAGGTGGACGACATAGGGTCGCTCGATGATAAAAAGCTTCCAGAGTGCAAAAAAACTTACTACATCACGGAGGATGCTTATGTCACGGGCAAGAGAGGGGACGAGGATGGTGCGAACCCGCGCCTCGGTGAGTTTTTCAACAAGGACCCCGGCACCACCGCAGGCGACCACGGCTTCAAATTCTGCCCGTGGAAGTTCTCGTGCAAGGTCGTACACATAATGCTGCGCGCCACCAAAGTTTGATTTGGTGATGACAAAAAGTACCTTTGTTTTTCTTACCTCTTTTTCCATTAGTGATGAAATTATACTACATTTATGCTAGGATTTAAAAACCATATGACTATCGGGAGCAACAGGGAATCAATCATATTGTTCTTGGGCGACCTCGCATCACTCGCGGCCGCATTTTGGCTTGCGCTCGTCGTGCGCGCGGTCGAGGTACCCTCGCTCGCAACGCTGGGTATGTATGCCTCTTCACTCATCCCCCTATCGCTCCTGTGGATGTTTACATTCTTTATTGCAGGCCTCTATGAAAAGCACGCCCTGGTGTTTGAAAAGAAACTCCCCAGCACCATACTGAACGCACAGATTGCCAACAGTATTATTGCGGTCATTTTCTTTTATCTCTTCACGCCGTATCTCGGTATTGCACCTAAAACAATCCTCGTGCTCTATTTGGCTATCTCGACAGTGCTGATTGTTTTGTGGAGGCTCCTTGGTCCGACGCTTTTTGGTATCAAGCGCCAAGAGGCGGCCATCCTCATTGGGTCGGGGGAGGAGATGCGTATGCTTAAAGATGAAGTAAACACCAACAGACGTTACAACCTTAACTTTGTTTCTTCAGTGGATCTCTCACATATCGAGGGTATTGATTTCAAGGCAGAGATTATTAACCGCATTTATAGTGAAAAGATTACTTCGGTTGTCATCGACTTGCGGAATGAAAAGGCCGAGGCTATTTTGCCGGCACTCTATAACCTCATTTTTTCGGGTGTCCGCTTCCACGATATGCACAAGGTCTACGAGGAGGTATTCGAGCGTATTCCACTTTCGCTGGTACGCTATAGCTGGTTTTTGGAGAACATCTCGTCGTCATCTCATGCGGGGTACGATATTTTGAAGCGCATGATGGATCTTGCTGCAGGGCTTATCCTCGGTATTTTATCGCTCCCCCTATATCCTTTGGTCGCGCTGGCAATTAAACTCGATGACCACAAGAGGGTGTTTATTCTTCAGGATCGTATGGGTAAGAACAATACGGTCATCAAGATTATTAAATTTCGCAGTATGGCGCGCAATTCGGACGGGGATAATGTGATAACACGAGTCGGAAGGATTTTACGCGCAACCCGTATCGATGAGCTGCCTCAGTTGTGGAATGTGGTCAAAGGCGATCTTTCACTCGTGGGTCCACGACCCGAGCTTCCCGACCTGGCGAAGGTATATGAAAAAGAGATTCCGTATTACAACGTGCGCCACTTGGTCACCCCAGGACTTTCAGGGTGGGGGCAGATTCGGGACTACAACGTGCCGCGCGGCACCGCCGACGTGGACAGGACGCGCACCAAGCTTTCATACGACCTGTATTACATCAAGAACCGCTCGTTTATGCTCGACCTCATCATCGCACTCAAGACCATTAAAACATTGCTCTCGCGAAGCGGTAATTAACAACCATGAACGAACAAATATTCCAGTTTTTTAATAGTTTTGCGGGACAGAATGCTTTTTTGGATTTACTCCTCGTTTTTTTGAGTAACTGGTTCGGTTACCTACTTTTAGGAGGACTTTTCATTTTTTTGGTATTTCATAAAGACAAAAAGCAGGGAGCTCGCGATTTGTTTGTAGTCCTCGCCGCAGCGGTCGTGGCCTATCTACTTTCAAAAGTGGTTAAAGCACTTATTCCAAACCCGCGCCCATTTGAGGTCCTAACAGATGCTCATATTTTATACACTCATGGGGGAGGGGACTCGTTCATCTCGGGTCACGCAACGTTCTATATGTCGCTTGCCGCGTCGCTCTTCTTTTACCACCGAAAGCTCGCTTTCGCGTATTTTGTAGGGGCGCTCATCGTTGGTTTGGCCCGTATCGCCGTTGGGGTGCATTGGCCACTTGATATTTTGGGCGGGTGGGTACTCGGCGGTGCTATCGGCGCCAGTGTGTATTACTTCTACAATAGATTATCAATCCCTGCTAGTGCTGAGTAATAAAGCTTTTCTGGTATACTAAAGGGATGATGAAAGCCCCTCGCTTTTTGGCTGTTTTTCTTGTGACTATGGTGGCCAGTTTTGGTGTTGCCTACACACAAGCAGAAGCGGCCCCTATTAAGATCCTTTCAAATTCTTATCATGCTTCGGGGAATGTTTCCAGTACCATCACCCAGCTTCTCGGACGAGCATATACGAGTGATGAGTTTGTTATACATATGACCTCTACTGATAGCAGTTATGCGGGGAATAGTGTAAGTGCTGCCATAAGCACGAGCGCGACGAGGTACAATCTGTCGAGTGTTGTGGTGCCGAACCAGGCGCCGTACAATCTCTACACCTCATCTTTTACGGGATACCCGGGTGACACCGTGAATGAGTACAATTATTCGGCAACATACGACATTGCAAATAACTACGCATTCAGTAACAGTCCAGCGACGGCGTGGACGGCTGTACCGCCCGCGTTTTTTATTGCACCAGGTATCACCTCATATCCTTCGAGCTATGGTGTCGAATGGAAGCTCGACCAGACAATTTTTTGCTCGACATCACTGTCGTGTCTGACTGGAGCAAACGCTGGTATGATATCAGTGTTGCGTTACCTGCACTCAACTTCAACACCGGCGTGGAATTGGTTTGACACAAAGGCGGCGCTCCGACAGACGGGGACCAACTGGGCGACGGGGTACGACCGAACAACGTACGGGTTTGGTCAGGTCAACTATACAACCGCCAACGCACTCACCAGCAGTCAAATCTTATTGCAGCCACCCGCTGTGACGGTAGCTACCTCGACAGGAAGAATTAGTTTTACAGTGTACCCCTTCAAGCAGACCCGCCGTGTAAAAGAAGTACTCTTTCAATTTCCTTCAAACCCGGGATTTCAGGCAGATGAGCTGACCTTAGCCGGGATTGAGGCGCTTGGTGGTACAAAAATCACTGAATATGCCGGGACCACCGCAACCACTACCACACCATTCTTTACGGCTATTACTAACGCATATTTTGTGTGGCTTACGGCTGATAATGCAACCGATGCCTCAGCTAGTTTCTCGCGCATCGATACCTATGCAATCAAAGGCCCCGCAAGTCAAAACGAAGTGCATTTTAATTCAGCTTTTGATATCACCTCACCCGCAAATAACGCAATGTCGGTGACACAATCACCGACGTTTGCGTGGGATGCAGCCGATAGCTATTTGGGTATCTCCAAATATCAGTTGTTTATAGATGGAGTTTTAGACAAAGACAACATCGCGGGAACGTCCGCCACTCCAACCAGCAATCTTTCAGAGGGGACTCACACCTGGTATGTAAAAGCTATCAACGGTGGCGGTAATGCAACAACCACCACCTCAACACCAATCATCAACATCAACACTGCTTACTCTGCAGGTTACACGTTTTATGTTGACAATGTTCTCGGAAGCGATAATAACACTGGCACACAAGCACTCCCGTGGGCGACGTTGGTCAAAGCAGGAAACACAGCGCTTGCTGGCGATACGGTCGTCATTATAAAAAATGCCGGGGTGCCATACCGCGAGACCCTGGCTACTTTTAATAATGGAACATCTGGGTCGCTAATAACGTTTCGTGGGGTTGATGCGAGCAGCAAGCCTGAAATATGGGGGATTACTGGTATTTCAAGCGGCTGGAGTGTGTATGGCGGCGGTAATGCTAGTACCTATCAATATGCAACGACCACCGAAGTAAAGGTGCTTGCGACGGGTGCCTCAATAGCCTTGCTTACAAAAAAGACCCAGGGGTCCGCTGCCGCAACACTTAATCCCGGCGAATGGTTTTGGGTGTCTGATGTACTGTATTATCGCCTCGCAAGCGGTGAGGTAATGGGGTCGATTCAGATTGAAGCTGCATCACGGGATTTTGGTGTTTCGAGTAGTGAGGATTATATTTTATTCCAGAATTTGATTGTGCGATACGCCAATCTCGCCGCTTTTTATCTTGTTGGTTCGACGGCAGTGGCTCAAGGTGTCGAGGCGTATGATTCCTATGAGGGTATGGACATCGGAGGGTCAAATATTACGGTTAGGTATTCCATTGTCGCTCGGAATGTCACCGATGGAATCAATCTCCCTTACCCGGCTAACTCACGTACGTACAATTCGTTAGTGTATGGTAATGGCACAATTGGTCTGATGTTCTCCGCTTTTACGGGCACCGTGTTAACAATAAAAAACGTCATCGCTGTCGCAAATTCCAGCTACTCTTTCGGAAAAGGCTGGATTTTTGGTGCCCCTACATTTGTTACGGGGAACAATCTTTGGGACCTCGCTGGCGACGCTACGTGGGACACAAACAAAGGCACGAGCAACCAAGAGCTTATCGATCCGCTTCTCATATCTCCCGCTTCAAACAACTTCGCCCTTGAGCCATTGTCTCCCGCCATCGATACAGGCACCACTGGCTCAGGTGCCACCACTGACATTTTAGGCAATCCTATTTACGGCACCCCTGACATCGGTCCGTACGAGTATCAGCCCCCATACACAATAGGCACGCATGATATCGATATTACGGGACCTGTTCGTCTGTATAGTAACGGCAAGTATCGCTACACGAGTGCCACCACGACCGGCACCAGTGCATCATTCAACGTCACTCCTGTTGGCGGGTTCCCCTCGGGGGACTACAGTGAGTTCCTTAATATTAGTATTAGCACATGGAATACTTCTGGCGACTATGCAAAAACATGGACGGAGACCTCAACCACGGCTACGTCCACCCTGCACACTATCGGCAACCTCAAAGCCAACACCTATTACAACATCTTGGTCGACAGCACACAGTATGCCTCGATGCTCACTGACGGCAGTGGTCAAGGAACCTTTACGTATGCTGGTGGCTACTCAACGCACACGTTTGACGTGACTGAAGACACAGGAACCCCTGTTGCTGCCACCGCCACTCCTGCTGCGGCCGTCAGTAGTAGCTCCCAGACCTTTACGTGGGCAGCAGCCAGTGACCCCTCGGGTATTGCCAAATACCAGCTCTACACCGACGGCGCTCTCAAAGTAGATGATATTACGGGCACGCAGACCGAAGCAACTGGTTTTTCGTGCGGTACTCATACGTGGTATATTCGAGCCATCGACAATGCTGGAAACAGTACGGACACGAGTACTCAGTCTTTTGATGTCACCTGTGCCGGAGGAATATTTACTGGTCCTGCTTCTTCGCTTCCTGGATATGTCGCGCCGCGTATGCAGACGGTTACTGAGGGGGTGGTGACATATTTAGATATACCAGTCACTCCCGTATCGACTGCTACACCAACGACACCAACAGCAATCCAATCAACAGCAAGCGCTACGCCATCTTTTGTACGCACCTTAAAACGTGGTTCAAAAGGGAATGATGTTACGCTTCTCCAAACGTTTCTTAAAAAAGACCTTACACTTTATCCCGAGGGACTCGTCACCAGCTTTTTTGGTCCAGCAACAGAACGTGCGATACAGCGCTTTCAAAAAAAGTACAATATTGTTTCTTCGGGAACACCAACTACGACAGGGTATGGGGCGCTAGGTCCAAAAACAAGGAAGGCGTTGCAGGGATTAGTTGCTGAGTAGTTTTATTGGAAAACATACGTGCACTCACGGTAATAGAGGAGCACAGGGTTGTAAGAGGGGGGTCGGATTGCAGAAGAAGCGCCACCGATACAGGAGTTTTGGGTTTCTGTCCACGAAACCATTTGAGCCGTTGTGCATGCTTCGTTGTTACATTTGTAGATTGGTCCGTTAAGGTACCATGTGCCACCACCAATGGCATAAGGGACAGGGTCATTTTTAGGAAACACGATATAGTCCCTTAGGGCGCTTTGTAGGTCTGTATCCTCGCTGTAGATACCGCTTCCAGGTATCCCTACTGTCTCGTTGCCACATACGTTTGTTGCATAGTCGCCAAGGCAATGATAGATGGTATCTCCTGGGTTTGGGTAGTTTGCATTGTCTGTCCGGTATAGTTCAATAGCTTTGCGGTATTCGAGGGCATTAGAAAGCGTTTTAGTGCTCGATACTTTTTTCCGCGCATCGTTGAGTGAAGAAAGGACGACAGAAGAAAGAAGGCTAATGATTGAAATGACGACGAGGAGCTCAATGAGAGTAAAGCCGTTTGTTTTGAGAAGTTTCGCATACATAATCATTGTATTATACCACAAAACATGCCGCCTCGCTCCTATTGCCAAAACCTTTAAAATGCGTACAATGAACCCATTATGTGGAAAACACGCTTTGGGGCATTACTTCTTTTAATCATCGGTGCAGGTGTCGGCTATTTTATTTACGCTTCGGAGCCAAAGCTTCACGAAGGCAAAACAGTTTACGGACAGGCTTTTTCAGAAAAGTTCCCGTTCAAGCTCGGTTTGGATCTTTCAGGTGGTGTACAGCTTTTGTATAAGGCTGATGTTTCTTCGGTAAAACCTACCGAGGTTAAAGCAGCGATGGATTCACTTCGTGATGTGATTGAGCGTCGTATCAACACGTTCGGTGTTTCAGAACCTATTGTGCAGATTGAAGAGAAGGGCGGTATCACGGGTCCTGTTGAAGAGCGTCTCATTGTTGAACTTCCAGGAATCACGGACGTAAAGCGTGCGGTAGAAATGATTGGACAGACCCCAAAGCTTGAGTTTATGACCGAGCGCTCAAAGGCTGAGCTTGAGGCATACAACAATGCTGTTGAGAAATTCAAAGCTGATCAAGCAGCAGGGAAGCCCCTCGTTATCCCCGCTGAACTTCTCGCTGGTCCGTATGTTCCTACAGAACTCAATGGTCGTTTCCTTGAGCGCGCAGTTCTCGAGTTTGACGCAACCACTCGTGAACCAATCGTGTCTATTGTCTTTAATAACGAAGGTTCCGATCTTTTTGCAAAAATCACCAAGGAAAATATCGGCAAGACCGTTGCCATCTACCTTGATCGCGACCTCGGCAACAGCGAGCCTATCTCAGCACCGGTTGTTCGTGAGGCTATTGTGGGAGGAAAAGCGCAGATTACCGGCCAATTCACCGCCGCTGAGGCAAAAACACTCGTAGGACGCCTCAATTCTGGCGCACTCCCTGTTGATAAGCTTGAGCTTCTCTCAACACAGACCATTAGTGCACCTCTTGGCGCAAAAGCACTCGCTGCGGGCATTACGGCTGCTCTCTGGGGTCTTGTTATTGTTGCTGGCTTCCTTATTCTTTGGTACCGCCTTCCCGGTGTTGTTGCAACCGTAGCTCTCGCTATCTATGTAGTATTGATGCTTGCGCTCTTTAAATTCTTCCACATCACGATGACCTCAGCAGGTATTGCGGGCTTCATTCTTTCTATTGGTATGGCCGTAGACGCAAATATCCTCATTTTTGAGCGCACAAAAGAAGAACTTCGCAAAGGGCATGGCGTTCACGATGCCGTCCGTGAAGGGTTTGATCGCGCATGGACATCAATTCGTGACTCGAACATCTCGAGTATTATTACGGCGATTATCCTCTTTTGGTTCGGTACGAGTCTCATTAAGGGATTTGCACTCACCTTTGGTCTCGGCGTGATCGTCTCAATGTTCTCAGCCATCACTATCTCACGCGTGCTCCTCTTTGCGCTCCCCTTCAAGGGTCACGGTTCAATCGTGCGCGCGCTCTTTGGTAGCGGATTCTTTAAGCTAAAATAACCATCATGTTTATCGTCAAATACAGAAAATTCTTCTTTGCGCTCTCGGCTCTCGTTATAGGCCTCTCGTTCTTTGCGATGCTTACCAAGGGCTTCAACGCCGGCATTGATTTCAAGGGCGGTTCGATTATCGAAGTATCATATGAAGCACGTCCTGATTTTGAAAACCTCAAACAAGCGCTCGATGGAGCAGGATTTGCTGATGCGCGCGTCCAGATGGCGGGGGACAAGGATGTGATGGTAAAAACTCGCTCTCTTTCCGAGGCAGACCGTCAGGCTTTGACCACCGCCCTCTCACTCGGAGGAACCCTTCAAATGGAAGAGAAGCGTTTTAGCTCTATTGGGCCCACGATTGGCAAGGAGCTTCGTTCTAAAGCATGGCTCGCTATCGTGATGGTTATCCTCGGCATAGTGCTTTTTATTGCGTACGCATTCCGCCACGTATCAGAGCCGATCTCTTCATGGAAATACGGTGCTATTACAACCTTCACCCTTCTTCACGACATTATTGTGCCTGCAGGCGTCTTTGTATGGCTCGGTAAAGAAGTAGACACGCTCTTTGTGGTTGCTCTCCTTTCAATCATGGGTGTTTCCGTGCACGATACCATTGTGGTGTTCGATCGTATTCGTGAAAACTTGAAGCTCAAGATTTCAAATGATTTTATGACCACCGTCGGCACATCACTTCGCCAAACCTTCACGCGCTCAATCAACACCTCGCTTACGGTAATGATTGTGCTCGCCACCCTCTTCTTTTTCGGTCCCGCATCCACCAAAGACTTCTCCCTCATCCTCTGGATTGGTATCGCGATCGGTACCTACTCATCGGTCTTCATTGCAAGCCCACTCCTCGTAGAGCTTGAAAAGAGACAGAATAGGGGATAGGGTCCGCTCGCCATTTCCTTTTCCGGTGCACGCATATTTTCTTGCTAGAAAATTGCTCTGCTCGGGCCGTCGCCCTTGTGAATAAATCCTCGATATTGATTTGTTTGAAATTTGGTGTAACATCATAGTAGTAATAGATAAATGGATACTCCACTATCATACAAAAAGGTTGCGAAAGCTTTAGTTGTGAGTGTTAATGATTTAATAAATCAACAAATAATTTATGGACAATCTATTTTTACTTATATTTTTAGCTTCAATAATCTCTCTTGTTATCGGCCTAGTTAAGCCAACTGCATTTTCTCATTTCATTAAAGGAGAAATAACACGAAAGAAAATTGGAACAATTTTTGGCATTGCCACTGTCGCTTCTTTTGTGTTATTTGCGGTTACAATAGATTCTTCAAAAAATAATAACAATGAGGTTACACAGCAACCTGTTGTGGAAAATACTCAAGCCATAACGGAAAATAAAAACGACAATCCTGCTCCTATTGCAGAAAAAGCTACTCCTGCGAAGACGGAAACAAAAAATATTCCTGCACCCACGCCAGTATCAAGCGAGACAGTTAGTCAAAAAAATGCGGTTAAAAAAGCTAAATCTTATTTAGGCTACTCAGCATTTTCTCATGACGGGCTGGTTGCTCAATTAGAATATGAACAATTCTCGCATGCTGATGCGGTTTATGGTTCAGATAATTCTGGTGGTAACTGGAATGAACAAGCAGCTAAAAAAGCCAAATCGTATATGGACATGTCAGCATATTCACGCGGTAGTTTAATTGAGCAGTTGAAGTACGAGAAATTCACACAAGAACAAGCAGAGTATGGAGCTAATGCTGTTGGTTTATAAATAAAAATGCTAGGGGTTAAAGGGGACAGTCACGATTGTTTGAACAAATGTACGATGTAATTTTCTAGGAACAAAGGTCCGACCTTTGTAAAAAGGGGGACAGGGGGACAAAGGTCGGACCTTTGTAAAAAGCGCTTTGTGGTGTAATTTTCTTGACACTGTATATACATAGTATATACTTTTTGTATGACCACAAAGTATCAAAAATGGGGGAATAGTTTAGCGATTCGGATTCCTAAGGAAATCGCCCGTGAAGTAAATATTCGCGAGGGGAGCGACGCTTCTTTTTCTGTTGAAAATGGTGTGATTATGTTGAGTAGCCCGAAAAAACCTAAGTATACGCTTGAGGGGTTGCTTAAAAATTTTGACAAAAAGACTCAACACGAATTGATTGACTGGGGTCCAGATGTTGGCAATGAGGTACTTCCGCCATGGCAAAATTAAAATATATTCCTTGTCGCGGTGATATTGTGTGGATTGATTTTGACCCAACAAAAGGACACGAGCAAAGTGGTCGCCGCCCCGCGATAGTTGTTTCGTTCGACGCATATAACGGAATGAGTGGTCGTGCCCTTTTTTGTCCAATAACCTCAAAAATTAGAGGCCATGTTTTTGACGTTACGTTTGAAGGGAAAAAGGTTAAGGGGGCAATTCTTGCTGATCAAGTACGAACCATGGATTGGAGTAAACGAGATTTAGTTTTTGTTGAGAAAGCACCACCATTTGTGACGGATGATGTTGAGGGTAAATTGCTCACCCTTATACAAGGTTAAATCCCTCAAAACCCCCAATTTTAACTAGTAAACAATAATCAAAATTAACCCCACCTTTTTAGGATATTTGCTGTATACTACTTAGTATGAATAATCCTTTTGAGAAATTTGAGCAGCAAGGTATCAAAATAGATCAAGAGAGGGCCTTGACTTACTCAAAGCTTAGTTGCCCATTTGGGTGCACGTATTGCTTTGTGGATGAAATGAATCAAGAGCAGTCTAAGGGAGCAGTTTATCTTGATGACCAACAATTAGAATTACTTAAAAATTTGCCAGAACAGGTGAAGCTTATAATGCTTGGTTGTGATACTGAATTTTTTCAAAACAAAAAAGAAGCACTCGAAATTCTTGAAAAGTTAAGCGTGCTGGGGAAAGATATATCAGTTATCACAAAAATACCATTATCAGAAGAATACGTTAATTCTCTACTAGAAATACATAACAAAGTTAAAGGAAATGGAAACATTTTTTCTTTTTCTACTTCAATTACGTGTATTTCCGAACCAATATTAGCTAAATATGAGCCCGGTGTCCCTAGTCCAGAAAAAAGAATAGAAACTCTTTCGTCGGTATATGCAAAAGGCATTCCCACAACTGTTGCAATCAGACCATTATTGCCAGATGTTTCCGATGAAGAAATTAGAGATATTGTTAACAAAACAAAGGATTATTGTTTTGGATATTACTCAGGACCACTGTATCTCAAAGAAGAGAGAATTAAATTACTTTTACCTGGATATGAATCAAAGATAGAAAAAGAGCATCAACCACACTGGATGCTTGATGGAAATCAATACCAAGCATTAGAAAAAGATGGCCAAATAGAGTTCCTGGCTTCCGTAGTAGAAGAGGCGAACAAGAAATTTTTTGACGGCGCCGCTGATGCTGTTGAGTATTTAAGAAGTAGGAAATAACATGAAGAACCTAGAAATAAAAGTTGAGGTTGAAAATCTTGATGACATTAAAAATCACTTGGTAGCTGGTACATATAGAGGTACTCTAGAGCAGGTGGATACCTACTTTTTGCTAGGTGAAACGAAAATTAAAATTCGTGAAGAAAAAATGGCTAGTGAGCTTATTGTCTATTTCAGAAAGATAAGGAAAGGATCAAGAGAGTCAAGATACTATCGAGTCCCGCTTACTTCACATAGTTTTTTTGTCGTAAAGAGCGCCCTTAGTTTTATTTTTGGAATTAAGGTAAAAGTAGTAAAAAAGCGCGACTTGTATATTTATAAAAACACGCGAATTCACATAGATACCGTCAATGAACTTGGGAATTTTGTTGAACTAGAAACCGTATGTAAAAATTCATACGGTAACAAGGAGTATTACAACGAGCACGAGGAAATTAAACAAAAACTTTCTTTAGGTGGGTACAGAGCCATTGCAGGGTCATATTCGGGTTTGCTGTACCAAAAGAGGCTTGTGTCCAGTTTTTAGTCCAAAACCCCTGATTTTGCCTATAAAATAAGGCTTCAATTTGCGCTTGACTTCCTTTGGGCATAAGTATATACTGCCAGAGCGCTTATGGAATAGGCGCTTTTATATTCTCTCGGGCGAAAGCTAGGCGGAACGTAAAATGAACTTTGACAACTGCATAAATGTAAACATCTACGAGATTGTTTGAACTTTTCAGGTTTAGACAATCTCACAAAAATTGGATTGCAAGTCCAAGTAAAGAAAGTAAAGTAAATCGCAGTGAGGCATAGCAACTTCACTGCGTGAAAACGAAACAAAGAGTATTTTTTCTTTTGTTCCGTTCTCGAGAGTTAATCAATCTCTTTTCAAAGAGTTTGATCCTAGCTCAGGATGAACGCTGGCGGCGTGGATAAGGCATGCAAGTCGAACGGCCCGCAAGGGCAGTGGCGAACGAGGTAGTAACACGTAGGTACAAACCCCAAAGTCAGGAATAACCCACCGAAAGGTGGGCTAATACTTGATAGTCTCTTCGGAGTAAAGATTTATCGCTTTGGGATTGGCCTGCGCAGTATCAGCTAGTTGGTAGGGTAAAAGCCTACCAAGGCAATGACGCTTAGGGGAGGTGAGAGCCTGACCCCCACCGATGGTACTGAGACACGGACCATACACCTACGGGTGGCTGCA
>MHUW01000008.1 GCA_001823575.1 Candidatus Yonathbacteria bacterium RIFCSPLOWO2_01_FULL_47_33b | reverse complement strand
GCCAACACCGAGTGGCACATGGCCGGACGACATAAGCGAACGTTCGCAACTCGCCGCAGTAGGGGTATCCGTCAAAACACCTACCTGCACCACCATAGGACAGACGGGGTGCACGAGCGTTTCGGGTCTTGGACAAGGCGCCACAAGCGGGCTTGGCGCTCTTAAGTCCTCTTGTTCCGGGTGCAACATTACGGTTACAGGTGGCACGGAGTACTGGCTTCATAGCGCAACAACACGTCATCGACCGGGAGATTCAGTTGTTGATATCCGCAGAGGGTCTTCACCGGCTCTTGATGCAAAAGTCCTCACCGGCACCGCTCTTAGTCAGGGAAGTTGCAGTAACCTCGGGCAACGATACAGTTTAAACGGGGCAATTTATGTTAATGAAGGAGATCATTGGCATGTGTGCTACTAACTATATAATGAATTTATGAATCGTAAAACACTTACCATTATCGCTCTCGCCATCTTCCTCATTCTTATGGGAATTGGTGCTTACTTCTTCTATTTCAAAAAAGCTCCGACAACACAAGCTCCCACTGGAGCATTTCCAGGGGAGGGGCTACCTGTCAGCGGCACGCCGGGGGTGGGCACTGGTGAAGGTGAGGGTGAGGCGTTTGTTCCTGGCGGTGCCGCCCCTCTTCCACGTCTTTACGAGCTTCATAAACTCCCTGTTGCTGGAGCAGGATTTGCTGAAGTAAAAGACAAAAAAGGAGCTGTCACGAGTATCGCTGCTCGATATATAGAACGTGGGCTGGGCCACATTTATGAAACACCTCTCAACACATACACAGAGTCACGTATCGTGAATGAGACACGCTCACGCCTCTCAGAGGCTCTTTGGGGAAACAATGGCAAAAGTGTTGCTATTAGATATTTTGACGATACCGAGAGTGCCATCAAAACACAGATTTTGAATATTGGTGCATTTACTACCCCTGCCAAGCAGGCAACCTCAACCGAAGCAACGAGTGAATTTCTTAATGTTGAGGAAGTTTTTCTTCCCGACTATATACCTTTTATGGCTCTTGCTGGGGATGGCTCAGATAAACTCTTTTATCTTGAAAATGGAAATGCTTCATCCGCAGGGTTTATTGCGACCCTTAAAAACACGAGTGTAGCAGAAATTTTTGCCTCTACTTTTACCGAATGGCTTCCTCAGTTTCCCAACCAAAAGCTCGTTACCTTAACCACTAAGCCATCTGCTAAAGTTCTTGGTCATCTCTTTTTCCTCGACACGAAGACTAAATCGCTTACTAAAGTACTCTCGGGGATTAACGGCCTCACCACCCTCACCAGCCGTGACGGAAGCGCGGTACTTTATGCCGAAATCAGAAACGGCTTACCTGAACTTGCTATTTATGATGTAGTAAAAAAAGAAACGCGCCAAATTGCACTACAAACCCTTCCTGAGAAATGTGCCTGGAGCGCAAAGAGTGTCATTGTGTACTGTGCGGTACCACAAACACTCCCTCAAGCAGAGTACCCTGACCAATGGTACCAAGGACTCTTTTCATTCTCAGACAATATCTGGAAGATTGATACAAAAACAGGCGTTGTGGAAAAGATTCTCACTCCTTCGGATCTTCGTGCTTCCTCGCTCGATATGATAAATCTTACTCTTTCATCAGACGACTCCTACCTTCTCTTTATGAACAAAATAACAGGAACCCCCTGGGTGTTCCGCATCGCCACTGATGCCCCTGTGGTAGCCTCCACAGCCCCTGAGGTGACGCTCACGGAGCCAACACCATCCGTAACTGAGGGTATGCAGAAGATTCGATAGAGAGACCTTGAAGCCTAAAGAAAAAACCGCCACATGGCGGTTTTTTCTTTAGGCTCTTACCTAGTAACTTCTTTTGCCTTACGCTTCACATAGAGCTCGTGCCCAACCGAGAAAAGGTTGCTTGTTGCCCAGTAAAGCGCAATCGCTGCAGATATAGAGTACGAGATACCAAACACAATGAGGGGAAGCATGTAGCGCATCTGAGTGTTAAAGCTTCGTGCAAATTCATCCTTGAATGACGGCGTTGCCCCTTTTGCCACAGGAGCCAAAGAGGGGATAGAGAGCTTGATCTGATAATACTGAGTAACAGCCGCAAGAAAGGCGAGTATGAGGCTCTTTTTCGAGAGAACAATACCCAAAAATACCATACTCATTGCCTCGGGGAGGTGTACAAAAGAGTACAAATGGTCAGCATTCAGATTAGGGAGCCCTTTAAAGAACACGAAGTAGAGGGCGAAAATGATAGGGAGCTGCAGGAGAACAAGGAAACATCCCGAAAATGGATTGATACCGTATTCGCGATAAAGCTCCATCGTGCGACGAGCCTGTTCTTGTTTGTCATCCTTGTGTTTCTCCTTGAGTTTTTCAATATGGGGGGCTATTTCACGCATCTTTGCCTGAGAAACAACTGATTTGTGTGACAACGGAAGGAGTAAGAGTCGCACCAAAATAGTGAGGAGAATAATGGCAATACCCACATTTGCGCCAGGAACCGCTGATATTAAAAATACCAAAGCGTTGTAGATTGGCTGATAAAAAACGGTTGCAAAAAGTCCTGTTTCCATAAAAAATATAATTAAAAGTTTGTACTTCGTATATTAGCGCGAATGCCACGCTATTACTAGGGGAGGGGGTCGATGTGCTCTTTTTGCCAGGGATGACAACGGAGGATACGGCGAATCCCCATCCATAAACCCTTAAAAACTCCGTATTTCAAAACGGCCTGCTTGGTATATTCTGAGCAGGTTGGGTAAAAAACACATGTGGTGCCTTTATTTATAGCAAAAACCCCTGTGTCAGGCGAAAACACTTTTTGATAGAAGGAGATGAGGGAGGCAATAAAGTTGCGCATATACTTTGAGTTACGGAATTCGTCGAGGGGTGCTGTAATTCAAAGTATATACTATTTCAATAGCTTTGCGTGGCGAAGCGCTGTTTCTATTTCAGTCTTCAAAAGGGAAAAGGGCGCTTTTTTTGCCTCTATTTTTGGGTAGATAATTACAAGAGCCCCTTGTGAAAACCCAGGTAAATAGGGGGTTATCGCTGTATAAAACCGGCGGCGAAGACTGTTGCGTACTACTGCTGTTTTGGCGGTTTTCTTGGAAACCACGACAGAAACACGCACGCCTCCAATTTTTTGTGGGTGAATAACCCCGGAAAACAAATTAGATTTTACGGCCAAGCCGCGAACCTGCTGGTTCAGAATTCCCTGCCGAGGCCCGGCAGGGAAGTCTTTTCGTGCTATGCGGTTCTTTTGGGGAAGCATGTGGTTAGCTTTTAGGTGGTAGCTTTTAGGTTTTAGGCTGGGCCCTCGTTCCTAACAGCTAAAACCTAATAGCTAACAGCTATTAGACGGTTGTTAAACGCTTGCGGCCTTTTTGACGGCGTGCTTTCAAGACGTTGCGGCCATTTTTGGTCTCCGAACGGACGAGAAATCCGTGGGTAGTAGCGCGCTTTTTCTTCTTTGGCTGGTATGTTTGTGACATAATTTAGTACTCTACACTATATTCCTAGAAAAATCCAGTGTTCCTTGCCCGCCCAACTTTTTAGTATTGTAATGAGTACCGAAGTTTCCAAAACAGCGCACTTTAGCATACAATACGCTAGTTAGCAGGTAAAAAGTTAGGCGGGTGAATATCCACAGTTTATCCACACCCTAACCACCGTCTCATCCACCGCGCCTCGTTACATATTCTTGAACCATGGAATATAATAGTACTACCAACAGAACTTCTTATGATCGAAAACACACAACTTTGGGAAAACACGCTCCGCGAACTTGAGAACGAACTGTCTCGTGCAAACTTCAGCACATGGTTCAAAAATACCGCTATCATAAAACAAGAAGATGGTACGGTTATCGTGGGGGTGCCTAATGAATTTGTTAAGGACTGGCTTCAAAATAAGTTTCATAAAATGATCCTGAAGTCGCTCCGCAACCTATCGGACCATATTCGCAGTATTGAGTATGTGGTTCATAAAATAGAGGACAAAGGTACTGAAAAGAAAGAAGTTGAAAAACCTCGTTCGGCGATGAGTGCCGAGCTTCCTCTTGCAGACCTGTATGTAAACCGTGAGGATGGCTTAAATCCTCGTTATACTTTTGATACGTTTATCATTGGAGCTTTCAATGAGCTTGCGTACGCCGCATCACAGGCTATTTTAAAGAAAGTGGGGACCAACGTGTACAACCCGCTTTTTATTTATGGTAATACTGGTCTTGGTAAGACCCACCTTATTCAAGCAATAGGAAATGAAATTAAAAAAAATCACCCCGGGAAAAAGGTTTTTTATATTACATCGGAAAAATTCTCGGTGGACTACATCAACTCAGTAGGGCAGGGGGCAAAAACGATGAGTGTGTTTAAGGAAAAATATCGAAAGTATGACCTTTTCATTATGGATGATATTCAATTCCTCTCAAACAAAGAGAAGACTCAAGAAGAACTATTTCATATATTCAACGAGCTTTATCATAACAATAAACAGATTATTTTTTCATCAGATCGTCACCCAAACTATATTCCTGCGCTCGAGGATCGCCTCAAGTCCCGTTTTAGTTCGGGTATGATTGTTGATGTCCAAGAGCCGGAATATGAGTCTCGGTTAGCTATTCTTCATGCGAAAGCACAGGTTAATAAATTCTTTCCTCCTGAAGAGGTTATTGATTACCTTGCTTCTTCTGTGAGAGGTAATATCCGTGAACTTGAGGGGTTACTGAACGGTATTATTTGCCAATCACAGCTTAAAAACAGGCATTTAACCCTGAACGAAATAAAACCTTTCATTAAAAACACCGCGAAACCAAAGAAACTTTTGTCGGTGAAAGAAATAGTAAAGGTTATTTGTGATTTCTATAATATTGAAGAAGATCATGTGTATGAGAAAACAAGAAGGAAGGAAGTATTGAAGCCACGTCAAATAGCGATGTTTATATTGAGGGAAGATTTCAATATATCGTACCCGACAATCGGCCAAAAACTTGGTGGTCGTGACCACACGACGGTTATGCATTCGTGCGAGAAAGTAAAAATAGATATGCAATCCGACCTTTCCCTTATCCAGGAAATAGACCAGATCCGTGCGATGTTTTAAATAGATCTGTTAGTAGTACTGGGGAATAGATGTGGATAAGGAAACAAAGAGTAGGGGATATGGTATCGATAACGTGATTATGGGCGGTAGGAAGTTTTAAGCTATACACGGTGGTTAAATAATTATCCACATATTGAGAATTAAAAAAGCGATGTAGGGGTGTTTAGAAATAAGGTTATGGTGAAGTTATCCACATATCCACAGGTATAATAGTAATAATAAGATTTATATATAATATATATACAATACATATGCACATAACTTGTAATAGAGAATCAATTCAGAAATACGTTGCTCATGCAGAACGGGTAACAGGGAAAAATCTTTCACTCCCAATTCTTAATTCTGTGCTTCTTATTGCTGCACACAAAACACTTATTATTCGCGCAACCAACCTTGAAGTAGGGGTTGAATTCCAAATACCTGCCAATATTACAAAAGAGGGAAGTGTGGCACTTTCAGGGTCACTCCTTGCGAACACCCTCGCTAGTATTACTGATGAACAAGAAGTTACGATATCTGCCGATAAAGGTATCTGCACCATAATCACTAAAACAAAAAAACTCACCATAAAAGGTTTTCTTCATGATGATTTTCCTACTATCCCAGTGATTAAAGACGGTGAAGGATTTATTATGTCATCAAATAAATTCACTCAAGGAGCAAAAAGTGTTCTCATGAGTGCTGCGTTATCTGATGTAAAACCAGAAATTTCAAGCGTATACTTACATCAAATAGCAGATCAAGTAGTATTTACTGCTACCGACTCTTTCCGTCTTGCGGAAAAGAAAATTAAACAAACAGGAACTACGATATCGCATGGGGTTATTATTCCGGTAAAAAATATTATAGAAATAGTACGCGTATTAGAATCAACCACAGAAGATATTAATTTCCTGGTGACTAAAAATCAAATATCTTGCACAGGAAAATCCTTATATATCACTTCACGAGTCGTACAAGGGGTATATCCTGATTATGAACAAATTCTTCCAAAATCACACACCACGGAAGTAGTTCTTTTGAAACAAGACCTCCTTAACACCCTTAAATTATCAACGTTATTTTCCGATAAATTCCATAAAGTAGTGGTGTCGGTAAATCCTGATAAAAAAATATGTATTATTTCCACAAAAAATACTGAAGTAGGTGAGACTGAATCAAACCTCACCGCAACCCTTTCTGGAGACCCTATAGAAATATCACTAAATGGAAAACATATCTTTGATTGTTTGGGTGCTATTGAAAAAGATAGCGTTACGATGGAGTTTAATGGATCAGATAAACCAGCGGTTATTCGTGGGTTAGGGGATAACTCATTTACCTACCTCACCATGCCCCTTACGCGCTAAATAAACCTCGTATGATACCTCTCGAGCAACTCCTTGTCCGGTTTAAAAACCTCACGAATACTGAAAAAGCAAAAAAAGAACTCATTGGTAGTGGTATTCAGAAAATAGTAGGAGTAACGATTCCTGTTTCCAGTATCTCTTTTTCAAAAAACACGATTTTTTTTAAAGTTTCTCCAATTATTAAAACAGAAATTTTTTTAAAAAAAGAAGAAGTACTCAATACTATTCGTACTGTTCCTGGTCTCAGTCACATTACAGATATTAAGTAAATAAAAAACCAGACGTAATAAATACGTTTTTAAATTACAGTTGAATATGTAATTTCGCAGAATAAACTCCTTTGTTAAATATCGTGTCGTACCCTACGAGGGTAACCTCGTTTTCTGCGGACAACCCGGCGATGTCTTCGGGGGTAAAGGCAAAAGAGAATGGCGCACCGTTATTTTGTTCAACAAGTTGTCCGTTGATGAAAAAATCTACGCGGCTCAAGGCGTAGCTTCCACTACTGGTAACCGTAAGCACAATACGCTCGGTAGAAGTATGGGGTGTAGAAAAATCTACGCCGGTGAGAGAAAGAACGGGGGCTGTTGCAGCTCCGTGAGTGGTGTCATAGGTCGTTGGAATGCCACTACGATCCCCCTCAGCGATGTTTTGAGCTGCAGTCCACACTCGGACAGGTGTCTCCCATAATGTGTACTGGGAGTCATTTTGAGGGCTTGCAGGCTGTGCTCCGCGGGGATTGTTTTTGTTTACCCAGTGGAGGATAGTGTGTACGCTAGGGACGACAACAATTTTTTTCATTTCAACGGGCGTGTTCGCCGTGGCAAGCATCCCTGATGCGGTATCGATGACATATTTTTCTCCACCTTGCCATACACCAGCGAGAGGGGCAGGGAGGGCGGTGAGATCCTCGGTTTCAGGGGCGATGAAGCGTTCTGAGGGGGTGAGCTTGAGCGCTTCCTCCATAAAAGCGTGCCAAATAGGTGCGATAATCATACCAGCAACATTTTTCTTCATAGGAGTGTTATCGTTGTTTCCTGCCCACATACCCACCGCAATATTCGGTGTGTATCCCACCGTCCATACATCGCGGTAGTCATTGGTGGTACCCGTCTTTACCGCAACATCCTTGCCGGGGAAATACAAAGCAGAGCCAGCACCAAATGCTGGTGTGCGCGCTTTGTTGTCTGAAAGGATGCTTGAAATTTTGCGTGCCACATCACTTGAAAGCACTTCCTCGGGAGCTTCTTTGAATTCCTCAATAATATGTCCTTGCTTATCTTCAATACGAAGAACAGAAACCGTAGGGTTAAGCGTCCCGTCGTTTGCAAAAACGCCGTACGCACCCGTAAGTTCAAGGAGTGAAACTTCGCCACCTCCGAGAACAAGCGTGAGGCCATAGCGCGCCGGGTCGTTGAGGCCGGTGATTCCCATACGGCGGGCCATAGTAAGGGAATCGTTTAATCCTGCAAGGTAAAGTGTTTTAACGGCAGGCACGTTCAATGACTGTGCGAGTGCGTCGCGCATACTGACGGGGCCACGATAGTGACCGTCATAATTTTCTGGCATGTAGCAGTCCTCCTTTTTAATCTTTGGTGACAGGGGGTTGCCTTGCGCGTCACAGTTTGTGCTAAAGTTGGTAGGGAGGTCAAAAAGCGTTGTCTCGGGCGTGTACCCCTTCATAAATGCGGTACCATACACAAAAGGCTTAAAGGTTGAGCCTGGTTGGCGGTGGGCGAGTGCCACATTGAAGTTACCCTCGTTTTTTACATCAAAGTAGTCGCGCGAGCCGACCATAGCGAGTACCTGTCCGCTCTTTGGGTCGACGGCAACCAACGCCAAGTTCTTTGCATTAAAATTCTTTTCGGTATCAGCGCTAAAACGCTCAATAACTTCATCAGCTTTTTTCTGAAGTTCATAGTCGAGGGTGGTAATCACGCGGTAACCATTTTCTTCTACTGCGCGTTCGCCGTACTTTTCAGCCAAGTATTCCTGGATCCACATAACAAAATGGGGTGCCTTGATACCGCGGGATTCTTTGGGGAGGAACACGACTTTTTCTTCGCGTGCGGAAGTATAGTCAGCCTCGGTTATGAGACCAAGGTCATACATTCGTTTCAAGACTAAATTCTTGCGCTCGTCGAGAAGGTTGCGGTTGTTGCCGTAGGGAGAAAGGCGCGTTGGCGCGTTGGGGATTGCGGCAAGGTATGCAGATTGTGCGATGGTGAGTTCTTTTGGGGTTATGCCAAAGAACGCCGTCGTTGCTTCACCAATGCCGTAAATGCTACCTCCATAAGGGATTTCGTTGAGGTAGAGTGCAAGAATTTCATCTTTAGTAAATGCTTGTTCAAGCTTGAACGAAAGAATGAGCTCTTTGAGCTTGCGGGTGATGAGCCTCTCGTCGGTGAGAAGTGTTTTTTTGATAACCTGCTGGGTGATGGTTGATCCACCACCGCGCGTACCACCGTAGAGAACCGCGCGCGCAAGACCGCGGAAGCTTACCCCAGGGTGTGAATAAAACTGAGAGTCTTCGATGGCGACCGCCGCGGACTTTACCAAAGGGGAGATTTCTTCAAACGGCACAATGGTGCGCTTTATGTTTTGGTGTACATCATACAGAAGCACCTCACCGGTGCTGTCGTAGATTTTGGTTGATTCAACTATTTTACGTTGCTGAAATGAGTTGAAATCAGGGAGTTTTATGAATGACGCCCACAAAAGGAGCACGCCAGAGCCGATAAAAACCCCCGCTACCCCAAGAAGGATGACTGATTTGAGGTGCTTGTGAATAAAACCATGTTTCTTTCGGCGAGAGGGAGAATGTTTTTCCATAACGTTAAAATATAATACAATAAAAATCTTAGATAGGCGAGTCTAACATGGTGTGGTAAAATGTTCAAACATGACAGAGAAGCAAAAAATCGATGAGCTTTTGGAGCGCGGCGTGGCTGAAGTGATTCACGCAGATCTTTTACGTTCAAAATTAAACACCGGAAAGCCGCTTCGGGTGAAATTTGGTATTGATCCAACGAGCCCTCATATTCACCTTGGGCGCGCGACGGCAATATGGAAACTCCGTGAACTGCAGGACCTCGGACACCAAGTAGTCTTTATTGTCGGTGATTTTACGGGTGTTATTGGGGACACGTCCGACAAAGAAAGCGAACGCCCTATGCTTACCCGTGAGGCGGTCGAGCAAAACCTCGCTACGTACTTTGAGCAGGCGGGCAAGATTCTCGACATGAGCAAGGTTGAAAAGCACTACAATAGCGAATGGCTTGAAAAATTGGGGTACCGCGAGATAGGCGAGCATGCTGACGCTTTTTCGCTTTCAGACTTTATTTCTCGCGAAAATATCAAACGTCGCCTGGATGCAGGGAAGCGCGTTTCGCTCCGTGAGCTTTTGTATCCGCTTATGCAGGGCTACGACAGTGTTGCCGTGAAAGCAGATATCGAGATAGGCGGAAGCGATCAGAAGTTCAATATGTTGTCAGGGCGTAAACTCCAGGAACGTTTTGGGCAAGCACCACAAGATATCATCATGCTCGACCTTATCGAGGGCCTCGATGGGCGCAAGATGAGCTCGAGTTTTGGCAACACCATCAATGTCACCGACACCGCAAATGATATGTTTGGCAAAGTGATGAGTCTCCGCGATGAACTCATTATGAAATATTTTATGTATGCGACGCGCGTGAGCGCAGAGCGCATGAAAGAAATTGAAGCAGGGTTGAATGCCGGAGCAAATCCGCGTGATGCAAAACTCGACCTTGCAGAAGAGATTGCAACGTTGTACCACGGACGCGACGAGGCGGTGCGTGCTCGCGAGGCGTTCATTGCGACGTTTCAGAAAAAAGAGATTCCCGATGATATGGTGGAAGTTTCAGCAGAGAAGGACGAATCCCTTGTCGATGTATTGCTTCGTAATGAAGTGGTGACATCAAAAACAGACTGGCGTCGCCTCGTCGAGGAAGGTGCGGTAAAGAAACTCGACGGCGGGGAAGAAAAAATAGAGGATACTAAGATTCTCGCAACACCCGGTGTCTATAAAATAGGGAAGAGAAGGTTCGTAAAGCTTAATATAAGCTGAAATTATACTGACTATGTATACGGTACTATAGTACCGTATACATAGTCAGTAGTAGGGAACTTATTTCAGTCAACAAAAACCCGTGTGACCATTTGGTCACACGGGTTTTTGTTAGATGATTAGTCGTCGAGACTGTTTGCGCTGAGGCCAAAGTCAGCAGAATCATCATCCTCGTCGATGTCGATGTCGAGAAGAACCTCATCACCAATCTCTATGCCGTCGTCCGAGAGATCGATTTCTTTCCCTCCGAACACCCCTTCTTCAATTACCTCATCTTCTGCCATATGTTTTTGTTTATATTTAAAAATTGGTGAGTCTTGAGTGCGTCTCCTTTACCCAGACTCACATAGTTGTAGCAGAAAGTTTTTCACCGCGCAAGCCCCCACACCTACTTTTGCATGGTTGCCTGTTTTTTATTATTTATCTAACAAATCCAAACCACAATTAAGGATATTTTACTACTCTACCACCCGCTGTGCAACAAAAAACCATGCAAAAGTAGGTGTGGGAGCAAGTTTTTTTCGAGGGACCTGTGGACAACCTGTGGAAAGCCACGCTCGTCTCAAAAGAACCTTATTTTGTAAGCATATTTTGTGGCCTTGCGTAGGCAAAGTGCGTAAGACCAATCGCAATAGCATCCATCTCATCATCTTGTTTTTTGTTTTCTGCGCCAGAAACGAGGCGACGAACCATCGACATCACCTGTTCTTTGGTTGCTTTTCCGTAGCCCGTGGTGGCAACTTTGATTTGAAGGGGGGTGTACTCGTAGATTTCGAGCCCAGAGAGACGCGCCTGATACAAAATAGCCCCACGCACCTCCGCGACACGCATGGCAGTCTTTTGGTTAGTCTCAATGAAGAGGTTTTCGATAGAAAGGGCGGTAGGCTCGTATTCAGCAATCACCCGTGCCACTTCGCGTCCGACGAGCTCAAGCCGTTCAACAAAAGGAAGCGCAGCCTTGGTTTTAAAGCATTCAGAAAAAAGAAGCTCCTCCCTCGGCACGCCGTAGCCTTTGGCAGAGGTAGCTTTGTTCTTTTCAAGAACGGCGATACCCAACCGCTCGTACCCAGGGTCGATAGCAATAATGCGCATAATAGTAAGTATACATCAATGGCGAACTTCTTTCTCGGCGTGTACTTTTTAGGGTACGGATTTTTTGAAGCTTAAAAAGAAGCGTCGCGCCTCAAAGGACACTGCGCGACGTGATTCTGCAGAATCAGAAGTTTTCGCGCCGCCGCGCTCAAAACCCCCTAAAAAGTACACACCTCAACGAAGTTATGTACTACTCTGCATTCGTATACACCTCCTGCACATCATCGTGCTCATCGAGTTCTTCGAGAAGGTTGCCGAGTGCCTCTCCGTCCTCATCTGAAAGGGGGGCGGTAGTGTTTGGTTCGTACTCATCACCTGTTTTGTTAAAGGCCCAGAGAGCCGCACCGTGACCTGCGAGCGCGAGTCCGCGTTTAGAGAGGAGGTGCTTGATCTCCGCAACCGTGCGGTTGTTGTTGTCAGTGAGTCCTGTGATAAGCATGGCACACCCTCCCGGTCCGTAGGCTTCAAAAAGTACCGCCTCCATATTACCTGCATCACCGCCGGCACCTTTTTTAACCGCGCGGTCAATGAGCTCGTTTTGCATGTTCTCCTTTTTTGCGCGTTCGATAACAGCACGAAGCCCCGGAGAAGAAAGGTTCCCCGCAGCCTTTTTAGCCTCAAGGGCGATGAGTTTTGAAAATTTACCGAATATTTTACTCCTTTTCCCATCCGTAACCGCCTTCTTATTCTTAATCTGTGACCATTTGTTGTGTCCTGACATAATATATTCAGCATACCAAAATAAATGGAGCTGGCAAGCTTGCATATAGAAACAACTTCAATGTATAATAAATAGCATGAACCACATATTCCAATCCACCAAAGTCATATTACTCGCCCTAGCGCTTTCCATCGGCATTTCTTACGTCTCAGCCTGGACGGCACCCGCCGTTACTCCCCCAAATGGTAACGTAGCCGCACCCCTTAATGTAAGCAATACCGCACAAACCAAAGCAGGCAACATAACCGCAAACTACCTCATTGCTTCAAGTGAATCCAATGCACCAGTATTTAAGGATTCAAACGATTCGTCATATTTTCTGAACCCCAACGGGGACTCAATCCTTAACAGTATCTATGCAACCAAAATCTGTTTTGGTGCTGATTGCAAGACAGCATGGCCTACTGGAGGTGCTACTTATACGGCAGGGAACGGACTTTCTCTTTCAGGTACCACCTTTTCAACCAACACCACCCAAACACAAGCTCGCGTTTCTGGGAATTGTGCCGTAGGGTCAAGTATTAGAGTTATCAATACAGACGGAACGGTGTCGTGTGAAGTGGATGATGCGGGGTTGACTACAGAAACAGACCCGACGGTGCCTGCATCAGTAAAAGATGGAATAAGCTGGACTGAAGTGTCAGGTAAACCTGCTGGATTTGCGGATGGTGTGGACAATACAGGGCCGTCAGGTCTTGGTGCTGCATTTATCCCACCGTGGGATAATGCTTGCAATAACTGGGGGTACTGCGTGTGTCCTCCCGGCGCAGTTCAAGTTGGACGACAACGACCGCCCGAGAATAGTATTGAAATGCCCGTTTGCAGCTATCTTCAATAGGAGTAAAAGAGGTCAGGAACCCTTTGCGTCTAAAAACATCAAGGTTAAACCTTGATGTTTTTAGTGTTCCCTACAAAAGCTGCCCTTGGCGGTCTTCATTTAGCAGGACGACCTACTGGGTCTCGGGGATATCAAACCCCATATGCTCATAGGCGCGGGGGGTGGCGACACGGCCACGCGGGGTGCGCTCGAGGAGACCAAGTTGCATAAGGTAGGGTTCGTTAACTTCTTCAACGGTCGCCACTTCTTCGGAGAGTGCTGCCGCAATAGTACTGAGGCCCACCGGGCCGCCGTTGAATTTTTCAATAATGACTTCAAGAATCTTGCGGTCGAGGGCGGTGAGGCCGAGCTCGTCAATCTCGAGGAGGCCGAGCGCTTGTGCTACATATTGAGGAGAGAGGTCGCCTTTGTTTACTTGTGCAAAATCACGCGCACGCTTCAAGAGGTAGTTTGCGGTGCGCGGGGTCGCACGACTGCGACGCGCAATCTCGTGTGCGGCACCGTCAGAAAGTGCGATACCAAGGATATCCGCCGAGCGCTTCACAATTTTTTCAATCTCCTCGGTGGTGTAAAATTCGAGACGGAAGGTACCACCAGAAAAACGTGAACGGAGAGGGGAGGATAAAAGTGCGACACGCGTCGTAGCGGCAATGAGAGTAAAGGGTGGGAGGTCGAGTTGAATCGTGCGTGCGCTTGGCCCCTTGCCGATGATGATGTCGAGCACTCCCGACTCCATTGCAGGGTAGAGGACTTCCTCAATCATTTTGTTCAAACGGTGGATCTCGTCGATAAAAAGCACGTCACCAGGAGCAAGGTTGGTGAGCACCGAGGCCAAATCACCCACCTTTTCAATGGCGGGACCCGAGGTAGACTTGACTTGACACCCCATTTCATTCGCGATAAGATGCGCTAACGTCGTTTTTCCAAGCCCTGGTGGCCCATAGAAAAGGATGTGCTCGGGCGGATGGGAGCGTTCCTGTGCCGCTTGCAGGAGAATCTTCAAGTTTTTTTTGATAGTCTCCTGGCCGATGTATTCATTGAAACGACTGGGGCGCAGGGTTTGATCCAGGAAAGAAAATTCCTGATTTAAGCCTTTTATTTCCTCGGTATTTTCTGAATCGGTAGGGTGGGTACTTGACATAAAAATAGTTTTGTGCTAGGATAGATATATCGATGACCGCAAGGTCGTCGACGTCTCTTTCAAAAGATCCTATACATAAGCTTCGTGCAGTTGGGCCCTCCGGGGTTCACATGGTTGTGGACGAGGATGCGATGGTGCTTCGCTTTATGCGATGATTTCTGCCGCTCTCCTTAGACCGCTTCTTCACTCAGTTCCCTGTGTTCTGAGAACTGCTCGGGGTTTATGTATCGGATTTTTTTGTTTCTATGGTGTTTATATTACTTGCTTTGAGGTGAAAATACAATGCAAGAGGGAAGCATCCCCACCACTTGACATTTACCACCTATTCATGTATACTCCTCTCTAGAAGTTGCAGCACACGAGGTGTTATTACAATCACGAGAGGAGATGCACATGAAACAAAAGAAGATGGTGTTGCTTGCCGGGCTACCAGCCGCAGATCAAGGACGCTGCCAGGGGATGATCGACGGCGTTATTATTCACACGGCTGATGATCAACGAGCGACGCTGAGCTTTCTACGGAGAAATCCGGAAATCGCGGTAATTCATGTCGATCAGTTCGATAAGGACATCTTGCAGAAAATTGCAGGTTCTGGGTACACCGGTAAGGTTATCCCAGTGACCAACAGCTGTAAATTGATGCGGTCGAGCAGTACCTACATCGCTCCTCGCGATGTCCCCGATGCCGTGGATCGGGAGCTCACCATGTAGCAAGAAAAACATGAACAACAAAACCCCAATCGCGAAATGCGGTTGGGGTTTGATTTTTGTCCTAGTCTCGCCCCTATTCCTTTTCCAAGTCCACCACACGCTCAACTTCATCAAAAGAAGTAGCCCCCACAAGAATCTTTTGAATACCGTCTTCTCTCATGTTGAGGATGCCTTGTTTTTTGGCAACCTCGCGAATCTCACGCTCAGAAGGGATGGTGTCCAAAAGTGCTTCGATGTTTTCGTCCATGAGCACCGCCTCAAACACACCGACGCGGCCTTTGTACCCGGTGTTGTTACATTTTTCACACCCGACAGCACGCCATACTTTCGTCGTCTGCATTGTCTCGTCCGTTTTTTCTTTGATGAGCAGTACAACTTCATCAATAATTTTTTTCTCACGTTCATTCGGAGCATCCTCTTTTTTGCACTCCACGCAAAGCTTGCGGGCAAGGCGTTGCGCAAGGGCAACCGTGAGCGACGAACCGATGATTTTGGGGGTGACGCCAATATCGATAAGGCGGGGGATGGCACCCGCAGCGGTGTTGGTGTGGAGCGTTGAAAAAACCATATGCCCTGTGAGTGCGGCGTTAATAGCAACCTTCGCGGTTTCGCCATCGCGGATTTCACCGATCATAATAACATCAGGGTCTTGGCGCATTGCTGCACGGAGGCCTTCGAGAAAGGTATACCCTTTGTCTGCTTCAACTTGCGTCTGTGAGACGCCCGCGAGGTGGTACTCGATAGGGTCCTCGATGGTCATCATTTTGATTTCGGGAGAGTAGATCTTTTTCAAAAAGGCGTACAATGTCGTTGTTTTACCTGACCCTGTTGGTCCGGTGTTCAAAATCATGCCATGAGGTTTTTTAATCTCGCGCTCCAAAAGGGTAAGGAGTCGCGGGCTCATACCAAGGTCCTCAAGCGTGACATTCAAAGACTGTGGGTTTAAAAGACGCATTACCACGCCTTCTCCGTACGCTCCAGGAATCACGGACACACGCACCTCAATCTCAAGGTCTGCAATCTTGATACTGAAACGACCGTCTTGGCTTTCGGTACCGACATTGAGCTTGAGTCCTGCGAGGAGTTTCAAGCGTGAACTAAAAAGGTGATACACCGTCTGGGGGAGCGTGCCCACTTCATGAAGGATGCCATCGACGCGATAGCGAATATGAATAAGGTCCTCAGCTGGTTCGATGTGGATGTCAGAAGCACGGATACCAATCGCACCCGCCAGAATAACGCTAAATATTTTTGAAATATGGCGCGCATCCTTAGAGGTGAATGCTGTCTCTAGCTCGCTTGATACGTCGGTCAATGTTTTGAAACGACCTACAAGTGTTTCCATTCCTTCGCCCTCGATACCAAGCACCCCTGCTTCTGATTTTGTTGCACCCGAGACTTCGGCGTAGCGCCCCCATACTTTTTCAAGGCTTGCGTGTGACGCAAGGTAAAGTTCTATTTTGTAGCCACGCTCCTCCATGCTGGCGAGCGCTTCTTTTGTTTTTGATTCTGTGGGTGCAAAGATCGCAACCTTGAGTTGTTTGCCGGTAAGTTGGAAGGGTCCGACAAGTGCCTCGCGTGCAGCACCTTCTTTGATGAGGCTTATAGCCGCCGTGTCGATAGGGAGGGGGTTCAAATCGATGTACGGAATACCGTATTTATCCGCCATGACTTGCAAAAACTCCTCCTCTTCTTGTTTGCGAAGTTCGGTAAGTTTGTCGTCTTTGGCAGTATCGTCAAAATGGACCATATTTGTCCTTGTAGTATAAGCGTTTTAGGGTAGGATTGCCACTTGACAAAAAGCACAAATTGTGTATAATATATATAGAAAAGTTCGCAAGCGCGAATTTACCCATAATTCTTTGTTAAGGAGAAAATCATGAAGAAATTCATGTCATTGGTTGCAGTATCGTTGCTGGTCGTTTTGTCCGGGTGCTCAACGATGGACCCAAACTACCGCTTTGTTCAAAAGGTAGGCGGCGTTGTAGGCGGTGCGGTTGCAGGAAACTACATTGACCGTGTTTCTGGCGGCAAAGGTACTGCTGGCGGTGTCGTCGGTGCAATCGTCGGCGGCGCACTTGTTGCTGGTTCCCAAACTTCCGCCGTTCAATCCCAGTCTTCTGGTTGGTGGGAATGCAAGCCTGGTTACGGTCAGGTATGGGAAAAGCAAAGGAACGGCAAAGCGGTCCCTGCTTGTAAAGAAGGGGTACCTCAAACGCCTCGCCCTGTTCAACAAACAGCGCAATACGACAACCAGTATAGCAACAATCCTGGTGTTCTGGGGGCAGCGCAACGCGGGGCGGCTGATCGTCGCGCGATGGAGCAAAAGGCTGCCGAGCGGAACGCTTACTGTTCACAAAACCCTTACAGCTGCTCTCGTGGTTATGGAAGACATAACTATGCGGGAAGCTACAATGACTACGTCAGGGGTAGCAGTAACATCCAATGGCGGTAGTATGGTTCAACCTTTTAAGCGGCAAATCCTCGGACTTGCCGCTTTTCTTTTATCCTATTGACTTTTTATACCAAACGTGCTATACTTAACCTATGCAAAACATCTTAATTTCAACAATTCGTATTGGGGCGGTAACGGTTCTCGCACTTTTTGTTCTCGTGAACGAAGCGTTTGCGGCACCAGTTTTGACGCATACGGCAGCAAAAGAAATCTTGGAGACTTCAGCAACGCTTGTTTCGAGGGTAGTAAACCCCGTCCGTCACAACACCACGGTGTGGTTTGAGTTGGGCGAAACACCAACACCAACAAATATCGTCGGCATGCGCGATGTGTATTGGGAAGCATTTTTTGAAGGGCACATCTCGGGTCTTAAACCGGGGACAACTTATTATTTTCGTGCGGTAGCAGTGGAGGGTGGATCAACTGTTTATTCCCCAGTTTCATCATTGGTGACACGTGGTGGAGCAGTGAGCAATTCTGTCAACAATTCTGTGCAGATGAACTCGGTTTCGGCTGGCGTATCTACTGGAGTAGCAAACACAACGAGTGCCACTGTTGCGTCAGAAGTAAAGACGAGCGCACCCGCGCCTGTTTCAAAGATAGTATCCACTCAAAATACACAAAAAGTAGCAGTTGCTAAAAACAGCAACACGCGCGAAAACACCACTGCGACTGCCGCAGTAAGCAACACTTCTGGCGTACTTCCAGGGACACTTATTGGTTGGGTCGCACTCCTGATTGGACTCCTTATCGTATTTCTTATTGCCGCAATGATCATTGACGGAGTAGAGGAGCGTCGCAAAGCGCGCGAGGAGGCAAAAAAGAAAAAACTGGAACGCGAAAACGAAACGGAGTAACCCCTAAAAGGGAAGGTTTCTAAGCAAAAAAAGTCAGCCCGGTGAGGGGTTGACTTTTTTTGTAAATCTGCTATAATTATTAACAGGAAAGCAAGATTTTTTCTTGCTTAGATTATGGTTTGAAAACTTGAAATCGGAGGCTGTCATGATAGAGAGATGTTCGGGAGAAACCCCGAAAGAAACAAAGAAACGTTTTGGGTGGGGCTGGATGGTTGGCCTCTTGATTGCAGGCTTGTTTATTGGTTTGGGTGTTTGGTATTACCAAACATCTCAAAAAAAAGAGCAGGAGCACGCTGAGAAACTTTTGAAAGATGAAAATGTTCGTCTCGAAAAAGATCTTAGCGCTGCAAAGCTTGCCCTGAGTGTCTGCAAAGACCCAGCTAGTCCCTGCAAGAGAGCCAAGAAGCCCTCATCTAAAACACCGCAGTATCGCACACCAAAGGTTCATAGCGCCAAGAGGGATGTTGTTGAAAAAAAACCTCAGGAAATTCGATCCGCCAAACTCACGGCAGAGCAGATGATCGAGGCGTGCAGTCCTCTCCCCATAATCTCTAACGGTCACGGCGGTTGGAAATG
>MHUW01000007.1 GCA_001823575.1 Candidatus Yonathbacteria bacterium RIFCSPLOWO2_01_FULL_47_33b | reverse complement strand
CCCATGGGAGGGTCAAATGAAACACATTCTCGCTTTTATTGCGATACTTGCAATTGTGGCCTTTGCGAAAGGGTTTTACGTTTTCGGTGGCTTGGTGGTACTTTTTATTGTCGTTATCCTCCTCTTTCTTATAAAAAGGGGAGAAAAGGTACTGAATATGTACTTTGCTATGCCGACCGTTTGGCAGAATATCCAAGAAACTTTGGAGATTGGCTTTAAATTTGGGGTTATAGACGAATTCGTCAGCGTGTATCACATCTTGACCTTCTATAACGTAATGGAAGCCAATGATGAACTTTTTGAGATCAAAGTAAGCGAACAGCTCGTTGGTTCATTTGAATTGAAGTATGGCAAACCGTTGCAACTCATAGATCAACCAACGAGAAACAGGGCGCTGTGCTACTTCATTGATGCAGCGATGTTTAGACTTGAGCGTCTGCCTGAAATCCTGGGCTCGGTGCACGTACGAAAAAAGGTTAGAGGAAAGAGAGGAAAAGATCCAGAAAAAGAAGCCTCGATGGAATTGCGACCTATCTACACAACCTAAAATACGATGCCACGAAATGTGGCATCGTATTTCTTTTTTGTGACCCCTACTGGGTTTGGGCGCACTTTTACTTCACTCAAAATCCTGTATATAACTGGGTACAATATACTCTGCATTCGCTCGGAAATAAAAATGAGGACACTTTTATTTCCTCACTCATTTGAGTATAATATCACGATGAATAAAACCACCATTGGAATTGCGGTAGTTGTGCTGATAATTATTGCGGCGGCGCTAGGCTTGGGAGCATTTAAGTTCAATGTTGCCGTGAATGATTCTTCTATTGGTATTGAAATCGGTGCTTCAGGACCCAAGGATGCAATCTACATCATCAACGATCAAGCGGTGACTTTGAAAAACGGCGTAGCTGAGACCGAGGCTGCTCCCGGCTCCGCTTCAAAGATAACGACGAAATATTTTGGTAATGAAGTAAAACACGATCTTGATGGAGATGGAAGGGAAGACGTTGCGTTTCTGTTGACGCAGGAGATGGGCGGCAGCGGCACGTTCTTTTATGTTGTTGCTGCGCTCAATAAGGTTGACGGGTGGGTAGGCTCGCACGCGACACTTCTCGGTGACCGTATTGCGCCCCAGACCACCAACATGGGTAAAGGAAACATCCTCATCGTGAATTATGTTGAACGTAACCCCGGCGAGAGCTTTGCCGTACGCCCATCAATGGGGAAGAGTCTCTACCTCCTGCTTGACCCCCAGACGATGCGGTTTGGCGAGGTGGTACAAAACTTTGAAGGTGAAGCCGACCCAGCGCGTATGACCCTTGGTATGAAAACGTGGAATTGGATTAGTACCACTTACAATAACGACACACAAGTAAAACCCCGCACCGTGTCAAAGTTTACCATTACGTTTAAAAACAACGGTACCTTTGCGGCAACGACCGACTGCAACAGTGTGGGTGGTGACTACACAACAAGCGGAAACAAGCTCACCTTCGGCAAGATGATGTCTACTATGATGTACTGCGATGGTTCACAGGAAAGCGATTTTGTAAAAATGTTGAGTGAAATACAAAGTTTCCTCTTTACCTCAAAAGGCGAGCTTGTCCTTAACTTCAAACTCGACAGTGGCTCGATGACCCTTAGGTAGGTTTGACTAACCTTTATTGGTAAGGTAGAGTAACTCCAGGTTGTTCGCTCTTTTATGTTGCGAACGTTGGTTTCGGGGTCTTTTCAACGGAGGATATTATGCCTGCATGGGTTGCGTTACTACTCAATAAATTTGGATTCATATTCGAAAACTGGCCACTAGTCGATAGCAGTATTTACATAGCTCGCTTTCGCGGTGAGTTAAACAATATTGCAAAGGAGCTCAATAGCTATCAGAATATTTCTGTTTGGATCCGTTATCACGGAGGAAGGGACAGCTGGGTCGGCTTCTATAGCAAAAATGGCCTCATCGCTCAGGTTCGTGTTCATGGTGAGATGGGGTTGCCTGACGAAGCTATCGTCTCGAGCAATCTCTCTATCGAAGAAGAGACACTGTTCTCGCGGCTTCTTCCTGGATTGCGCATGACATTCAAAGCGCTCGTGGTAAAAACCTATGGAATTTCACTAAGGAGGGGCAAGTGAAAAACTCTCAAAGCGGCTTAGGCAGACTAGAGATGGTCTTTGTTTTACTCTTTGTTTCCGCATTTTCTTCAGCAAACATGTATGTTGGCGAGGAAGACGCGCTCAAGGACCTGGGAAATGGTTGCCCGGGCATCAAAAAGATTGTGAAGCTTGAACGAAACTTTTTTGCAAAGTCACTCATCACCGCTGAGACCTATGATGGTGTTCGAGTGGTATATGAAGTCGACACAAATGTTTTTCTTTACTCACACTACAGTCTTAAAACGCAATAGTGTGTAAATTAGTACTTCGAAGCCTTATGGATAACACCATGAGGCTTTTTTGTTTAATATGCGATATAATAATAATCATGAAAACAAAAATTGGCGTGCTGGTGCTGGCGATGTTTGCGCCACTGACAGCAGAAATATTGAACGGGTCAACAAGGTTGAGTGAACTAGGAACATGGAACGTGTTTGGGGGAACCATTCTTCCTTACGCATTTCTTATTATGGTGCTTGCGTACCTCGCACAGAGGGCTATTTCGCGCACGAGCATTTTGTTTCTTTTACCAATAGCGGGTATCATTGTCGAGGGACTTATTGTGAAGTCGTTTTTTAATGTTTCATTTAGCGACCTGTCAGTTCTTGGTGGGGTTGGTGTGTGGGGCGGTACTCAGTGGCCGTGGGTCATTTCGCTTACGGCGAGCCACGCGTTTGTAAGTTTCTTGATTCCCCTCACTCTCGCTACCTTTTTGATGCGCGATGTTCAAATCAGCAAGACCCTCGCATATTGTTCAGCAGGCGTCCTTGCGATGTTTGTTGGATGGACTACATTTGCTCTACCTCATATGTTCCCAGAGTACTGGGTAAAGCTCAGCGCCCTTACCGTTATTATTACGGTATCAGTATACTTATCCCGCACGGTGCGCATTGAGAGTTCTACTGCTTCAAGCGCACCTCTTTGGGTGTTTTTCCTTATTGGATTTTTGTTCCCACCCCTCAACTGGATTACGTCATTTTTCTTGGCAACAAAGCCTCTCATGGTTATTCTTGCCGCACAAGCGATTTTTGTCGGCACATACCTCTACTTCCTGTGGACGCAGTGGTTCAACCAACGCACCAATGAATATAAGCAGCTCGCCTTTATTGCAGGGTACTATATTATGTTTGCCGTAGGGCTTATCTTCACCGGGGTGCGACGCGATGTTTCAGACTACCGATTTGTGGGTGCGTGTCTCGCGGTAGGCATTGTGGCGCTTTTGGTGTCTGCAATCCGTCGATCAGGGCGCATGTAGAGCAATACCGCATTTTGGCAAAAGTGCGGTATATTAGGTTGATGAAAAAGAAGGAGTCCGTAATTGTGCCGACACCCCTTGGTATCCTCAAAACTCAGTTTGGGTATGAGGCTTTTCGTCACCAACAGGACGAGATTATTCAAACTGTTCTTGATGGCAGGGACGCTTTTGTCTTGATGCCGACAGGGGGCGGCAAGTCACTCTGCTACCAGATTCCTGCGCTCATATTTGAAGGGGTGACGGTGGTAGTGTCGCCCCTCATCGCGCTCATGAAGGATCAAGTAGATGCCCTCCGCATGAACGGTATCGCGGCAGCATACCTAAACTCGTCGCTCGATTTTCTTGAACAAGATGAAGTCGTGGCACGCCTGTGTCGGGGAGAACTGAAGCTTTTGTATGTTGCTCCGGAAAAACTTTTTGCGAGTGGTGGGGCATTTCTTGGTGTACTCCGCGAAATCAGTGTATCACTCTTTGCCATTGATGAAGCACACTGTATCTCGCAGTGGGGGCATGACTTCCGTCCCGAATATTTTCATCTCGCACGTTTGAAAAAGGAGTTTCCCGAGGTCCCCGTCATCGCTCTCACCGCAACGGCTGACCATCTGACCCAAGAAGATATTTTGGAAAAGTTGGGGCTCCAGGAACCGCGGGTGTTCGTCTCGAGTTTCAACCGCGCGAATATTCATTATTTTGTCGTACCCAAGCAAGACAGCTACGAAAAGCTCGTTGAATATTTGCACAAACATAAAGGGGAATCAGGTATCCTCTACACCCTGTCGAGAAAGTCTACTGAGACGCTGGCAGCGCGTCTCAGCGCGGACGGTTTTTCAGCAAAACCGTACCACGCGGGCTTGGACACAGGCGTCAAGGACAAACATCAGGAACTTTTTCAAAAGGATAAAATACAAATCATTGTCGCGACGATTGCGTTTGGTATGGGTATCAATAAATCAAACGTTCGGTTTGTGGTGCATATGGATCTGCCCAAAAATCTCGAGAGTTACTATCAGGAAACAGGGCGAGCGGGGAGAGATGGGGTTCGAAGCGAAGCACTCCTTTTTTATGGCAGTGGTGATGTAATGAAGCTAAAGCGTTTCGCGTCAGTCGAGGGCAATCCTGAGCAAACGCGTATTATGTTGCGAAAGCTGGGGCAGATGGCGGATTTTTGTGAATTGCGAACATGTCGCCGAAAACATTTGCTCAACTATTTTGGTGAAGAAACACCCGACACATGCGCGAGCTGTGATGTGTGTCTGACAGAGTATGAGACGTATGACGCGACGGTAACCGCACAAAAGGCTATCTCAGCAGTAGTACGCCTCGAGGAGCGTTTTGGGTTGAGTTATGTGGTGGATTTTTTGCGGGGGTCAAAGTCAGAAAAAATTAAGGAGGAACACAAGGAGTTAAAAACCTATGGCGTGGGCGCAGATATTTCCAAAGAAGAATGGATGCGCTCGATAAAGGAGCTCGTGGGAATGGGGTACTTACGACAGGCAGGGGATCAGTACCCACTGCTCGCACTGACGAACAAAAGTCTTGCGGTCCTCAAGGGGGAAACAAAGGTAATGCTCGTCAAACCTATCAGTACGACAAAAGTAGAAACCGTGGAGGAACCTTATGAAGAGGAGCTCTTTGGGGCGCTCAAGAGCCTGCGTATGGAAATATCTCAAAAAGAGGAAGTACCTGCGTATGTCATTTTTTCTGATGCTACACTCCTTGAGCTTGCAACATACTTGCCCTTGAGTCTCGATGATATGCAGCGTATCTCTGGTTTCGGCGAAGTGAAAACAGCGCGTTACGGAGAAACTTTTTTGAAGTGCGTTACCACGTATTGCAATGAACACAAACTGGATTCAAAAATATCTGAAAAGATTTCTTCAGGACGAAAGCGCGTGCGTGATATAAAACCAGTTATCAACGAAACAAAGTCAGAGACTTTGCGTATGTTTCGCGAAGGGAAAACTGTCCCCGAAATAGCAACCGTACGAGACCTCACGGCTTCTACGATTGAAAACCACCTTGCTTCATTTCTCGCCCTAGGTGAAGTAAAAATCACCGACCTTGTCCCCCAAGAAAAAATTGGTGTCATTCAAAAAGCATTGGGTAAAAATGGGTATTTGCCTCTAAAATACTTAAAAGATACCCTCGGGGATGATTATAGTTACGGGGAAATCAGGGCCGTGATAGAGGCGACAAAACAGGGCATTATAGTATAATAAGACGATGAAGAAAGAGGGCACAAAAGCCTTGCGCAAGGTCGCCATATTCGACATCGACGGGACGATATTTCGCTCGAGCTTACTCATCGAGCTCGTGGAGGTGCTTATTGAAAAAGAGATTTTTCCGGTATCTGTGCGTGCTGACTATGACCGTGAAAAGGTCCGCTGGCTCGATCGCGAAGGAGACTACGAGTCGTACATCATGGCGGTGGTTGGGGTTTTTATTAAGCACATAAAAGGTGTGCACTATGATGCGTTTACCGAGGCGGCACAAATGGTGGTGGATCGGTACCGCAATCGCACGTATGTGTTTAGCAAGGAACTCATCGCTGAGCTTAAAAAGGACGGCTATTATTTGCTCGCCATTTCGCATTCACCAAAAGGCATTCTTGACCTTTTTTGCAAGGAGCTGGGGTTTGATAAGGTGTATGGGAAGTTTTATGAGCTCGGACCCACAGACTGCTTTACTGGTCGCGTCGAGGATGAGCACGTGATTGCTAACAAGGCTGCGGTGCTCCGTCGTGCGGTAGAAAAAGATGGCCTGACCCTCGAGGGTTCGGTGGGTGTGGGCGACACAGAGAGCGACATTGCATTCCTCGAGCTCGTTGAGCGACCGATTTGTTTCAATCCCAACATGAAGCTCTACAAGTATGCCAAGAGAAATGGCTGGGAAGTGGTTGTCGAACGCAAGGACGTGGTGTACGAACTCAATAAAGGAAAATAACATGGAACAATTAAATACATTAAAAAATGAAGGTGCAAAATTAAAAGCAGAAGTGCGTGAAAAAACAGCGACGTATATCATGGGAGGCCTTGGGGTCGTTGTTGGCTTGGCATGGAACGAGGCGATTAAGGGTCTCATCGAATATTTTTTGCCATTCGCGGGTGCAGGAACCTTGGTTGCAAAGTTTGTATATGCGGTACTCCTCACTGTTATCATCGTGGTAGCTACGACCTACCTTTTTCGGACCCCCAAAGAGAGTGAGTAGTATTTAGGGGAGATTGTACCGCATCCCTGTTCCATGATATTGTATTAGGAGAACAAACGAAAGGAGGGCCATATGGTCTGCTACCACTGCCTCAAGGAAATTCATGGGTACTATATCCCTGTTCGGGATAATCTTGTAGAAATCTATTTTTGCAACGAAGGATGCTACGGCAATCACTATGCAAAAAAGAATAGAAAGAGCCCCAGTTTTCTTGGGGGCGACATTGGGCCGTTTGATAAAAAGGAGGACCCACCATCCTGAAGCCCGCGAATGTACACATTCGCGGGCTTTTATGTCGCAAAACTTGCCTATCGTAAGGTGGTGTGATATGTTGAAAAAAGATAAACTGAAAAGGAGATTATTGTGAAGCAAATCAAAAAGTTCTTTTGTGCTATCATTGCAGCGCTTGATGCTATCGTGTCCACAGACAAGTACGAGGACATCCTCTGCGGTTACCTGGACGACGACGCTCCTGACGAGCATGAACAGTGCCTGCAATAAAGAACCCCGTGTGACCATGTTGTCGCGCGGGGTTGTTGTTTTATGAAATGAGAGTATCAATAGGAACTTCAAGTGCGGTGAAAGCCGCATTTTTTCGTATCGTGCCGTCGTCGAGAATGAGAAAATACGGGAAGCCTCTTTGTTCAAGGCGCATGACGCCAAGGGTGGGGCCGAGAAGTATTGCCAGGGTCGCCTCGGTGTCGGCTTCTTCACAGGTGTGTGCAATAACCGTTGCGCTGGTGATACCACGCGTAGTGTTGCCATTTTGCATATTAATGAGATGGTGCCAAGGTTTACCCTGGTGCTCACCATGCGCTTGGTATACGCCCGATGTCGCCATGCCGGCATTTCGTATGCTCACGGCCGCCACAATCGCGCGAGGATTGCGCGGGTCTTGAATAGCAATGTTCCACGGCAAGCCTTTTTCAAATGTGCCACGGGTCAAAATATCGCCTCCCGCATTTATCATAAATCCCGGTATGCCGTCGAAAGCCTGCCCCGCAGCGCTTATTGCTATGCTTTTGACGAGACTTGCTGGCTCGAGGACCTGACCGGGGGCGAGGGTAATCTCGAGGTCTTGATTGTTAAATACAATACTCTCGTAGGTAGGGATGGTATCGGGCAGGATAAAATTTGCAGGGAGCCCGTATCCGTACGAGGCGAGGATGCTACCGACCGACGGATCAAAGGCGCCACTCGTTTCTTTGGAAAGCATGACGCATTCCTTGATTACCTGAAACATCTCGATGCTTACTTTTTGTGGTATACCATTGCTTGTATTTAAGCGATGAAGCTCACTCGTTTCTTTGAAGCGACTAAAGCGCTCGTCGTAGGAACTAAAAATTTTCTCTGCTTCGGCGGTGCGTATGTCGGCATCTTTGTCACTGATGCCGATGAATGTGCAATGCACAGCGATACCCATTGTGTGAAAGAGGCGATGTAAGATTTTATTTTCCATAGAGACAGGGCGACGAAATTAGTCGTCCCACTCTTCGCCCTCATCGTCATCGTCACCACGATACTGTAGAGGAACTGAAGGCTTGGGTCCTGGAGCGACAGCGCTCGACCCAGTAGATGCGGTGCCTGTGGTAATGGTCTGTCCCTGTGTTTTTGCTTGTGCTATTGCACTTTCGAGCGATGACTTGAAAGCAAGGCTTGTGTAGGTGGCGCCAGAAACACCCTGGATATTTGCTCCACCTGCTTTAATAGCTTGGTCGACGAGGTAAGACTCTGCGTAGATTGATGGTGGGGAATTGGGAACCTGAGGCATGGTCACACCAACAACTTTACCGTCTTTTACTTGGATAGCAGCGGTGACGTTGCCGTACGGCGTCTGATATGTTTTGCCAGTTATAGAAACCGTTGTACCAGCAACCATGGTCCCAGGAGTTCCTGCTGTGCCTTGGTCAGGTGTTGGGGTGAGTGGTGTTGGGGCTTCACCAAGTGTCGGTACTTTTTTTGCGCGGTTTACGCCGACGATAATAATACCCACAGACAGTGTCGAGAAAAAGAGAATAAAGAAACGTTGAAGATTTTTTTTGAAAGGGGTCATGTGATTATGCTACTTCAAATAATTCCTGAACCTTCGAGCGGGTGAATCTCCACCACCCAAGGAGAAGAAGGAGGTCACCGACGAAAAGCATGCCCAATATGGTTGCAAAGTGTAATACCTCGTGTTTGGCGGACTCTTCTGATTTTGCGAGGATGTAGTTGTTGTTTGGGTTTGCGTATGCGAGATATTCTTTGTCAGTCTTCATTTCATAAAAACCGGTGCGTTCAAGTTTGTCTACATGAAGAGCAAGGATGTCCTCGGGGAGATGAAGCTCCTTTGCAGGTTCAGCCGGGTCTACTTTGGGAAGTGTCTGCGACCATTGGACGAGTTCTTGGCGAATCTCGTTGCGCTCGATCCATTGTATGGAAAGAAATGCTAGAATATGAAGTACTGCAAATGCGAGGGCTAAAAAGACCCCGTACTGCCTCACGCGCAGAATCCCTTCGTAGATTGTTTCTTTTGAGTGTTCCATATGTGATAAGTATACCCCCACACCTATTTTTTGCATAGCACTTTTTGTCGAACGTTAGCGATTTGATAGTGCAAAAAATAGGTGTGGGGGTATACCCTGCTAGCCAAATTTTTGCACAAATATCTGCGCTTCCGGTACTCCTTCTTTTTTAAGGATGTTAAGGACACTCAAGGTCATCATGGGTACTCCGCAGATATAGATGTCAGACTTACGGAGAAGCTCTGTTTTGCCGCTAACTTGGTCAGTTACATAACCTCGGGCTCCTTGCCATAAGGGGTCGCTCGCCGAGAGGACGGGGATGAAATGAAAGTAAGGATTAGTACGCGCAATTTCCTCAAAATCACTTCTGAACGCAATATCAGATTCTTTTGGGGTACCAAGAATGAGCGTTGCTTCGAGACCCTCATTCAGTGCTTCTTCAACCATACGACGAAACGGTGCGACGCCGGTCGAGGTGGCAAAAAATATTTTTGAACGGCCAGTACCTGCACGATACGGGAAATCATCAAAAGGGCCATAACATTTTACTACTGTACCAACAGGAGTATCGGCAAAAAAACGTGCCCCTGCACCCCGTCCACCAAAGCTCACCAAAAGGGTGAATGAAGTAGTGTCCGCCGTCGCAACAGAGTATGCTCGGGGAACGACACCTGAAGTCATCGCTTGCACATAGCACCCGACGGGGAATTGTGTAGCAACGGGGGAAGGGAGGCTGATGGTGACTTTTTGAATGCGTGAGCCTATGAGCTCGGTTGCGGTAATAGTGCCCTCGAAATGAGGTGCTTCGGTGAACCAGTTCTTGATGATACTAAAAAAAGACATGGAAATTAAATTGGAAGATGGCGAGGAGGAAATGCACAAAGAGAAACCCCATCGTGAGCCAGCCGAACCAGTGATGGAGCGGGGTGAGGGGGATCTGCCACTTCATAAAAATATTCCAGTTGTATTGTTTGACGAGCGCGGTAACGAGGAGGAGGAGAAAAAATACCCCTCCCAAAATACCCGTCCACCAAACGAGGTCATTACCGAGAAATGTGGTTGCAATTTGCCCTGACATAATGACAAGAATAGCACGGGGAACGGAAAGAAAAAAGCGACACCAGGGGTGCCGCTTAAAGGTCGTGTGCGGGGATTCCGCGGGTTAGGTTTGCTTCTTGTTCTGCTGCGTCGGCGAGAACTTCATCTCGTGGGCGGCCGAACAAAAGATCTAACTGCTTGGGTATTTTCACCTTGCTTGGCTTGCGTTTTTTTCGTTTGCCAAGCATGCTTCCAACTTCACGGCGAGTAGTTGTCCAGTCAAGGTGTTTGTAGTTCTGCATTACCGCCGAGAATGCTGCATCAAATGTGCAGTTGTTTTCACGAAGTACTGTGGATACGGCATCTGCTACCGTGCGATAGATGTCGGGCATGACACCCTCCTATAAAGAATTGACTATATATATGATAGCACCTTTTTGTGAAAAAGTCAAGGGCTAGAAAAGCCCATATGGTAAGGGTTTTATATAAAAACAGCAGGGTTTTTAGGCCCTGCTGTGCTTAAGAGAACAATATGACTTGGTGCGATCCATGAAACGGATGCCCTTTTTCTTTTCGCGGAACATCGAGCTCCCATCTGCCGGTTTTGTTGTAGCTAAGCGATGGGATACCGCCGCTACACATTTCTTCAACAGGACAGCCAGATTTGATACCCTTGACCTTGTCGCATTTTGTGCATAATTTATTTCCAAGAAACCAGAGTGCGTGAGACAGGTCGAGCGGCTTGATATCAAGCTCGTAACAGAGCTCACTCAGGCGGACACGAATGAATTCGGCAATCTCTGCTGCATCCATCGTTCCTGCACCCGTAACGACATTAGAAGAAATAAAAATGCGTTGAACATGCAAGTCCACCGGGAATGCACCACGGATATGAGGCATAACTCCCAGCTCCTCGTAAAAGATAGAGAGAAGGCTGAAAAGCTTCGGTCCATATCCAGGGAAGAGCATGGTGCCTTTCGGACCTTTTTTGAGTTTCATCACGCCATCTATGGTCACTCCTTTTGTGAATATGGTAAGTGGATTTCCCTCATACATCTGAAAGAGTTCACCCGCAACGCGAGGCCAGTTTTTTGCTACCTGCGATGGATGAACAAAACCAACTTCCTTGAACACTGCATAAAGTTCCTTTTCCGAAAGATTAGCTGCAGCTCCAGAAAAAAGATGTAGCTTTTTCTCGTAGAGATCTACTGCCTGTTTGAATCCCATTTCGCTAAGAGAACGATACGTGAGCATTGTTGCAAAAAAGAGAAACAAGACATGCTCGGGAGATCCTTTTGCAACACCCGAAGGAAGATACTTGTGCTGCGGTGCATCGCCATTCATTGCATGCACATTTTTAAAAAGGTGCGTGTGTGTCTGGTATGCAGCATGAAACCCAAGTACAAGGCTTCGGGCCTTTCCTTCGTCCCAGGTGAGTTTGAGAGCCATACAACCTCCTTACATTTTTGGGGGAATGAACTCAAAGACCAGATAGCCTTTTTGTTCACGCTCTGTTTTTACACGAATAGATCCGTCAGTAAAGCGCACCTTGTTAGGGTACTCTTTAAACAGCTGGTCAAAGTAATGGACTTTCTCAAAATCAACAAGCTTGAAAAGCTCGGCGATATCGCGAAAGAGAACCTGCTTTTGTATTCGTTTCTCAAGAAATGAAAAATGATACGGTGGAACAGGATTGTCTTTTAGTGAGTCAATTACTTTTCTTACCGAGGTCATGCGTTTAAGTGCATTATCAGGATAGACTACATATTTCAGCGGTCGAAGCACGTCGTTGATGAACTTTGACCGGTCTGCAAGGTTATCCCGATGTCGCCTGTCTGCACGAAGAACTGCCGCAAATAATGCCTGGTCTGCGTACGAACATGAGAAACAAACTCCTCGTTCGTATGTTTTCCAGGTGTCGCCAACAGGGACGACCCATGGTTCGGTTGATTTCCAACGTTCTATAACCCGCGTTGCTTCTGCTGTAATGATGTCATTAAGGAACGGAGCAAGGTTGCCAAATTGTTCCGCAGTGAGGTCGCCCCCCTTTGTGCGGTACCTGAGATTTAGCCTTTTTTCTGCATAACCCATAGGGGCGTTTGCTGAACGATAAGGTTTTGTGCGCCAGATGCCGATTTCCATGAGAACAGCCTCTGGAAAGAGTGTATCGTTGATAACGCTCTCACCAATTATGGCAATGATGTTCAAACCATAGGACTCCTTTTTTGAATACGAGATGGGTAAGCCGTGTTTGTCGATGACAATCACGAAGCGCGCATGATTTTTAATCATAGCAACACTGCGGTCCAGCATTCGTTGGACCGTTTTGGGATTAGGGTGGTCCATGGGAACCTCCTCAGAATTTTTAAGAACAACTAACCTGCCGTTAAAGTATCACGATTTCAGTGGACAGTCAACACATGAAAAGAAATTTTTTGCGCGAGAGATTTCTTATGGTAAGATGAGTGCACACGAAATTAATTTTTGCGTCGCGCTTTAATGGACACTGCGCGACGTGATTTTGCAAAATCACATAATGTCACAGCAACCACCCAACCAAATGTACCAGAACGCAATCTTTTGGATTGAAGTTGAAAAGATCAAACCGAACCCATTTCAACCGCGTAAAGAGTTTGACGAACACAAACTCCGCGACCTCGCGGACTCTATCAAGCAGTATGGTATTTTGCAGCCGCTTGTCGTTACGCGTCGTGAAATCGAAAAGCCTGAAGGGGGGCTTGCGGTTGAGTATGAATTGATTGCCGGAGAGCGTCGCTTGCGTGCATCAAAGCTTGCAGGACTCACTCAGGTACCGGTGCTCATTCGTATCGGCGAGGAAGGCAGGGAAGAAGAAGACCGCATCAAGCTCGAGCTCGCTATTATCGAAAACCTTCAGCGCGAGGACTTGAATCCGGTTGATCGCGCCAAGGCGTTCCAACGCCTCGTTGATGATTTTGGTTTCAAGCATGTGCAGATTGCACAAAAGGTGGGCAAGAGTCGTGAGTATGTTTCAAACACGTTGCGTCTCCTAGGTCTTCCTGAAGAAATGCTTACTGCACTCTCAGAGCGCCGTATCAACGAAGGTCACTCACGCCCCCTCCTTATGTTGAACGACCGCAAGGAAGAGCAGATGACGCTGTTTAAGGAGATTATTTTCAAGAAGCTCAATGTACGCGAGGCAGAGCGTATCGCACGCCGTATCGCCGTGGACAAGGTCCGCAAGCCAGAGCGTGGGTTTGATCCTGAAATGATGGAGTTTGAACAGGAGCTCACCGAGCGTCTCGGTACGCGCGTACAGATTGAAAAGCGCGAAGTGGGCGGTAAGATTGTTATTGACTTCTTTTCAAACGATGATGTCCGCAACTTCCTCAAGCGTTTGCACGCAGAGCTTGAGAATTCAGTCGAAGGTCAAAAGTCAAAAGTCGAAAGCGGGATACCTCTCGGCGAGACAGCCGAAGAAGCGGCACAGCCCGCAGAGATTGGAGAGCTTGCAGAAGCCGACGAAGAAAAGATGATGGAGGAACCCGAAGAAGACCTCTACAACGTAAAGAATTTCTCACTGTAAAAATGTCAAAATTTAAAAATATCTTCCTAGTATTTTTTTTGATAATACTCGGCTTTACTATTTTGTCGAGTGTTTTTGATCTATCTGGTAAACGTGCAGCAATACGTGAGTGCAAGATACACCCGTGGAAATGTAATCAATAAAATTAACCCACGCATTTAACCTTGGAGCGAGGCAAGTCCTTTTTAGGGGGTTGAGAGCGTGGCGACGCGAACACTTCAGGATTTTTTAAGCTTCAAAAAATCCGTACCCTAAAAAGGAGCTTGCCGAGCGGACTATTTCTTTTTCCCAAAAAACTTTTGTGCGAGGAGTTCGACGGGGCTGTTTTTGTCGAGGTAGGATTTTATGTGACGCTTTGCCATCGTAGTCTTTGCATAGTCAAGCCACTTGCGCTTTGGGGTTGCACTTTCTTTGGTCTCAATATCAACAATGTCGCCGTTTTTGAGTTTGGTGTCGAGTGATACGAGCTTGCCATTTATTTTGGTACCGGCAATATGGTTGCCGATGTCGGAGTGAATGGCATACGCAAAGTCAATCGGTGTAGACTCTTCGGGAAGGTCGATGATGTCACCCTTGGGGGTAAAGGCAAATACACGCTCACGAAAGAAGTCCATTTTGAGGTCCTCGAGGAATTCATCGGACTTGGCAACATCGCCTTGCCATTTGGCAACCTCTTTGAGCCATGCGGTATTTTTTTCAAGGTCACCACTATTGGAGCCTTTTTCTTTGTACGCCAAATGTGAAGCAATCCCGTACTGTGCTTCCTCGTGCATTTCAGGGGTGCGTATCTGTATCTCTATGATACCGCCGTCACCGCGGAAAATGGTGGTGTGGAGCGAACGGTAGCCATTAGGTTTGGGTACCGCGATATAGTCCTTTACACGGCCAGGAACGGGACGCCAGTGTTTGTGAATGATACCGAGCGCTTTGTAGCAGTCGTCAATGGATTTTACGATGACGCGTACGGCGAGAATATCGTAGACTTTATCAGCATCCATGTCCTTGCGGGCGAGTTTGTGCCAGAGGCTGTATAGTGTTTTAACGCGGTAGTCGACCTTTGCCGTTTTGATGCCGTTATCCACGAGCTCTCTCTGGAGAGAGTGATGAATTTTTTCGGCATATTTTTCATCAACAACCCGTTTCTTTTTTATGATAGCGAGAACTTTTTCGTAGTCCTCGGGATAGGCGTAGGGGAAGGCTGCATCTTCAAAAATACTTTTCCATTTACCCATACCAAAGCGATCGGCGAGGCGCGAGTGAATCTCGAGGGTCTCAAGGGCAATACGCTTTCTCTTTGCCTCTGGCACGTGCTCAAGGGTTTGAATATTATGGAGACGGTCAGCGAGTTTAATGAGAAGCACGCGGATATCCTGCGATACGGCAATAAAAAATTTGCGAAGGCTCTCGACGTGACGCTCAACACCGCGGTACTTCAATTTACCTAATTTGGTGACCCCTTCAACAAGTATGCGCACTTCTTTACTAAACTCTTGCTCGATAGTTTTTGGCGGCACATCGGCGTCTTCTATGGTGTCATGGAGGAGTCCTGCGGCGATGGTGGTCGCATCAACGTGAATGCCCGCAAGGGTGTAGCCTACGTGTGCCACATGGTTAAAATACGGCTCACCTGAGTAGCGTTTTTGCTCCGCGTGTGCCTTTTCAGCGAACGCGTACGCTTTTTCAATGAGCGCCTTGTCTTCTTTTGTTGGCGATTTCATCAGGGCGATGATTTCTTTTGCGCTGGGGTAGGGAGGATGACTCATCTATCCATAGTAGGCGAAGAATGACTGAAAAGCAAATACCGCATACAAACAACGTTTGTATGCGGTATGAAAAAATCATGTGCTATAGCCGAATATTCGGTAGATTACGTCTCGACGGACTGTATAGCAAGCTCCATAATCACCGTTTTTGAATACCATCCTTTTTTTAATATCGGGTTCCCTGTTACATTGATCGCATGCATGCGTATCCCCCTTGTTTGCTCTTTTGGCAAGGTCTATCAAACGACGAGCTTCTGCGAGTTGTTCGGGGTCGGCGCGCCACAGGATGAACGTCATCGCAATGGCAAACACCAGAAGGAACATCCCAAACAGTATAAGAAACGCCGCGAGGTTAAACTTTATAACAAACAGATAATCAAACATAAAACCTCCTCAGTCAATTTTTAGGGTGTCGAGATATTTTTGAACTTCATGGTGAAAATTTTCTCGCATCGTTACGGCGCGTGCTTGTGAATCGTCAGACGTGTTGGGGTCAAAATCAAACCCCACATGCAGGCAGTCTTTTCCCATGACAGGACGGAGAAAAAGTTTCGAGTGATGAGTCAAAGAAGATCCGAAGCGGAATTCGCACCAAAGGTGATTCGATAAGTCCACCCAGATGAATTCAATAGTGCCCCGCGGGTCAGCGCTCGTCTCGCAGGGATTTCTTATTTCCGCAACATCGCCGTAGATTTTTAAGATGCTAACGAATACTTCCTCGGTGAACTTTTCAAGTGGTATTGAAGGTAATGTATGGCGCACGATGACCTCCTTTGGCTAAATATAAATAACTTCTAAGTGAACACTACAATTTTTGAGCCTTTTGTCAACCTGCATGTTCTGAATCAAAATAAAATCCCCGCAATACTTTGCGGGGATTTGAAAGGAACACATTAGCTAGCATCATGGAAAGAGAAAAAGAAAGTTAATCCATCCTGGTCGAGTTCCTCGGTCGTTTTGACCATACGTCCATAGTTGGAGTAAAGCGGCCCAATAATACCCGGAACCAAAGGGCCTTTTGAGGCTGGCTCGAGAGCAGCATTTTTCTCGTCAAAGGATGCCATCCATTGGTCGCTCAAAGGAATACGCATCTGTTTCTTGTTCAACTCTGCCTGGGCGTTGATAATAAGCATAGAGCCAACCTCTCCAAGAAATAATGCGCCGCTACTTCTGAGAACGTTAATGCAGTCCCGAATTGGTAGATGGTGACCGTTCATAATGAGGTCAACCTTGAGCTTTTGTCCGGGGGTGAGTTTTTGCACGGCAATGTTTTTGTCGGACGAGTATTTTGTGCGCAGCTCGTCGATATCATTGGGTACAAAAATATCAAAAGTATGAAGGATGCCGATGCCCTTGTTACTGAGTTGAATCCTTGGAGGGGTAACCAGCGAAGCAAGATTTTGTTTGAGGTCCCCCTGATTGTCTGTCCATCTGAGCGCCGTGACTTTATCCATGCCGTCTTCGGGGCGAGGTAGCTGTTGAAGAACCGCAACCTGTAGTGCAATAAACCAGCCAGGGACCTGTTTTGGAGGTAAGGGTGTTCTATCATTCATGATAGCTGTTCCTTTTTGAAGGTACTACGATTCCAGTTCTGCTGGACCAGTCGCAACCGTGTTGCTTGCTATCTGCACTCTGCCATAAACCTAGAATAGACGCAAGGGTGCAATTATTCTGGCTTATTGAGTTTATGTGGATTATGGTTTGGACAAAGTTTATCTGAGCAGCGTTCTGGAATCGTTTTTGTACCTTCCATCATGAGGGCTCCGCAGGGGGTTGTGCCATCTGCTTTGGGGTACGTACAGAAATTCCCGGTAGGCTTTGCCTTGATAGCGTTCTTGCAGTCAGGGTAGTCGGTACAGCTATAAAAAATACCAAAGCGGCCTTTGCGTTCGGTCATAAAACCTTTTTTACACATAGGGCAGGGGACGCCCGTATGATTGAGGAGGGCTGCGGTGTCGTCCTTTTTAATGTGCTTACATTTAGGGTAGCTGCCACAGGCAATGAAGCGCCCAAAACGCCCTTCACGCTCAACGAGGTTTGCTTTGCCACACTTTGGGCAGAGCTCCCCCGTATCGCGCGGACCAGCGAGCTCGAGTCCTTCAATAGTGCGTGCGCCATCGCAATCAGGATATTTTTTACACGAAAGGAATTTACCGGTGCGACCAAGCTTGATGATCATCGAACTGTTACACTTGGGGCACTTGTGCTGAGGGTCTGCGTCACCAAGGGTGGTGATCTTGTCGAGCTTGTCTTTTGCTTTTACCTCTTTTGTAAACGGTCCGTAAAATTCTTTGAGGGTTTTAACATAATCACGTTCGCCGTTGGCGATGTCATCAAGTTTATTTTCCATCTCTGCGGTAAAAGTATCCGAGATGTAGTTTGCAAAATTTTCCTCGAGGAACGAGCTCACCACGTCACCCGTATCGGTTGGTTTGAGCGCTTTGCCTTCTTTAATAACATACCCACGGTCGATGATGGTCTTGATAATAGACGCGTATGTAGAAGGGCGACCAATGTCACGTTTCTCGAGCTCTTTCACAAGGCCTGCCTCAGAGTAGCGTGATGGTGGCTCCGTGAACTTCGCTTCATCGGTAAGACTAAGGAGAATAAGTGGCTCGCCTTCAGAAACCTTGGGGAGCTGTACATCCTCACCACGCGAGTCAGGATCAGCCGCAAGCCAGCCGGGAAGAATAACGCGTGAACCCGTGACGGAAAAGTTTGGTATCAAGTTTTCTCGCACGTTTGCAAGAATCGTTGTCCTTGCAAGTTTAGCATCGATCATTTGTGATGCAATGGTGCGTGCCCAAATAAGTTTGTAAAGTTTTTGCTCCTCAGGGTTGATGCCTAGATTGTCCTTGCTCATATCGGTAGGGCGGATAGCCTCATGCGCCTCTTGAGCATTTTTACTTTTTGTTTTAAAGACGCGCGCTTCAGCCGATGCTGCCCCGTAACGCTTGGCAATCTCGGCGATGGCAGCCTTTTGTGCATCAAGAGAAAGCACCGTGCTGTCGGTACGCATATAGGTGATAAAACCTTTTTCGTAGAGTTTTTGCGCGATACCCATCGTACGTGATGGCGCAAAGCCAAAACGCGAAGAGCCTGCCTGTTGCAGAGTAGAGGTAATGAAGGGCGCCTTTGGGGTACGGCTCACCTCGCTTTCTTTTACTTCGCGCACAACCCACTGATTGGCACGGCCAACTTTGAGAATATTTTTTACGACTAATTCATCGCGTGGTTCTTCTACACAAGAAAGTTCGAGCTCGGCGTTGCCTTGCGTTTTTACTTTTGCAGTGAGCGTCCAGTATGCCTCAGGAATAAATGCGCGAATCTCGCGTTCGCGCTCCATAATGATGCGGAGCGCGGGGGACTGCACGCGACCAGCAGAAAGGCCATAGCGAACTTTTTTCCAAATGAGGCCTGAGAGGTCATAGCCCACGAGACGATCAAGGACACGACGCGCCTCCTGCGCGATACGCAAGTTCTCATCTATCACACGCGGATGCTTGAGCGCCTCTTCGATAGCGCCCTTGGTAATCTCATGAAAGACAATACGCTTTGGTTTCTTTAAGCCGCAAGCCTCCTTGATATGCCACGCAATAGCCTCTCCTTCACGGTCGGGGTCGGTGGCGAGTAGGACCTCGCTTGCCTTTTTTGCGAGACTGTCAATCTCGGATATTACCTCAGCCTTACCTTTTGAAATTTCATAAAAAGGGACGAATCCCGCAGGGATGTCGATTGCCTTTTTGTTGCTTTTAGGGAGGTCGCGGACGTGCCCGACGCTCGCCTTAACGATGTATCCATCGCCAAGGTATTTGCCGATAGTCTTTGCTTTTGAGGGCGACTCGACAATGAGTAATTTGTATTGTTTAACAGCCATTAAGGTACAGTAGTACTATATAGTAGTATATTTTGCAAACTAAGGGGGTGTGGAAAAGTAATTTATCGGGACACTCCTGCAACAGAAAACGCCTACAATAAAGTAGGCGTTAAACTTGGGTTCTTGTTGGTTATTAGCGACGTAGAGCGAGAGAAATGGAACAGTAATCTTTTCCATTTTCGAGCCGAGGAGCTAATATAGGCCTATATTATGGTTGTGATGCTTTTTTGTAGCGATTGAACTCGTCGCGGGTCATCCCCATCTTGAGTCCGACTTCAGTGAGAGCTTTTTCAATAACCGCCAGATCTTCTGGTGGATTATCGCGCTTTGACAAAATCTCGTAGAGTTTCTCCTTGCGAAGCAAAGCGAGGTCGCGGACAGTTTTTATGCCGTTTTCTCTCATGTGCGAGCAAAGGTTGGGTCCGATATTAAGCATTGTGCGTGTTGACGGTTGATACCCATCATTGAGCCCTTGTTTAATAACATCTGCAGTACCAGGCTGTTTTTGAAGCAATCTTGCAATCATAAATTATCCCTTATTTTATTGTCTAAATGTACAAAACGCACTCTTTGTGCGTCGAGGTGAATTATAGCATAAAACCTTAAAAACGCCAAACACCCTATAGAATACGCATAATTTTACCCATTTTCTCGCAAACCACGCCTTTAATCTCGAGAATAGTGAGGGTTGAGAGGGTTGAGGCAGATGGAAGAGATACGGCCGAGAGAATATCTTCGCGAGACATAGGTTCATCTAATAGTATGAGAATCGCTTGCTCATCGGGGCTGTAGAGGGTGAGGTCGAGAGGTTCTTGTTTTGTGTCGGGGCCGAATGCTTGCTCTACAAGGCCGAGCTCTTCAAGGAGGTCCTGTGCACTCGTGATGGGGGTCGCGCCTTGGCGGATGAGTTTGTTGGTGCCCTTTGATGACGCCGAAAAAATAGAGCCGGGAACAGCGAAGACATTTCTGTTGTAGTCGACCGCGAGACGCGCGGTGATGAGGGTGCCGGATTTTTCTTCGGCTTCGATAACGAGCGTACTTTGTGAGATGCCTGCCATAATGCGGTTGCGCTGAGGAAATGTCCACGGTGCAGCGCGGAGGTCGGGGGCAAACTCAGAAAGGAGTGCACCACCGTTCTCGATAATCTCGCGCGCGAGGGCGAGATTGGATCGCGGATAGATGACACTACTGTCGAGCCCTGAGCCAGGAATAGCGACCGTAGGGAGGCCGGCGTCGAGTGCCACACGATGGGCGATAGCGTCGATACCCATGGCGAGGCCGGAGACGATGCATATAGGATAGCCAGCGAGCCCACCGATGATACGCTCGACTGCTTCACGACCATAATTCGTAAATTTTCGTGAACCGACGACCGCGAGATAGTAAAATTGTGTAGGATCGGGGAGCGTACCGCGCACGTAGAGTGTTTCAGGTGGCTGGGGGATTTCAAGGAGCGCGAGAGGGAAGTCCTCGGGTGCGAGCTCCTGAATTCCTTTTGGTGTGCTGTTCATATTTTACTCATTCTATCACGTCTGGTATACTCATAGCTATATGTTAGACATCAAATTCATCCGCGAAAATAAAGACCTCGTTGCCGCCGGCGCCACGAAAAAACACATTGATTTCAATGTTGACGAGCTCCTCGCAGTTGACGACACTCGTCGAGCCCTCCTTTTAGAAGTAGAGGCAATGCGGGGTAAGCAAAACGAGACTGCTTCGGCGGTTGCGCGTGCGAGCGACCAGACAGAGCGCGAGCGGATGATTACCGCTTCAAAGCTCGTCAAAGAGGAGCTCCAGAAAAAAGAGGAGGAGCTTGGGGAGGTAATGAAAAAGTGGCAGCTTATGATGCTCAGTGTTCCCAACATTCCTGATATGTCGGTGCCCGAAGGTTCAGATGATGCGGATAATGCAGAAATAAAAACATGGGGCGACATACCACAGTTTTCTTTTACGCCCAAGGGTCAGATGGAGCTCCTCGAGATGCACGATATGGCGGACTTTGAGCGTGGCACCAAGATTGCTGGTTTTCGTGGTTACGTGTTAAAGAACGATGGGGCGCGCCTCATCTTTGCTCTTTCACAGTTTGTATTGAACGAGCTTTGTGCAGAGGGCTTCACGCCGATGATCGTGCCATCACTCGTGCGTCGCGAGTCGCTTCTCGGTACCGGCTTCCTTCCTCAAGGCGAACCTGATCTCTATAAAACACAGGACGGCGATTTTCTTGCAGGCACTGCCGAGGTGGCGACGATGGGTTACCATATGGACGAGGTGCTTCCTCTTGAAGAACTTCCTAAAAAATATATTTCATTCTCATCAGCATTTCGTCGCGAAGCGGGCAGTCACAGTAAAGACGTCAAAGGCCTCATTCGCGTGCACGAGTTTTACAAATGGGAGCAGGTCATTCTCTGCGAGGCGAGCCACGAGGAGAGTGTGAAGTATCACGAGTTCCTCCTTCAGATGTCGGAGCGTTTGATGCAAAAGCTCAAGATTCCTTACCATGTCGTCCTCAACTGCGGTGGCGACCTCGGTCTCGGTCAGGTGAAAAAATACGACATCGAGGCATGGGTGCCTTCCGAGGGTAAGTATCGCGAGACACACTCAGCATCGTACTTCCACGACTTTCAGACACGCCGTTTGAATATTCGCTATCGTGACAAGGAGGGCAAGATGCATTTTGCGCATTCACTCAACAATACCGCAATAGCTACACCGCGTATTCTTGTACCTCTGCTAGAAAACTACCAGAACGCTGATGGGACAATCACCGTTCCCGAGGTCCTGCGTCCCTACATGGGCAAGGACATCATCGGGTAGCACTGCTTCTCATTTTTTAATATGGCAAAAATCGCCTCTATTATTACAGGGCTTCGTGAGCACGGCAGGCTCTGGTTTATGCGCGGGATAGCAGTGCTCATCCTCGCGTTTTTATTTTTTATTGCTATTGGCGGTATTTCGCAAAATGATAAGTGGAAGATAACACGCGTAGAGGTCGTAGGCACACAAACCGTCGACAGCGACACCGTCGAGGCTCTCGTGCGTGAAAAACTCAAAGGTAATTATTATATAGCGTATGCACGTGAGAACAGTCAGATTTTTCCGAGCCGCGAGATTGAAGAGGGATTGTTGAATGTGTTTCCCCGCCTTGCGAGTGCTTATGTAGAACGGATAGACGCACACACTATCTCGGTAAAGGTCTCCGAGCGTAAACCGTATGCACTGTGGTGTGGTGAGGTGTACTCGCCCGACATACGCGAGCTCATAGGTTGTTTTTTTGTCGATAATACCGGTTTTGTATTTGATCGTGCCCCGACTTTTTCTGAGGGTGTATATCTCGAAATATATGGTGCCCTTTTGGGGGCGAGCGAGGAAGGAATACTTCGCGCCCACATTCCACCAGCACAATTCATTCTTACTCACACGTTGGTTTCCTCTCTCATGCGCGAACTCGGTGACCCGCTGCGCATCATAATGAAGCCAGAAGGTGAAATGGTGGTAACGATGAAAAAGAGTGATAAATACCCGATGCTTGCTGGTGTCGAACTTCGCTTCAAAGATACTGCCAGCGCAGAAACGATTATGAAAAATCTCCTTGCCGCGCTTCCCGTACAATTTCCTCCTGATGTCACCCCGAAAAAGAAACTCCTCTACATAGATATGCGCTTCGGTAACAAAATATTTTTTGGGTTTGAAAATTAGATTGCCTAGCATTACAACTAACATGTATTCTTAGCTATAGCTAAGAATACATGTTAGTTGTTTTTAATGCATAATATTTTGTGCTAGAGTGCAATTCAATGAAGAAGGCAAAGGAACAAACAAACAACGACGGACCTGTGATGGGTTTTTGGGCGGATCTCAAGAAGCCCTTTTTCGTCTTGGCGCCGATGGCCGATGTGACTGACGCGGCATTTCGCCAGATGATTGCAAAGTACAGCCGTCACGGGGAGCCGGGGGGTGGTCCTGATGTATTTTGGACTGAGTTTGTTTCTGCGGATGGGCTTTGCTCGCAGGGGCGCGAAGTGCTTTTGCGTGACCTCGCTTTCACGGAGCGCGAGCATCCTATTGTGGCGCAGATTTTTGGTTCACATCCTGAGCACATGCGCCAGACGGCCGCGCTCGTCAAGGAGCTGGGCTTTGACGGTATCGATATCAATATGGGTTGCCCTGACAAAAGCATCGAGAAGCAAGGAGCCGGCGCTGCACATATTAAAGACCCAAAGCTTGCACAGGAGGTCATTCGTGCGGTGATGGAGGGCGCAGGGGGTTTGCCAGTCTCGGTCAAAACGCGTGTAGGCTACAACAAAGAAGATCTCGAAGGATGGCTCGGTGCCATCCTTGAAACAAAGCCCGCGGTCATTACAGTGCACGCACGTACCAGGAAGGAGCTCTCTCTCGTACCTGCGCGATGGGAGCTGGTGAAGCGCGCAAAGGAGCTCGCAGAGGGGACAGGGACGCTCATCATCGGTAACGGTGATGTGCAGGATCTTGCTGACGCACAAGCAAAGGCTGATGCTTCGGGTGCTGACGGGGTGATGATTGGTCGTGGCGTGTTTGGTACACCGTGGCTCTTTGACCGTGCTCGTACAACACCGCCCACCCTCGCAGAAAAGTTTGAGATTATGATTGAGCACACGCATCTCTACGAAAAACTTCTCGGCGACATCAAAAACTTCGCCATTATGAAAAAACACTACAAGGCGTACGTAAACGGCTTTGACGGAGCAAAGGAACTCCGCGTGCAGCTTATGGACGCCAAGAATGCCGATGAGATTGAGGGTATTGCTCGTGAATTTTTGAAAACTCACAACATTGACAATTAGTACCAAAAGGTGCTATAATGTGCGTAGATAATTACTCTGGAGTAGAGAATGAACATTTGCAAAGCACTTGCGCAATACCAGGTAATAGAAAGCTTGAATGCTAAAAGGGTGGTGGTTGCTTACCTTGAATCTCTTTTGAAAAAAGGTGGATTACCGCATCAAAGTTTGGTTTTCCTCAACACCGAGATCGATCAGCTTTCGCGCGAGATCGAGATCCTGAACCGTGCGCTTGGCTACTACCGGAAACCGAGTATTTCGGTACGTGCCTAGCCTTAAAACCCCCGCAAAACATTGCAGGGGGTTTTATTTTTGAACCGCATACTTTTTTGCTATACTAGGGAAATGTCAGAAGTAACTCTCTACCGCAAATATCGCCCACAGTCGTTTGACGAGGTCATTGGCCAGGATGCGGTGGTGGCAACACTCAAGGGCGCACTCCAAAATGATTCTATCGCGCATGCGTACCTTTTTTCTGGTTCGCGCGGTACGGGCAAGACTTCCATTGCTCGCATCTTTGCCCGCGAGATTGGTTCGTCGGATAATGACACCTACGAGATTGATGCAGCGTCCAACCGTGGTGTTGATGATATTCGCGCCCTCCGCGATGCGGTACACACCTTGCCGTTCGATTCGAAATTTAAAGTGTACATTGTGGACGAGGTGCACATGCTGACCAAGGAGGCATTCAACGCACTCTTGAAGACCCTTGAGGAGCCCCCAAAGCATGTCATCTTTATCCTCGCGACGACTGAGGAGGAAAAGCTCCCCGAGACTATTGTCTCGCGCTGTCAGTCGTTCCGTTTCAAGCGCCCTTCGCACGCGACATTACAAAAGCTCGTCGAGACCGTTTCAAAAAAAGAGGGCTACAAACTCGAGCCGTCATCGTCGGACCTCATTGCGCTCCTCGGTGACGGATCATTCCGTGACACGCTCGGTACGCTTCAAAAAGTCATCGCTGCGTCAACGGATAAAAAAATAACACCCGAAGAAGTTGCGGTAACCCTCGGTGCGCCAAGCACGCGCATGGTCAATGATTTTATTCTCGCCATCACCGAGCGTGATTTTGCCAAGGGGGCGCAAGTCCTTGCGCAAGCGAGTGAAACAATAGGGGATATGAAGATTTTCCTCGACCTCGTCGTACGCAAAGTGCGCTTTGTTCTCATCCTACGCTTTGCAACAGCGATGAAGGCCGAGGTGCGTGAGAATTCATCAGAGGAGGATTTTGTGTTCCTCGAGAAGCTCTCCAAAGAAGCTGGCAAAACCCTCGCGTCCAAGGAGCTCGTAGCGCTCCTTGGCGCCTACGCCGACCTCCGCACAGCGGCTATCCCGACGCTTCCTCTTGAACTTGCACTCCTGCGTGTCATTGGGGAATAGCGTTGCCGAAGTATCTCTTTTGGTGTATTCTGCACAAGTGCTGTTTTAAATATTGGGGAATCGTCTAATGGTAGGACAGCGGCCTTTGAAGCCGTCAATCTTGGTTCGATCCCAAGTTCCCCAGTTTTGTAAATAAAAAGCACCCTTGTCATGAGGGTGCTTTTTATTTACAACGGTTGAAGAACTTGGGATTGAACCGCGGGCCGCAGTCCTCGAAGAGAGGACGTAGGTTTCGAGCTCAGCAGAGCGAGAGGCGATCCTGAATCAGCAGATTCTGAATTACAAAATTCACGGCTTGGCCGCAGACTCTTGGACCAAGTTCCCCAGTCAGAGAATTTGGTATAATACAGTGAGTGAAGACACTCGCTCAAAATAATCTCATAAAACAAAAGGTGATTTTCCATATTGATGGAGATGCGTTTTTTGTGGGGGTGGAGGTCGCAAAGGACCCGACGCTAAAGGGTCTGCCGGTGGTGACGGGCGAGGAGCGGGGATTGTATCGGCGCTGTCGTACGAAGCAAAAGCGCTCGGCATCATTCGCGGTATGCCGATATTCAAAGTCAAAAGAGACTTCCCGAGCGTCATCATTCTGCCAGGAGACTACAAGTCATATGCACTTTATTCGAGCAAGATGTTTGATATTGTGCGCAGGTATGCCGATGATGTCGAGGAATATAGTATTGATGAATGCTTTGCCGATCTCACGGGACTCGAGCCACCACTCAAGATGACCTATCTGCAAATGGCGGAGCGTATTAAAAAAGAAGTAAACGAAGAGCTCGGGCTCTCGGTGTCGATTGGTCTCGCGCCAACAAAAGTGCTTGCCAAGGTTGCATCCAACTGGGTCAAGCCAAATGGTCTGACCGTCATCGAGACAAGTACGGCGCCGGATTTCCTCACAAAGACACCAATCAAGAAAGTTTGGGGCATTGGACCCAAAACAGCAGAGTTTCTCACCAAGAGGGCCGTGTATACTGCCAAAGATTTTAGTATGAAAGATATTTCTTGGGTCAGACAAAATCTCTCAAAACCCTACGAAGCTATCTGGCGCGAGTTGGGCGGCGAGTCGGTTATGGAGGTAGACCCAGAGGTTAAAACAGTTTACTCGTCCATACAAAAGACGCTAACATTTCACCCCGCGACCAATGACAAAACATTTCTCTGGTCGCAGCTTTCAAAAAACATAGAGGACGCCTGCAAAAAAGCGCGACACTATGAATTGGTGCCCAAGAAAATCTCTATTTTTCTGAAGACACAAAATTTCAAAATCGTAACGTGTTCGATACCACTTTCCGTACCTTCAAATTCCCCCGAGATTCTCATGGCGCTCGCGCATGCGGAGCTTGAAAAAATACATACAGGAGGCGTTCTGTACCGCACCACAGGAGTAACCCTCCACGACCTTGTTCCCGGACATGCTTCACAGGCGGATTTGTTCGGTGGGACGATCAAGGCCGACAAGTTTGATGCCATCCACAAACGCATTGATACACTAGAAGACAAACTCGGCAAGCGCGTGGTGTACCTCGCTTCAACTCACACCGCCCTCAAACACAAAACAAAAGGCACCGAGTCCGATGATTTGGATAGGGATTTGTTGTTTCTTTAAATAACATCCACAAATTAGCAAAATAACACTGAAAATAAGCCTTATTTTGCTGGTTGACAATTAGTTGACAATTAAAAAGCATTGGTTTACAATTGGTTTACAATATGCTGAACAAGGAAAAGATACTCAAGATAGCAAAACAGAAAGGGCTTCTTAAAAGTGCCTATTTTGTGGCGGCTTTTAGTGTTACGAGGCAGTATGTTTCAAAAATGCTGTCTGAACTTGTCGCCGAAGGAAAACTTATAAAAATAGGATCGACTCGCAATGCCGCGTATGTTTTGCCAGAATACGCTGATTCCCATCCAGACACTATTGAAAATAGGTACACCAAAAAATTAGAAAACAAATCTCTCGAGGAGCACAAAGTCCTTGATGATGTTGAGCGCTCATTTTTACCGTTTAAAAAACTTCCAGAAAATATAAAAAGTATTTTTACGTTCGCATTTTCAGAAATGTTGAATAATGCTATCGAACATTCCAAGTCAGAAATAATTCAGGTTACGGTACTACTGAAAGACAACGAGCTTTCTTTTGTTATTGATGACTACGGCGTTGGTGTATACCGTAACATTATGCGTAAACGCAACCTTAACTCTGAGATTGAAGCAATTCAGGACCTTTTAAAAGGAAAAATGACCACAGCGCCCAAACTTCATTCAGGTGAGGGTATTTTCTTCACATCAAAAGTCGGGGACCTTTTTGTACTTGATAGCTACGGGTATCAATATATTGCGGATAACAAAATTAAAGACATCTTCGTTAAAAAAATAAAGGGAATCAAAAAAGGGACGAAGGTGAGTTTCAAGATCAATATAAAAGACAAACACCATTTGAACGATATTTTTAAGAAGTATACTAACCTTGCTGAAGATAGCGATTATGGGTTTGATAAAACAGAGATTCGAGTCCGCTTGTACACTATGGGTGGTGTGCATATTTCTCGTTCTCAGGCTCGGCGTGTATTGTCGGGGCTTGAGAAATTCAGAATAATCGTGATGGATTATGATCGTGTTCCGATGATTGGGCAAGCATTTGCTGATGAGGTCTACCGCGTATTTCAGGAAAAACGGCCGGATATTGTAATCCAGGACACCAATATGAACGAAGCCGTTAAATTTATGGTTGAGCGTGCAAAAAATGAAGCAAAAAAATCCCTACAATAAAAATGCCTAATTCAATTCAAAAATTAACGGAGGAGATTACCAAGTTTCGGGATGAACGCGACTGGCAGCAGTTCCACAACCCCAAGGACTGCGCAATATCGCTCTCGCTCGAGGCAGCCGAGGTGCTGGAGCATTTCCAGTGGAAAAACAAAGAGGAAATAGAGGTGTATGTAAAAGAGGGTAAAGAGGAGATAGGCGAGGAGCTCGCGGATGTGCTCTCGTGGGTCCTTTTGATGAGTCACGACCTCGGCATCGACATCGCCGACGCCCACGAGAAAAAGATAGAGAAAAACAAAGCCAAATACCCCGTCGAAAAAGCCAAAGGGAAGCATACGAAGTATACGAAGCTGTAAACAAGCGCCCCGATTGGGGCTTTTGTATTAAAGATTGATTGGAGGTATACTGGGAACTGTTAACACTCCTACTTTTTATGAGTCAAACTGTAAAAAATTTCATACAAAAAGTCGCTGAAACGCACGCAAGCGGACATGCTACCGAGCACTCGTACCGCCCCGCGCTTCAAGAGTTGTTTGAAAAAATCACCGAATTAAAAGTTCACAACGAACCAAAACGAAGCGAGTATGGCGCACCGGATTTCGTCTTTACTAAAGGGAAGACCGTTGTTGCATATGCAGAAGCAAAGGACCTTAATATTTCACTTGACGAGATAGAAAAAAGCGAACAAATGGGTAGGTATTACGGATACTCAAATATTATTCTTACCAACTGTCTTGAGTTTCGTTTTTATCAAAATGCTACACGATACGGCGAGGCGGTTGTTATCGCAAAGCTCGACAAAAAAGAAATAGTTTCAAACGAGGAAACGTTCAAGCTTCTCGAGGACACAATTAGCGGCTTCATCACCGAATCAAAAGAGCCGATAAAGTCTGGCTCAGTCTTGGCAAAGGTGATGGCTGGCAAGGCGCGCCGTATCCGCGACAATGTAAAGGTTTTTCTTGCGCAAGAAGACAACGCAAAAAATGAAAACCTACTCTCTGTCTACGAGGTTATCAAAAAGCTCTTACTTGCCGACCTCGACAAGGAAAAGTTTGCCGATATGTATGCACAGACGCTCGTGTACGGGCTTTTTGTTGCAAGGTACTATGACGATACACCAGAGGATTTTTCGCGCAGGGAAGCGCGTGATTTAGTCCCAGCGTCCAATCCGTTTCTTCGCCATTTTTTTGACCACATCGCCGGCTCGTCGTTTGACCCACGTATTGAGTTTATTGTAAACGAACTTTGTGAAGAGTTTACTAATGCCGACGTAGAGGCAATCGTGCATAACTACTACAAAGTGGGCAAGGACGACAGTCGCGACCCCATCATTCATTTTTACGAAGACTTCTTGCAGGAGTATGACCCTGCCGAGCGCAAAAAGATGGGCGTGTTCTACACCCCACTCCCTGTGGTGCGGTTCATTGTTCGCGCCGTAGATGACATTTTGAAAAAAGAGTTTGGTCTTGCGCAAGGCCTCGCCGAAAATTCAAAAATCGAAATAATGAAAGAGGTGCAAGGCAAGAAACACAAAGTGTCGGTGCACAAAGTCCAAGTACTCGACCCCGCAACAGGCACGGGGACATTTTTGAATGAAGCGATACAGCACATCCAAAAATCATTTGCAGGGCAAGAGGGGAGGTGGAACAATTATGTGAACGAAGACCTACTCCCGCGCCTTCATGGCTTTGAACTTATGATGGCGTCGTACACTATCGCACACCTCAAACTTTCTTCGACGATCAAAGAGTCTGGCGCAAATATTAACGAGAGTACGCGCCTCGGTGTGTACCTAACCAACTCGCTCGAAAAAGGCGAGTCAGAAGAAAACACCTTATTTTCAAGCATCGGTCTCGGTAAAGCAATCACTGAAGAGTCCAACCAAGCAAACCGCGTAAAAAACGAATTGCCGATCATGGTCGTGATGGGCAACCCGCCCTATAATGTCAGCTCGCAAAACAAGGGTGAACATATTTCAGAATTGATCAAGGAATACAAAAAAGATTTGAACGAGCGTAAAATCAACCTTGACGATGATTATATAAAATTCATTCGTTTTACTGAGGACTTAATTGAGAAAAATGGTGAGGGGATTGTTGGTATGATTACGAACAACTCATTCATCGACGGAATCACGCACCGTCAAATGCGCAAACACTTGCTCGAAACATTTGACTCGATTTATATTATCGACCTGCACGGCAATGCAAAAAAGAAAGAAGTAGCACCTGACGGAGGGAAGGACGAAAACGTTTTCGCTATTCAACAGGGTGTATCTATCTCTCTGTTCGTAAAGAAAAGCGGAAAGAAAAAGCGGTTGGCAGATATGTACCACACCGAACTCTACGGAAAACAAAAAGTAAAGTTCGAGGCACTTGATGCTGGGTCGGTAGAAAATATTAAATGGCAGAAACTTGAATATTCTGAGCCGTACTATTTTTTTGTGCCGAAAGATTTTGGTGCGAATGAAGAATATGAGAAAGGTTTTAAGGTTGATGAGTTATTTCAGATTTCGAATTCTGGTGTTCAGACTGATCGAGACCCGCTCTTCACAGATTTTGATAAAAGTAAACTCACAAAGAAAATTCAAGAACTTCTATCAAATAATTACAGTGGTAGTTTTAAATCTACTTATCGAGTGGTCGACTCAAGTGGATATAAATTAACGGAACGAATTAAAGGGAAGTTGTTTGATGAAAATTACATACAGTTAGAGCAGTATAGACCGTTTGGTTTTGTGTGGATCTATTATGACCCAGAGCTGATTAGTCGTTCTGGATATAAAGTTTACAAACATTTGGTTGGTAAAGATAATTTAGCCCTGCTGGTTTCCAAGCAGCAAAGCAGCTCTGATTTTAAACACATTTTTTTAACAAAAACACTCGTTGATAGATGTACCGTTTCTTTGCAGACGAAGGAAGGTGCTTATACTTTCCCCCTCTATCTCTACACCGAAGACGGCTTAAAAACACCGAACCTCAAAAAAGAAATTGTTGATGAAATAGAAAAGATTGTCGGCAAGACAACCCCCGAAGATATTTTTGATTACATCTATGCCGCTTTGCACTCACCAAGTTACCGCGAAAAATATAAAGAGTTTTTGAAGATTAATTTTCCGCGTGTTCCTTATCCTCAAGATACTGAGTCGTTCAAAAAGCTTGTTGCGCTCGGTGGTGAACTCCGCGCACTACATCTTTTGGAATCACCAAAGCTCAAAAACTTCATCACGACATTTCCTCAGGCGGGAAGCGACACCGTCGAGGCGAAATATCCAAAATACAAAGATGGCAATGTGTACATCAATGACACGCAGTATTTTGGCAATGTTCCTGAAGTCGCCTGGAATTTCTACATCGGTGGCTATCAGCCTGCTCAAAAATGGCTCAAGGACCGCCAATCCCGCAAACTCTCCAACACAGACATCGAACACTATCAAAAAATGATTGTAGCACTGGTTGAAACGGATAGGATTATGATTGCAATTAAAAATGTTGATAAGTAGTCCAAATAAAACTTTAATAACATAAAACCCTTTAAAAACCACATATAAACAGATTATACACAAATCTGTTTATATTATCACTTGACTTATATTGTTGAGTTGTGATAGCATTTAGGAGTTACTAATTAACCCCAAAAATATCATGAAAAAAATTCAAGATCTATATGAGTTTATAGACAGAGCGGTCAAGAGCAGAAAATACCCTGACAATACAGGTATGGCACTTAAAACAGCACTGAAGCTGTTTGAGGCAGTATTAAATGAAGAGGAGCGCAATTCGATAGACGTATTTAGCAAAAACATCGAGCAAATTTACCAGAACGTATTTTCAAAAAACAAAAACTTCAGCGCAAGCTCACTGGCAACTTATAAGTCACGTGTAACTAAAGTTCTTTCTGATTATGAAAAATATGGGGTTGATCCAACAAAAATGGCAAACTGGTCACCCAAAGTGATTTCTCGCTCTAAAAAAATATCAACCAATGTAGCTGTTTCTAAGGATAAAACAGGTTTTTCTGCTGAAATCGATAACTCTGCTCATAATTTTGAATTTAAATTTGGTGGTGGAGTAAAATTACTTATTCCCAAAACACCAGAAACAAACGATGCAGTAATGGATGGTGAACTTAAAGACATCAAGGTGGCGCTAAAGGACTTTTCTGAAAAATATTGCAAGGAAAAGGAAGAACTTAATGAAGCTGAATAATAATTATGAAGAATACATTTAAACCAGGGCAAGCGGTGCCAAGATCAGGGCAGTATGAAGTAATAGGACCAAGAGGAGGCGAAACAGGAATTGAAGTCACGTGTGTAAAAGGGAAAACATTACCGCCAATCTTAAAACTAGGATCTTCTTATAAATTAGTAGACCCAACCAAACACTAAAATTATGCCAAATATAATTCCAAGCCCAGAGTGGCTCCAGATAGTCTCATTTGTTGTTAATGTTATTTTTATTACCTACGAATTCTCAGTCTTTATTAAGGAGAGAAAACATAAACAGGAGCTTGCGAATATATTTAATTCAGAATATAGAGCGACGCGCTCCCTGGCTACTTCTACAAAGGATGTTAATATTAAGTTACAAATCGAGCATCTAGCCGAATTTTTAAAGGCAGTTACAAGAAACCTTACAGGCAGGCGTTATGATGAGGTTGGTGGTGACCATCATAATTTCCTAGTAAGATGGCTGGAAAATATTTTTGATAAATCTCGAAGAGAACCCCGAAGTGAGATCCCGAGAAACAAAAAAGCAGACTGAGAATTTAAAATATCATGCCTCACGCTTCAGTAAAAACAATTCGGGACCTTATTTATTGGGAATACGCAAAGCTCATTGCGGGGAGCACGGTTGGTGACCGAAAGAATTACGGGTTTGTTATGCATTCGTATAAAAAATTGAAAGATGGACAGATGCAACCATCGAACATTTTGCGAGAGAACAAGAAATTCTTTAACGAAGAAAAAGCTTGTGCATATTGTGCTAGCGCTGAGGAGGGGCTTGAATGGGAGCATATTATTCCTAAGGTAAAAATCGCGATAGATACGTTTGATAACCAAGTGCTTGCATGTCGCGGTTGTAACGCCAAAAAGAGCGGCCGAGACCCATTTGAATGGTATGGCAAGGAACGACAGTATGAGATTCCGCGCATCGTGCTTGGGAAATACCTAAAACTCATCTACGACCTGCACAAAAAACAAGGGACACTCGACAGCGGTGACCTAAACAACGATGGAAAACTTGATATCTACGACCTCGGGGTTGTGTTGAAGTAAGGATTTTTATCATCTTCCGCACCCTCCAAACCACCAAACTCGCCGACCTCAAATTTCTCGAAAAAGCATATTTAAGGGAGGCGTTCGCAGAGAATGTGGTAGAATGATTGTTATGACAGCTGATGAAAAGAAACCGCATGCCGTGTACGTCTTCATTGACGCGTCGAACCTTTGGGCTGCGCAAAAGGTGAAGGGACGGGTGTTTGATTTTGAAAAATTGAAGAAATTTTTGAAGGAAAAGCATGGAGCGGATACTATTGATGTATTTTATTACACAGCATATCCAGCAGAAGGAACTCGCGATTATTCATTGGACGGTAAGCATAAATTTTTTACTTACCTTAAGAAAGGTTTAGGTTTTACTGTTCGCAAAAAAGAACTCAAACGTATCACTGTTCATTCAGATGACGGGGATATTGTGGAGGAAAAAGGAAACATGGACGTAGAGATGACTATTGATGTTATTCATTACAAGAATAAATATGATACGGCTATCTTTTTCTCTGGGGATTCTGATTTTCTCGCCTTGGTGACCTATTTGAAGCGAGATGGTAAAAAGGTGTATGCTTATTCCTCAAAGAACAACGTCTCTGAAGAATTACGCACAGGAGGGGACGGGTACGTTGATGTTCTCAAAATCGAAGAAGATATCTGGGGACGTGATTTGAAACACCGAGAAGAGAAAACAAAGTAGCCCTCCTTGCGGAGGGCTACCCTAGGATGTAATACCCTTACGGTTTAATGGTAAAACCGAAAGACCTATATATTATAACTTTTTTGTAAAAAAAGTCAAAAGTTATCCACAGGTGAGATTAATTAAGAATAATTGACCTTTTCAGTATCGCCCTTGCTATTTCTTCATATATAGTGCATAGTCCACGTACTTATGACAGAATACAACAAACGAGGGGGTAGTGGGAGTTATGGAGCAAGAGGAGGAAAACCTTCATTTGGTGCTAATCGCTCGGGTGCGCCGAGTTATGGCAAGAAGAATTGGGGAGATCGTAAATCAAGCGATGCGCCGTTTACGCTCTATAAGGCAACGTGTTCAGAGTGCCACAAGGCGTGCGAAGTACCGTTTCGCCCTACGGGAGCAAAGCCTGTGTACTGCAAGGATTGTTTCAATGTAGCAGGAGGAAGTTTCAATAAGGATAGAGGTGGAGACAGATTTCCTAAAAAGGATTTCAGCCCCCGCGCTCCGTACGCTCCTCGCGCTGAAAGCGGCACCAGCAATGATGCAGTTCTGAAACAACTAGAAGCTATCAACACCAAGCTTGATCAAATCATGCGTGAAGTAGCATCACTTAGTTAATTTCTCGAGACAAAAGCCCCCGCCATTTTCTAATGGCGGGGGCTTTTCCTATCATTTGGAAGCGAAGCTTCCAAATGATAGGCATCTTGATTTCCTGCGCTTTTGTGGTAGGGTTGTGGGCAGGTTGGTTGTTTTCAATAACATATTTAACAGGGGAGAAGCGCGATGAAAAAGGAACGCGTAACAACATGGTTCGTAGAGCCAAAGGATGCAAAGACCAATGAGTCCGCGATGATGGATTTGGTGCAATCATGTGGCGCCACTGATGACAAGATTTATCGTGGCAAGTTGGACAATGAGGATGTTCCCCATGATGTCGTGGAAGTCTCTTATCGATTCATTGTGCGTATGGAATGCAACGCGGCAAAGTTCGAGCACAAATTTCGGATATTCACCCACGTAGAAGGCGAAAGTGCCATGCGCATGTGGCCCTTTGGTAATCACAAAAAACTCAGTCGCACGGCCGAAGTAAAACGGGTTGCGAAAAAGATTGAAGGACTCCCTAAGCGCCCAACAGCAAAAATATAATTTAAAAACATAAAGAAATTCAGCCCATGCCTCCGCATGGGCTTTTTTATACAGTGTGCTGAAATGGTATGGTATAATACACTACAATGAAAGCGAAAGAAATTAAAAAAGAAGTGGTAATCTATCAAGCAAAATCTGGAGCTATTGAGCTTCGGGGTGATTTTGGTAAGGAAACGGTGTGGGCGACACGTATGCAGATGGCCGAAATGTTTGAGGTAAATCCGCAAGCAATTTCAAAGCATATCCAAAATATCTATAAGGGAAAGGAGCTGGCTCGGGGAGCAACTAGTTCCAAAATGGAACTAGTTCAAAATGAGTCAGGCAGAGAGGTTCGCCGTGAGGTTGATATTTATAATCTCGATATTTTGATTGCCGTGGGGTATCGAATAAATTCGGTAGTTGGTACAAAATTCCGCCAATGGGCAACCAAAACCCTCCGTGCTCATATCGTTGACGGCTACACGATAAACAAGTCTCGTATTTCACAAAATTATGATGCGTTTTTGAAGACGGTGGCCGACGTGAAGGCACTACTCCCCAAGGGTGCGACCGTGGACACTGAGGGAATCCTTGAACTCATCTCGCTCTTTGCTGATACTTGGCTTTCGCTTGATGCTTACGATAAAGACACTCTGGTCACCAATGGTGCTACCAAGAAATCGGTTAAAATTACAGCCGAGACTTTTGGGAGTGCCCTCGCGACACTCAAAGAGTCCCTCGTTGTAAAAGGAGAGGCGACAGATCTTTTTGCGACCGAACGCGAACGAGGAAGCGTGGCGGGTATTGTGGGGAATGTGATGCAGTCGTTTGGTGGTAGTGATATGTACCCAACGGTTGAGGAAAAGGCAGCACACCTCCTCTATTTTGTTATCAAAAATCATCCGTTCATCGACGGCAACAAAAGAAGTGGCGCATATGCGTTTGTATGGTTCCTTGCGAAAGCGAAAGCACTTGATACGTCGCGCATTACACCACCAGCACTTACGGCAATCACACTCCTCGTTGCCGAGAGCGACCCTGCACACAAGGATAAAATGGTAGGGCTCATTCTTACGATGCTTGTGAGTGGCAAGAAAAAGAAAACAGCTTAAATGACCCTCACCAAAACCGATTTTAAGGAATTTCTTTTGTGCGACAAGTGTTTGTGGCTCAAGAAAAAGCGACCGGAGGAATATACCCCTGGCGAGTTTTCGCTGTTTCTGCAAAAGCTCATCAAGGACGGGTACGAGGTGGAGGAGTATGTGCAAAAGCTTTTTCCTGACGGCGTGTTTGTGACGGGGAACAAAGAGACACTGCTTGCGCGTACGCAGGAGCTTTTGCAGGGGAGCAACTCGATTTTTCAAGCGACGTTTGAGACCAAGCAAGGGCTCTTTGCAAAAATAGATATTTTGAATTTTAACGCCGAGACAGGGAAGTGGGATATTTATGAAGTAAAGGCGAGCTCGGAGATCAAGACCGACCTCAAGCATAATCATATAAAGGATGTCGGGTTTCAGACGATTGTCGCCGAGGATGCAGGGGTGAACGTGGGCGATAGTTACATCATTTATATCAACAAAGAATATCGCCGTGCAGGCGAGGTAGATATCAACCAGCTTTTTATTATTGAGAACGTCACCGAGCAGATACATGAGGAAAAGGAGGTGGTGCGAGCAGAGATTGAACGGGCACTCGTAATGCTTGCAAAGGATGAAATTTCGCTCGTGGGGTGTGACTGTTTGTATAAGAGCCACGGTCAGCGGTGTGATTGTTTCCATAAATTCAATCCGCAGGTGCCGGAGTACTCGGTGCATCACATTGTGCAGGGGAATAAACTCCGTCAACTTTTAGATATGGGTGTTTTAGAGATTGCAGATATTCCCGAAGACTTTGACTTGACCGACATACAGCGTGACAAGGTTACGTTACAAAAAACGGGTCGGCCGATTATCAATACAGAAGGAATAGATGAAACACTTTCGCAGCTCACCTTTCCACTGTACTTTCTCGACTACGAAACCTACGGCACGCCCATACCACTTCTCGACGGGTACAAAACAAACCAGCAAATTGTCTTTCAGGTGTCGGTGCACAAGCTTGATGCGGATGGCACGCTTGAGCACTTTGAATACCTTGCGGGTGGACTGCCTGGCGCAACAAATGGCCTCCTAGATGCCCTGCGAGGCTGTGTAGGGCCCGTGGGCAGCGTCATTGTGTGGTATGAGTCATTTGAGAAGGGGCGCAATATGGAGCTCGCTGAGCTGCACCCCGAGCATCGCGGTTTTCTCGAAGATATCAACAGTAGAGTTTTTGACTTGATGAAAATTTTTAAGGATGACTATCAACATCCAGATTTTCAGGGAAGTGCATCTATTAAAAAAGTATTGCCCGTGCTTTTGCCCGAACTCTCATACAAGACGCTCGATATTCAAAATGGCACCATGGCGCTCAGCGAATGGGAAAAGATGATCAGGGGTGGTATGAGTGATGAAGATATTGAAAAAACAAAAGCAAACCTTCTCAAATACTGCGCCCTCGACACGATGGCGATGGTAGAGATCTTTGAGGTGCTGAGGAGGGGGTAAAAAGAAAAAAGGCTTCCGTGAGGAAGCCTTTTGATTTGAAGCACTTGCTATGAGAGGGAGTAATGATGGAGTTTCTCGAAACCGTCGCCTTGACCGAACCAGAGCTTTGAGGGGCGGTTTTCTTTGCTGAGGCAGAGACTACGTAAGTATTTGCCCGTAAGGTCCGGCGAAACACTGAACACCATATGACGAGAGAGGAGTCCTTTGCATTCCATATATCCGCAGACATTACTACTGCTGTCCATCAAGTTAGGGACGACGATTACTTGCACATTTTCTGCAAGATCAAAAAGATCTCGCGGTACGTTTTGAATCCCTGCGATTACTGCAAGCTCTTTCTTGCTGTTTTCCTCATCTACCCACTCACTAATCCCATCCTCGGGAGCAGTTACAGAGTAGGGAAGCTCTTTGTAGAGCGTCACGATGGTCTCTGAGGTTCTCTGATGATAATACTCTACCAGATGACAAAAATTGCCACCTATCAACATAAAATCTTTATGCGTTATAGGGCCAAACCTTTTAATCAAACTCCAGCGATTGCTCATCATTGCCTCCTATTGGTTAACTATCTGTTTGCAGGCTACCATAGGGTGGCGGAGGCGTCAAACGCTTTTATGCATTGTCTGAGATTCTCTTTGGGCACTCTCTAAAGATGCGCGCAGGGCAGGTGCTACAGATGTCCTGACTGAGGAGGGGGACAATAGTTTTGAGAGCTTCATTCTTTGACCTGAAGATGTTTGCACGCCCAATTTTTTCTATGTGTCCTGAACTCTCAAGTGCTTCAAGAGTTTTTGTGCTGAGGTTGGTAAGGAAAAGATCGCCGCCTTGTTTCTTGCGCGATTCTTTTTCACGTACCAACATATCCAAACCAGCAAGGTCAATAACGGGCATACTATCAAGAACAAGAAGGAGATTTTTCTCACTCGGATGCTTTTCTTTAATGTGGTGCAATTTTGTCTCCACGTCATTTACGGAGCCAAAGAACAATGCACCCTCGATACGCACTACCGAAAGTTGCGGACAGCGGGGCCCCTGAATATTAGTCGAGAAGCGCGGCTGGTTGTGAAGAGGGTCGGGGAGATAGGTAAGCACTGCTGGCATTGACGAGCGATGCAAGTAAAGTGCGATTGAGAAAAAGGTACCGATGAAGATAGCGAATTCAAGCTCGATGAAGAGGGTGGAAAGGAAGGTGACGAGGAGGAGAGCAAACTCACGGTAACTTGCGCGCCAAATGCCACGAATGTGATGAAAATCAATAAGGCCCCAGGCAACGAGGAAAAGAATGGCCGCCATTACCGCGAGCGGGAGGTAGGCAGCAAGTGGTGAGACGAAAAGCACAATAACAATAAGTGCCAGTGCCGCAAATACTGATGCAAGGGGAGTTTGCGCTCCTGCTTCATAGTTGAGGCCACTGCGGTTGAATGAACCGCTTGCAGGGTATGCAGAAAAGAAACTACCGAATACGTTTGAAAGGCCTTGTCCGACAAATTCACGATTGGTGTTGATGCGATCGCCGGAACGCAGGGCGATAGCGTGGGCAATCGCTGCGGCCTCGGTGAGTGCAAGGAGGGTGACCGCAAATGCTGACGACGCAAGGAGGGAGATTGTCTTGAGGTCAAGGTTGGGGAAAGAAAGCGGAGGAAGTGATGCGGGTATTGCGCCAATTGTTTTGAGTCCCGTAATGGCGGGGGTTAAGAAGTGGTTGAGTGCGAGACCCAAGAGACTGCCGACCAGGATCGCGGGAAGCATATACGGTATTTTTTTGAAGTAGCGACGGAAAAGAATCCCCGTGAGTAAGGTTGCCATTGCGACGAGCAAAATGTACGGGTTGGTTTCCTTTATATGAGCAAGGACGGTCGCGATTGTCTCATAAAAAGAACTTCCTTGCGGAACGGCAATCCCGAGGAAGTTTTTGAGTTGACTTGATGCAATGAGAATTGCTGCGCCCGCGGTGAAACCAACAATAACGGTATGCGAAATGAAATTGAGGAGTGAACCAAGACGCATCCACCCCATGAGGAGCTGTATTGCTCCTACGAGAAACGAGAGGGTGATGGCGAGGCTGATAAACTCATTCGTTCCCGGTGTTGCGTGGGGAACGAGAGATGCAAACACGACAAGGGATATTGCTGTTGTTGGCCCCGATACGAGGTGTTTCGATGACCCAAACAGCGCCGCAATGATTGCAGGGACAATCGCGGCATAAATACCGTATTGTGGTGGCAGGCCGGCGATGGTGGCAAATGCAACGGCTTGCGGGAGTACGGCAAATGCCCCGATGAGTCCTGCAATCGTATCCTTACGAAGGGTTTCCTTCGTTACGTTTTTCTTCCACTCTAAAAAAGGAAAAACTCTGTTGAGGTGGATGACGGGAGATTGAAACTGCATAGTGGCGGTGGGTAAGTTTATTATGAAATTTATTAACAAAAAATATCCGCCCATGCGGAGTTTTTTGCATCAAGTGCTTACTGTACACCTTCAAATATTTCTTGTAAAGCCGACAGATATTCATGGTAGAATACCTATTAATGCCTTATTTTGTATACATACTTGAATGCTCAGACGGGTCGCTCTATACTGGGTCGACCAACGATCTTGAAAAGAGGCTTCATAAACATAACCATCTCAAAAGCGGCGCACACTATACCAAAATCCGCCGTCCAGTAGTTTTGAGATACTCTGAGACGGTTGAGACATTTGCCGAGTCTCGCGCTCGTGAGGGTGAGATAAAAAGATTGAGTAAGGAAGAGAAACTTTCGCTCATCAAATTGGGGACTTGTGCATCATAAATTGGTATACTTAATGTATGAAAACATACGAATCATATCAGGAGCTTCTGAAGCCAACATGGTCGCCTCCCGCGTGGATATTTGGGCCGGTGTGGACGGTGCTGTATGTCGTTATTGCTATTTCATACGGATATGTTTTTTATTTATTTGCCATAAAAAAGATCCCATTCATCGTTGCTCTTCCGTTTGCTTTGAACCTTGTTTTTAATTTCGCATTTACGCCACTACAGTTTGGTCTAAAAAATCTCCCCCTCGCGAGCCTTGATATCGTGCTCGTGCTAGGAACGCTCGTGTGGGCGCTTGTCGCTATTTATCCTTATATAAAATGGGCAGCGCTGGCGAATATTCCGTACCTTGCTTGGGTTTCTTTTGCGACGGTATTACAACTCACGATAACGTTTATGAACCGATAGGTAAAAATAGTTTGTTCTCGTATACTATAAAGATATGCCATACATTAAAAATATTATTAAGGAGACAGAAGAGAATACGAATTTTCGTAAAGTAGTGTTTACCGGCGACCGAAGCCAGCTTGTCGTTATGAATATTCCTGTTGGGGGCGAAATCGGCCAGGAAAAACACGGGCATGTTGAACAGACGCTATTCTTTTTGAGTGGGACCGGTAAGGCAATTTTGAATGGCGTGGAGGCAGATATCTCTGCGGGTGACGTGGTGGTGGTTACTCCGAGCACTGAGCATAATTTTATAAACACGGGCAGCGAGCCCCTCAAGGTGTACACCGTTTATGCTCCCGCAAATCATATTGATGGACGCATTCATGTCACCAAGGCCAACGCGGATGCCGACGATGCGGACGAGGAGTTTGGCCACACAGCCGCATAATCTACAATCATGAGTCACGAATGTTGCACCAATAATAAAAAAGAACCATCAGGAGATGTGTTGGTGCCGCAAATAGTAGGCTCTGAGGATGCTGCCTATACGTGCCCTATGCACCCCAACATCGTACGTACGATGCCAGGCATGTGTCCCGAGTGCGGAATGAGTCTGATTCCCAAGAAAAAGAAAACAGGGCCCGCGCAGGGACACGGGGCAGATGATAAACATGCTGGACACAAAACCTCATCATTTCTCGTGAAGTTCTGGGTGTCCCTGGTGCTTACCATCCCTATTTTTATTTATTCAGATATGGCGATGGAGGTGTTTGATATCCATGTCACGATGTTTTGGGGATATCAGTATGTCACGCTCATGTTGGCGAGCGTTGTCTTTTTTTATCCGGGGTTGATATTTCTCACGAGCGCATACCGCGAGATACGGGCAAGGCTTCCTGGGATGATGACGCTCATCGCTCTTGCGATCACGGCCGCATATTCCTACAGCGTTTTTTCCATCGTGCAGGGCGTTGGGCACGATCTCTTGTTTGAGCTTGCATCGCTTATCACCATTATGCTCCTCGGGCACTGGATTGAAATGAAATCAGTGCAGAGTGCACAAGGGGCGCTCAAGGAGCTCGCTAAACTTTTACCTGACACGGCCGAGGTGTTGCGCGATGGAAAAACGCAAACGATTACCCTCTCTGAACTTGTTTCAGGAGATATGGTGTTGGTACGTCCGGGGAGTAATATCCCCGCTGACGGAACCGTCGTTGAGGGACAATCTGAGATAAATGAATCGATCATTACCGGAGAATCTAAGCCCGTGAACAAAAAAATAGGGGACACCGTAATTGCCGGTTCAATAAATGGTGACGGCAGCCTCACGGTGCGGGTAGACAAGATTGGCGAGGCGACATTTCTTGCGGGGGTAATGCGTCTGGTTGCCGAAGCACAGGCGTCAAAGTCGCGCCTACAGGCTATTTCAGACCGCGCGGCACTGTATTTGACGATGATTGCCCTTGTCGTAGGGGCAACAACCTTTGCCGTATGGCTTTTGGTGGGCGCAGGGATAGTAACCGCAACCGAACGACTTGTTGCCGTGCTCGTGATCACCTGCCCGCACGCGCTTGGCCTCGCGGTGCCGCTCGTCGCATCGATATCAACCACCATGGCAGCACGAAATGGATTTCTCATACGGCAGCGCATTGCTCTTGAAGTGGCACGCTCTGTTGATACCGTGCTCTTTGATAAAACCGGGACCTTGACGCTGGGAATGTTTGGCGTTCACGCGGTTATGGCACTTCCGTCGTCTACCGAGAACGAGGTTCTCTCAAGGGCAGCATCGCTGAATTATGGTTCCGAACATCCGCTCGGAAAAGCAATCGTCGCTGAATCACACAAACGTGGGCAAAAACTTTCTGATATTAAAGATTTCGAACGCGTTCCCGGCAAGGGTGCTCGTGGCATGATTGCGGGTCATATGACTGTAGTAGGAAATGAATCGCTTATGGCTGATGCAAAGGTAGTAGTCTCTCACGAAATACTCGGGAAAACACGGGCGCTTGAAAACGAGGGTAAGACGGTGATATTTGTCGCATCAGATGGCGTTTTGATGGGCTCTATTGCTCTTGCCGATACTATTCGTGAAGAATCCCGCGAGGCCATTCGTGTGTTGCGTTCGCTTGGTATACGCACCGCAATGATTACGGGAGATGCGCCCGATGTCGCGGCGTGGGTCGCTCGCGAGCTTGGTATTGATGAATATTTTGCTCGCGTGCTTCCTCACGAAAAAGCTGAGAAGGTAAAGCTGCTTCAAGGGAAAGGGAACAAGGTCGCCATGGTTGGGGATGGGATAAACGACGCGCCCGCGCTCACCCAAGCAGACCTTGGTATCGCCATTGGTGCGGGAACTAATGTTGCCATTGAGTCTGCGGGTATCATCCTCGTAAAAAACGACCCGCGCGATATTCCCAAAATCATTAAACTTTCACAACTTACCTATTCAAAAATGATGCAAAATCTTTTTTGGGCAACGGGGTACAACATTCTTGCGATACCGCTTGCTGCGGGAGTGCTTGCTTCGCGAGGTATCGTGCTCGAACCTGCGGTGGCAGCCGTGCTCATGAGTGTATCTACGGTGATTGTAGCGTTTAATGCGCTCCTCCTTAGGAGGCAGATTATTAGTTTGTAAAATAGCGCGATTGATTGTGCTACAATATTCAATATGTGTTTTTCAGCAACCGCAAGTTTTGCAGCCGGGGCCGTGTTGTCCGCAACGGGAGCGGTAACAATTAAAAAAGCCAGGACAAAAAACGAGGTTCCTTTTGCGGCGATTCCTCTTTTGTTTGGTATTCAGCAAGCTGTCGAAGGTGTGGTGTGGCTTTCGTTTGGTTACGGCACGCCATTTTTTGGTCAGGTCGCGACGTATGCATTTGTGTTTTTTGCCTATGTTCTGTGGCCAACATTTGTGCCATTTTCAATACGCTCGATAGAAAAAGACCCCCATCGCAAGCAAATACTCTCGGTATTCCTGGGGCTTGGGGTGGGGGTGAGTTTATATCTCCTCTATTTTATACTCAGTCATCCTATGACTGCTCATGTGGTAAATAAAAGCATTGTGTATCCTTTACCGGCACAGTATGGGGCCTTCACGATGGGTCTCTACTTGCTTGCAACTTCAGTAAGCTTCTTTTTTTCGAGTAATAAAATACTCAATATATTTGGTACCCTAGTATTACTATCCTTTGCAGCGGCGTACTATTTTTACACCGCAGCATTCGCTTCTACTTGGTGTTTCTTTGCAGCGATTTTGAGTGCCATCGTGTATTGGTATTTTAAACGAACATAAACATGAAAGACAATTGGTATACAAAAACAATCCCTGAAGTACTTGCGCTTTTGCGCACCTCTGATGAGGGCTTGAGTGAAGAAGATGTTCTTCGGCGCCTGCAAGAAGGCACGCTTAATAAATTACCAGAACCCAAAACTGATAGCTTGGTGGTTGTTTTTTTGCGCCAATTTCAGAGCCCGCTTATTTATATCCTCCTTGCGGCAAGCGCTACGGTGTTTGTGATAGGTGAAGTAGTCGATGGCTTAATCATTCTTGCGGTGCTCTTTTTTAATGCGATTGTTGGAACGATACAAGAGGGTCGTGCGCAAAATACGCTTCGCGCGTTGCGACGGTTTGTAGAGACCAAGGCTACCGTTGTGCGTGATGGACGTGAGCTTATTATTCCAGATTCTGAGATTGTTTCGGGGGACATCATTATGTTATTTGAGGGAGAAAAGGTTCCCGCTGATGCGCGTATCATCATTTCGAACACGCTCAATCTCGATGAAGCAGCGTTGACGGGCGAGTCAGAGCCTGTACATAAAATTGCAGATACTATTGCACAAACAAATCTTTCTACACTTGATCAGAAAAATATGGTGTTCAAAGGAACGCATATTGTTGGCGGCAATGGTCGCGCGGTTGTTGTGGCGGTGGGGATGAGTACGGTTGTTGGACAGATTGCTCGAGAGGTTGCCGCTATTGATACTGAGATTCCGCTCAAGGACAATATTCGGAATCTGTCGCGTGGTATCATTGTGGTGGTTCTGGGCATAAGTGCTCTACTCTTTTTGCTAGGATTTTTGCAGGGCAAACCTTTGAAAGAAATGTTTGCCACCGTCGTATCTCTCTCGGTTTCTATTATCCCCGAGGGGTTGCCTATCGTGATGACACTCGTGCTCGCAACAGGAGTATGGCGTATGAGTAAGCGGAACGCCCTCGTGAAAAAAATGCATGCGGTGGAGGCGCTCGGACAGGTGAGCGTAATAGCAGTAGACAAGACCGGTACCGTCACGCAAAATGAAATGACGATTCAAAAGGTGTACGTTGACGGCACAGTGTTTGAAATTGAGGGTATTGGGTATGGTTCGGAAGGGAATGTACGTCGCGAGGGCGTAGTTGTTGACCCTGCAAATCATCCCGAGCTCCTCCTTATGGGTAAGGTTGCTGCTTTTTGTGCAAATGCACGAGTGCTGTTTTCTGAAGTAGATTGTACCTGGCGTGTTGCCGGTGATCCGACCGAGGCTGCAATGCTGGTACTCGCACGCAAGCTCGGGTTTCATAAAGATGTTTTGGAGCAGGAGCAACCCATGGTTGCAGAAATACCTTTTGACTATCACCTCAAGTATCATGCAACCTCGCATCGTGTCGGCAATGAAATATTTTCCACGGTTGTCGGCGCACCCGAGGTTATCCTTGGTTATACACAAAAAATATATAGCGATGGAAACGGACAGGTTTTGTCGAGAGAAGAGAAACAAAAACTCCACGAACTCTTCTCAACACTTTCAGGGGAAGGTCTCCGCGTTCTGGCCGTAGCGGTATCTACTCATACACAAGAAACACTTCATACGGATGCATTACCCGACCTCACGTTTGTTGGCTTTTTTGCCATGAAGGACCCCCTCCGCTCTGAGGTACGTGAGGCAATGACTACCGCAAAAGAAGCGGGCGTGCGCGTCGTAATGATTACCGGCGATCATGTAATAACAGCGCAAGCAATAGCAAAAGAAGCGGGTATTTTTTGCGAAGGTGACGGGGTGCTAACGGGTGAAGAGATTGATGGATTTTCAGATACCGAACTTTCTGAAAAGCTCGCACAGGTATCAGTCTTTGCGCGGGTTAGCCCAGAACATAAACTACGTATCGTTAATGCCTATAAAGCGCGCGGTGAGATTATTGCGATGACAGGCGACGGGGTTAATGACGCACCATCGCTTTCGGCTGCAAACCTTGGCGTGTCGATGGGGAAAATAGGGACCGAGGTCGCCAAGGAAGCATCGGACATTGTGCTTCTTGATGATAATTTTGGGAGCATTGTTGCTGCTATTGAGGAAGGGAGGAATATTTACAAGACCATCAAAAAAGTGATTTTGTATTTGTTCTCAACAAGTGTTGGTGAAGTACTCACTATTGTCGGCGCACTCCTCCTTGCATACCCGCTACCTCTTTTGCCCGCACAGATTATCTGGCTCAATTTTGTGACTGATGGATTCCTGGATACCGCGCTTGCTATGGAGCCAAAAGAGCAAGGCCTCCTCCGTCGCAAATTTGAGCGACCAAAAAAATATCTTGTGGATAAACTTATGGCATGGCGTATGTTTTTGATGGCAGTACCTATGGCGGTGGGTACACTGTACTTATTCAAAGGCTATTTTGAAACTGACCTCGTAAAAGCATGGACGGTTTCGCTCACGCTCCTCGCGGTCTTTCAGTGGTTCAATGCATGGAACTGTCGTTCTGAAGACCGCTCGATATTCCAAATGAATCCTTTTTCAAATAAATTTCTGGTTGGCGCAACCTTGGTGGTAATTTCGCTCCAGATGCTCGTGTTGTATAACCCTGTTGCACAAAAGCTTATGCACACGGTGCCGTTAGGGCGCGAGGAGTGGTTTGTCATTATTGCCATCGCTTCGTCCATTATTTTCGTCGAAGAAATACGCAAATTCTTTTACCGCAGGAATATTAAAATGGTATAATAAAAATAATGAACAGAACGATGAAAAGTTTTGGATGGGCAATGAGCGGACTTCGTACCGCATGGCGAGAAGAAATCAACTTTCGTATTGAAGTTGTGGTTGCCTTTGTTGTGGTGGTAAGTGGCACGTATCTTGGTTTTGGGAAACTTGATTGGGTTATTATCGCTGGGTGCGTCACGGCGGTTCTTGCGTCCGAAATGGTTAATACCGCTATTGAGGACCTTTGCAATAAAGTAGAGCCGAACACTGACCCGGTAATTGGCAAAATCAAAGACCTCATGAGCGGATTTGTATTCATGGTAGCCTTGGGGACTACTATCGTCGGCGGGATAGTCTTTTCTAATTATTTTTACTAGAGACCGATGTCTTTCAGGAGAATGGAGAGTTCTTCTTTAGTGAGGTCACGATAGGCTCCGTCCTTAAGGTCACCAAGTTTGACATTCATGATGCGCACACGAGTGAGCTCGAGTACTCGGTATCCCTCAGCGGCACACATGCGGCGAATCTGATGCTTCTTGCCCTCAACGAGAGTGATATAAAAAATAGTTTCTCCTGCACGGCGTGCTTTTGCAGGCTTTGTTTTGTAATCCTCAATTAAAATACCGCGCTCCATGTGACGAACAAAGGTATCAGACACTGGCTTGTCTGTGCGCACAAGGTATTCCTTTTCGTGCATACGTGAAGGATGAAGGAGGCGCTCGGTGAGACGACCATCGTTCGTAAGGAGGATGAGTCCATGAGAATCCTTGTCGAGACGACCAAGAGGGAAGAGACCACGGAGTGCGGGGAGCTCTGACATAATAGCGCGGGAGCCTTCTTGTGCGTCAGTCGATACCCCTCGTGGTTTGTGGTAGGCGATATAGCGATGGCGAAGAGCGTTCTGCGTGAGGACTTTTTCTGCGACCTCAACGAGATCGTCTTCGTTTACTTGGTCGCCAAGCTTGGCAACCTTACCGTTTATTTTGATAAGACCCTTTTCAATGAGCTCGTCGGCCCCGCGACGCGTGGAAAAGCCCTTGTAGGCGAGGTATTTGTTGATGCGTGCAGGAAATTCGATTGGCTCAGGAGTCATAGATAGATACAATTATACCATATTTGATATACAAATGCAAGTGCTCAACAAAAAACCGCCTTTGCTGCGGTTTTTTGTTGAGCACGTTATCTAAAGTCTCTTAGAGATGCTTTTTGATCATCTCTTCGAGTTCGCCGACATGGCCTTCCTTGTCTTTTTCCACCTTCTCCCAGAAAGCAGTGCATTCAGCACAGCCGTCAGCATCTTTTTTGTATGAATCCTTGATACGCCAGAGGCTCTTGTGTTCCTGTGTCGCCTGAAGAAGGAGATTGTATACGTGATTATTCAGCATAATATTAAAATTATTTAGGTTATTCCTCGACCTGTCACTAGTATACCATGCGGGCGTCTTGATTCCGTGAGTTATCCCCATATTCTTTTCATGTTTCTTGCAGTGTCATGATATAATGCGCATGAATACTTTACATTAATTATGCGCGTACTTATGTTCGGCTGGGAATTTCCCCCTCACAACAGCGGCGGCCTTGGCACGGCGTGTTTTGGGTTGACGCGCGCGCTCGCCAACCGACAAATCGATGTCCTTTTCGTGCTTCCTAAAAAGGTTGGTGTCTCTGCGTCGTTTATGAACATTCTTTTTGCTGATACGCGCAAGGTGAAGTTCCACGAGATCGAGTCAAACCTTAAACCATACGTTACTTCTGATGGTTATGTGCGTGAGCGTGACAAAATGATCTCTGATATCTATGGCAATACGCTTCTTCAAGAGGTTCGCCGCTATGCTCTCCGTGCACGCGAGATTGCAAAAAAAGAACACTTTGATGTTATTCATGCGCACGACTGGCTTTCGTTTCTTGCGGGAGTCGAAGCTAAAAAAGTTTCTGGCAAACCCCTTGTTCTTCACGTGCACGCGACAGAGTTTGACCGCACGGGAGGGCAGGGGGTCAACCAAGATGTCTATGACATCGAAAAAATGGCAATGGAATATGCCGACGGCATCATAGCCGTTTCTAATTTTACGAAAGAAAAAATTATCAAACACTACGGTATCTCTCCGGGAAAAATCGAAGTAGTACATAACGGCATTGATGAATGTGACTATGCGGATATTCCAGATAGACTTTCTGAACTAAAAAAGAATGGGCAAAAAATTGTACTCTTTGCAGGTCGCATCACTATCCAAAAAGGGCCTGAGTATTTTATTCGCGCGGCAAAACGCGTTCTTGAGCACAATCCTAACGTACTGTTTCTTGTCGCGGGGAGCGGAGATATGGAGCGACAAATGATGCTTGAGGCGGCGCACCTCGGCATATCGAGCAACGTAATGTTCGTCGGCTTTCTTCGTGGCGACGACCTCAGTGCTGTGTATCGTGCTGCAGACCTCTTTGTGATGCCGTCGGTTTCTGAGCCTTTTGGTATTACCCCACTCGAGTCAATCATTGCCGGTGCGCCCGTGCTTATCTCAAAGCAATCAGGCGTCGCCGAAGTTCTGACGCACGCACTTAAAACGGACTTTTGGGATACCGATGATATGGCGAACAAGATTCTCGGGGTGGTGTCACATCGCTCTCTCTGGCAAACACTTTGGAGCAACAGTCGTGAGGAAGTAAAAAAGGTTACCTGGGACGCATCCAGCAAAAAGTGTATTGATTATTACGCAAAACTCATTTGTGATTGCGGAGTGCCACCTGAAGTGCGCGTAATCTGATATAATGTGTTCTGTATTTCCTATTGGCTAATGACTACCAGCTATTAACTACCCATATGGCATCAATCTGTTTTTATTTTCAAGTACACCAACCATTTCGCGTAAAAGATTACCGCGTGTTTGATGTTGGTCGTGATAGCGAATACTTTAACGACGACTCTGACCGCTCGATCAATAATAAAAAGATTTTGCACAAAGTAGCAGGGAAGTGCTATCTCCCCGCTAATGCAGTTCTCCTTGAGCTCCTCAACAAATATCCTGAATTCAAAATCAGCTTTTCTTTTTCAGGAGTTTTTCTTGAGCAACTTGAGATGTTTAGCCCTGAGACGCTCGAATCATTTCAGAAACTGGTGGCAACGGGTCGTGCGGAAGTGCTTGAAGAGACGTATTACCACTCGCTTTCGTTTTTGTATTCACCCGAAGAGTTTCGACGTCAGGTCGCGATGCATCGTGCAAAAGTACAAGAACTTTTTGGCGTCACGCCGACGGTTTTCCGCAACACCGAGCTCATTTATAACAACGCGCTCGCACATGAAGTAGAAAAGATGGGGTACAAGGGGATTATCGCCGAGGGGGCTGACCATGTGCTCGGCTGGAGAAGTCCTAATTTCCTTTATCGTCCTCAGGGAACCGAGAACATCAAACTCCTTCTCAAAAATTATCGCCTCTCAGACGACATCGCATTTCGCTTTTCATCAAAAGATTGGGCAGATTTTCCTTTGACGGCGCCCAAGTTTGCGCAATGGGCATCACAGGTTAACGGCAACGGCCAGGTCATCAATCTCTTTATGGACTATGAGACATTTGGTGAGCACCAATGGGAGGACACGGGTATCTTTAATTTCCTTCGTCATTTACCTGAGGAAATTTATAAGCACCCTGACAATGATTTCATTACTCCGTCGGAAGCAATAGAACGCTATGAGCCGATTGCGGAGCTTGATGTGCATAACTACATGTCATGGGCGGATGTCGAGCGCGATCTCTCCGCATGGCTCTCGAATGCCATGCAGCACGATGCAATACAAAGCGTCTACAGTATGGAAGACGACGTTCTTGCAACCGATGACGTGCGCCTTATCGACGACTGGCGCCGTTTGCAGACCTCGGACCACTTTTATTATATGTGTACCAAGTGGTTCAACGACGGCGATGTGCATAAATACTTCAACCCTTACAACACGCCATACGAAGCATTTATCGCGTACATGAATGCATTGCAAGACATGAAATTACGCATTCATAACTATCGTGCACCTGAAAATACGAGTCCGAAAGAAATCCCCGTGCGGCATCTTTCCGCGTAGAGGTTATACATCAATATTTAAGTATCGATAATTATCACAGAGTTGTATCTATAGATACAACTCTGTGATAATATTTAATATATGAAAAATTATGAACACGGTGAGTTGGCGAAGGAAATACTAATAGGTCTTGCAAATACGGGGCTTTTGGTTGCATGCCTCGCAATGCCAGGACTTACTAAAATCATACCGCTTTTTGACCCCAAAAATGTAAAGGAAAAATACAGAGTGAATCGCACGTTAACAAGCCTCCAGAAAAATAAGTTGGTAAATATATACACAAAGAATGGCAATGAGGTTATCGAGATTACTAAGGCAGGAAAGAAAAAAGTTCTTGAATATAACCTTGATGAATTGAAACTTAATGTGCCAAAGAAGTGGGATGGATGGTGGCGGATTGTGATGTTCGATATACCAGAATCAAAAAGACGATCTCGTAGTGCTGTGAGTCGAAAGATAAAAGAACTGGGTCTTTATCCAATCCAGAAATCTGTTTTTGTGTCGCCCTATCTTTGCAAGAATGAGATTGATTTTGTTGGAGAATTTTTTGGCGTGCGAGATAACATTATTTATATTAAGGCAAAAGAAATTGAGGGTGTGAGTGAACTCAAAGAATATTTTAGGATATAATCCAAAAATATTCTAAGTCATCACAGAGTTGTATCTATAGATACAACTCTGTGATGATGAACAAGGATACAGATACGCCACGGTGGTGTTGTGGGGGAAATTATACACAAATACGGCATCTTAGTATTGTATTCAAGCGCGGTTTTTTCTATAATGTAAACATGCCCAAGTCCCTTTCACTCGGTAACGGAAATATTCTCGTCTGCACAGACAAGCGAGCGCAGGTTCGTGACTTTTACTTTCCGTACGTAGGGCTTGAAAATCATATTGGTGGACACTTTACGCATCGTGTTGGTGTCTACGTTGACTATCAGCTCAACTGGTTCGACAACCCCAATTGGGATATCAAAATCGGCTCAGCAAGAGAGTCGCTCGTTGGTGAAACCACCGCAAAAAACGATACTCTCGGAGTAACCCTTCATCTCTCGGATACGGTATACAATGAAAAAAATATTTTCTTGCGTGCGGTGACGGTAAAAAATGAGACCGATCGTGCCCGCACGGTAAAACTTTTCTTTAATCACGAGTTCGAGATCTACGAGTCACACCGTGGAGATACTTCGTATTTTGACCCCATTAACCATGTTGTAATTCACTATAACGGCAGGCGTGTCTTCCTCATTAACGGTATTTCAGATAAAGGGAGTTTTGACGATTATACGACAGGTATTTTCAAAATAGAGGGAAAGGAAGGTAGCTTTAAAGACGCCGAGGACGGTGCCTTGTCCAAAAATCTTATCGAGCATGGCCCTTCGGACTCCGTGATTGGTTTTTATCTTGATCTTGGTCCCGGGGAAGAAAAAACGATTCACTATTGGATTGCAGCAGCAGAATCCATCAAAGAGGCCTTGGCACTCAACACGTACACCCTTGAGCGCAAGCCTGGACACCTTATGCGTACCACGCATGACTTTTGGCGTGCATGGGTCAACAAGTACAATTTTAACTTTTATGGACTCACCGAGGACGAGGCGACTCTTTTTAAAAGATCGCTCTTGATGATACGCACCCATGCCGACAACCGCGGAGCAATACTTGCTTCCGCCGACTCAGACATGCTCCAAAATGGACGCGACACGTACAGCTACATGTGGCCCCGCGACGGCGCACTCTCGGCGATGGCCTTTGATATGGCAGGGGATTTCAATGTCTCTGAACGGTTTTTCCTCTTCTGCAATGACGCCCTTAGTGATGAGGGGTACCTTATGCATAAATACCGCTCTGACGGTTCACTCGGAAGCTCGTGGCATCCGTGGATGCGTGGAGGGAAAATCGAACTCCCTATTCAAGAAGATGAAACGGCACTGGTTGTCGTCGCGCTGTGGCGCCACTATGCGCAATCCAAAGACCTCGAGTTTGTCGAGCAGATATACAACAGCCTCGTTAAAAAAGCTGCTGATTTCATGGTGGAGTATCGTGATCCAAAAACACGCCTCCCCAAAGCCTCGTACGATCTCTGGGAAGAGAAATTCGGCATTCACACGTTTACGGTATCGACCGTATATGGTGCACTTATAGCAGCGGCAAAATTCGCAAAACTTCTCGGCAAAGAAAAAAGCGAGCAAACATACAATACTGCTGCTTTTGAGATTCGACAGGCAATGCTGACGTACCTCTATGATGACACGCAGGGGATTTTTGTAAAAATGCTCAACGTGGCAGATGATGGAACGATTACCTATGACAAGACACTTGATATGTCGAGTGTGTACGGTGTCTTTGCGTACGGTGTGCTCGACATCGATGACCCACGCCTCGCCCGCGCAATCAAACAAGTTGAAGATCGCCTCGTTTGCAAAACAGAGGTCTCAGGCGTTGCGCGATATGAAGGGGACTATTATTTCCGTTCAGCAGGCGGCATCCCGGGGAACCCTTGGATCATTACCACCCTTTGGCTCGCAAAATATTATATTGCCCGTGCAAAGAACGAAGCTGATTTTGCTCCTGTACACAAATGGCTCGCATGGACCGTTAAACATGCTTCGCTTTCGGGCGTTCTTTCAGAACAAATCCACCCCTACACAGGCGAGCAACTCTCGGCAACGCCGCTCACGTGGAGTCACTCGGAATACGTCACCACGGTCGTTGGGTACTTGAACCGTCTCCAAGAACTTGGTGTCTGCCTCAAATGCAACCCTCTTTATCAAGAAGAGTAAAAAAGGTATACCCCCACACCTACTTTTATATAAAAATATTCAACAAGTACTTCTAGGAAACCATACAAACTATACAAAAAGTAGGTGTGGGGGTATACTCTTGGGTATGGTAAACTCCACAGAAGTAACTCCGCCGCCAACCATTATCACGATATTTGGTGCCACCGGCGACCTCGCTACTCGCAAACTTATTCCCGCACTTTTTGACCTTTTTCAAAACGGATATCTTCCTTTTTCGTTTAAGATTGTTGGAATGTCACGTCGAGGGTTCTCTCACGAAGAATACCGAGATATCGCAAAGAACTCGATTATCGAAAGGACTGCTTCTCAAAAAGAGGATATTCTTGAGGAGTTTCTTTCCCACATTTCATACACACAGGGAACATTTGACGACAAGGAGAGCTACGAGAGGCTTAAGGGGGTGCTCGACCATGAGGAGCGTTTGTTTGGTCAATGCACCAACAAACTTTTTTATCTTGCCGTGCCTCCGGCGTACTACAAAGGAATCTTTGAACAGCTCGCCGCTTCTGACCTTAGCAAACCATGCAGTGATGAAACGGGCTGGACGCGCATTTTGGTTGAAAAACCATTTGGTAACGACGTCTCGACCGCGCAAGAGCTTGATCAAGTCCTCGGAAGTCTTTTTAAAGAGGAGCAAATATTCCGTATCGACCACTACCTTGCCAAAGAAGCGCTTCAGGATATTTTGATGTTCCGCTTTTCAAACACTCTCTTTGAACCGCTTTGGAACAAGGACTATATTGAGCGCGTGGAGCTCACCCTCAGTGAAAAAAAGGGGGTGGACAGCCGTGGCGCCTTTTATGATGGCATTGGTGCGCTCCGCGATGTAGGCCAAAACCATTTACTTCAAATGCTCGCGTTTATTGCCATGGAGGACCCTATAGAACTTGATGCTTTGCGTATTCGCACCGAACGCGCGCGCGTACTTGAGTCACTTCGTCCAGTAAACTCTGACACCGCGGGGGCACTCCTTGTGCGAGGACAATACGAGGGATACAAGGAAACACCGTCTGTTGACGCTGCCTCTCAAACAGAAACTTTTTTCCGCATTAAAACATTCATCGACAACGACCGCTGGCAAGGTGTCCCATTTTATCTCGAAAGCGGCAAGGCGCTTGATGAAGATAAAACTGAGATCAAAATATATTTCAAGAAGACAACCTCGTGCCTCTGTCCACCAGGCACCGAACATCATCACCAAAATATTCTTACCTTTAGAATACAGCCGGACGAAAAAATATCTATTCTTTTTTGGGCAAAGAAACCCGGACTCTCGCTCGATCTCGAACCAAAGGAGCTTTCGTTCTCGTACAGAAACATCCCCGAAGGGTCACGTCTCGCCGATGCTTACGAAAAAGTACTGTTCGACGGTATTGCGGGCGACCAGATTCTTTTTGCAAGCACGGAAGAGGTCTCTGCGGCATGGCAATTTATTACGCCAATCCTTGAACTCTGGGAAAATACGCCGCTCCACCCATACGCACAGGGAAGCAAGGGCCCGCAAGTGGATTTATCGTCAATTTAGCGTACAATAGGGGTATTATGGCAAAAACGATTGGGTATATTGGTTTGGGAAAGATGGGCAAGGGGATGGTAGAAAACCTCCTTGGAAAAGGGTGGGGAGTGGTCGCGTTCAACAGAACACCCGCTGCCACTGAGGAGGTCGCAGAAAAAGGCGCAATCCCGGCATACACACTTGCCGAGGTCGTCGAGAAACTCGCGTCCCCGCGCCTTGTGTGGCTCATGGTGCCCCATCAGGCCGTTGATGATGTTCTTGCCGAACTCGTACCCTTATTGAGCGAGGGCGACACCGTTATTGACGGCGGCAATTCTTTTTACAAAAATTCAATGCGTCACGCGGACGAGCTCACCAAAAAAGGAATTCATTTTCTTGATGCGGGCACGAGTGGTGGCCCTGGTGGCGCACGCGAGGGTGCCTGCACGATGGTGGGGGGTGGAAAAGAAATCTTTGACCGCTACGAGGAACTCTTTAGGGATATTTCTGTAAAGGATGGGTATGCATACTTTGGCAAAGCAGGCGCGGGACATTTTGTAAAAATGGTACACAATGGTATTGAGTACGGCATGATGCAAGCGATTGGTGAGGGATTTGAGGTGATGAAAAAATCTCCTTTTAATCTCGACCTTGAGCGTGTTGCAAACCTCTACAATCACCAAAGCGTCATTGAGTCACGTCTCGTTGGCTGGGCAGAAAGCGCTTTCAAAGAATACGGCGAGGGCCTTGATGTCATTTCAGGAAAGGTTTCGCACAGCGGTGAGGGTTTGTGGACGGTCGAAACAGCCAAGGAGTTCGGCGTCCCCGTACCTATTATAGAAGGGTCGCTCAAGTTCCGCGAGGAGTCACAATCAAACCCAAGTTATACAGGGCAAGTTGTCTCAGCGCTCCGTAATCAGTTCGGCGGACATTCAGTAAAAAAAGAGCATGAGTAATTTTGAGCCTAAAAAAACAATTGACATATCGCTCTCGCTTGAAGAGGGGATGATTACGTACCCCGATAATCCTCCGTTTACGATTGAGGACGCTTCTGGTCCAACATCATCGCGTTCAATATTGACGATTGGCACCCACACCGGGACCCACATCGATGCACCTCGCCATGTTTTTAAGGACGGTAAAGGATTGAACAAAATCCCCCTCATGCACTATGTGGGGAAATGTCGTGTGCTCGATCTAACCAAAGCAAAAGAAGCCATCACGACAGGAGACCTTGAGCTGTTTCGCATCAAAAAAGGGGAGCGTATCCTCGTAAAAACCCGTAATTCAAAACGAGGGTTTAAAACATTTTACGATGACTACATATATCTAGACGGTGACGCCGCAGACTATTTGGTTAAAAAAGGAATTACGCTTTTTGGTATTGATTCTCTCTCTGTTAAAAAGCGTGGTGGTTCAGACCACCGACCACACCTCTCGCTCTTGAAAAAGGGTATTGTTATTTTTGAAGGACTCGATCTTTCAAAGGCCCCCGCGGGTAATTATACTTTTATTGGACTTCCCTTGAAACTTGGGGATGTCGATGGGGCGCCAGCGCGAGCAATTTTAATTCAGTAATTACAAACAGTATGTATATTTTATTTGATATCGGAGGAACAAAAATGAGGGTCGTGGCGGCGAACCGCGATAAATTCATCGGCGAACCAGTCGTGGTTTCAACACCAAAAGATTTTGAGGAAGGACTTGCGACGCTAAAACGTATCATCGACAATCTCGAACACGAGGCTCCTGTCACGGCAATCGTTGGCGGTATTGCGGGGCCGCTTGATAAAGAGAACACGATGCTGGTAAGGAGTCCCAACCTGGGAGGGTGGGTCGGTCATGATATCAAAAACGCTCTCCGTGAAGTATACAAGGCCCCAATCGTGCTCGAGAACGACGCTGCACTCGTAGGGTTAGGTGAGGCACATTTTGGCGCTGGGCGTGGCAATAATATTGTTGCATACATTACGGTGAGCACGGGTGTCGGCGGTGCGCGTATTATCGACGGAACTATTGATGAAACGGCGGTTGGTTTTGAGCCCGGACATCAAATCATCGACCCCGATAATACCTTATGCCCAGAGTGCGACGGAAACGATCTCGAGGCATATGTGTCTGGGACAGCTATTGAAAAACGCTACGGCATGAAGCCTTTTGAAATCCATGACCCAGCGGTCTGGGATAAGCTCGCACTCTACCTTGCCTACGGACTCAATAACACTATCGTGCATTGGTCGCCCGACGTCATTGTTCTTGGTGGTTCAATGATGAAGGACATCGGTATTCCTGTGCCCCTCGTCAAAAAACACCTTGAGGATATTATGAAAATATTCCCCACGCTTCCCGCAATAGAGAAAGCTGAACTCGGTGACTTTGGCGGACTCTATGGGGCGCTCGCGTATGCGCGCAGGCACTACTAAATGAGTAATATAAAAAACCCCGCACACGTGCGGGGTTTTTACTAGTACGTTGAACCCACATTACAAGGCGGTTTGGCTCTTCGAATAAATTTGCAAAAGGTAAGAATATGAGGGTCACCTCCCTTTGAACAATATTCTTTGCTCTTCAGAAGCCAATCGCTCATGTAAATCGGTGGAAAACAAGTGTCTCCTTGAAAGTCCCCCCAGACAAATGTCAGGTAAATAGTACTTGTGTGGGGCATGAACAACTTGTAAATTTCTGCCCCGCCAATCACGAAAACTTCTTCAGTCTTTGCGATTTCGAGAATCATGTCGATATTTTTGTGAACGATCACTTGCCCTTTGTTGATTTTTACCGAAGAAGTATTACGAGTGAGAACGATATTCTCACGACCCGGAAGTGGTCGGTACTCTTCAAGCAGGGAATCCCACGTTTTTCGTCCCATGACGACGGGGTGCCCTATCGTAAGATTTCGAAAATTCTTCATATCGCTGGGAAGTTTTGGCCACGGGAGGTCACCGTTCACCCAAATAACATAGTTACCTTTTCCTGCTGCAGCAATAATATTGAGTGACATTTTATACTCCTTGTGAGTGTTTCAATGAATACAAAATTTCTGACGTTATCCTATCAACGTTTACGAAGTGCGTCAAGGATGCTAGAGTGAGATTTAATGAAGCCAATAGACTTTAAAATCGAGCATAAATTACCAGGAAAGCTTGGACGCGCAGGTACTATTACGACACCTCATGGAGAAATACAGACCCCTGCATTTGTGACGGTAGGCACCAAAGCAACGGTTAAAGCGCTCACTCCTGAGCAAGTAGCTGACCTAGGCGCACAAGTGGTTCTCGCGAACACATACCACCTCTATCTTGAACCAGGTGATGAGATTGTGCGCGATGCTGGAGGTTTTGGAAAATTTATGAACTGGCATGGCCCTACGATGACCGACTCAGGAGGTTTCCAGGTATTCTCCTTAGGGGCGGCGTTCGGCACCAAGGTTGGGAAACTAGCAAAAGTAGGGGAGGTTATTGTGGGTGAAGACGAATCAGCTGATTCGCGTCTTGGACGTGAACTAATATGTGATGAAGCGGGCAAGCTCGCAAAAATTGATGAGGACGGCGTGACCTTTAAATCCTACCGCGATGGCAGTGTGCATCGTTTTACCCCCGAGCGCTCAATGGAGATACAACACAATCTCGGCGCTGATATGATATTTGCCTTTGATGAATGCACGTCACCTGCGGCACCCCTTGCATATCAACGTGAAGCAATGGAGCGCACGCATCGCTGGGCAAAGAGAAGCCTCGATGCACACAAGGCAAACAAAGAGGCGAGTTCAAAACAGGGACTCCTCGGCGTGGTCCAAGGTGGACGACATCGTGAACTTCGTGAAGAAAGTGCTCGCGTGCTAGGCGCAATGGATTTTGATGGATACGGTATTGGCGGATCGTTTGATAAAGACGATATGAATACCGCGGTGGGCTGGGTGAATAGTATTCTCCCTGAGGACAAACCTCGGCACCTCCTTGGTATCGGTGAGCCCGAGGATCTTTTCGGTGCCGTAGAAAACGGCTGCGACCTCTTTGACTGTGTGGCGCCAACACGCACGGGACGTAATGGTACCCTCCACACCCATGATGGTAAAATAAACCTTCTTAACGCACGTTTTGTGCGTGACTTCACCCCCGTCGATAGTGAGTGCGACTGCTACACCTGCAAAAACTACACCCGCGCCTACCTTGCACACCTCTTCCGTTCTGACGAAATGCTCGCGGCAACCCTTGGGTCAATTCACAACCTCCGCTTCCTTGTAGCCCTCGTAGAAAAAATGCGTGAGGCCATCATCGATGACTCATTTGATACGTTTAAAACTTCGTTTATTGCGAGATACTATAAAAAATAATAGCCAGTATCAATATAATGATTACTGGCTATTTGATTATTTGATTAGTCTTTTTTGAATGCCATCTTATCTCTTGGGTACTCTGGTCCCAGTACTTCCCTTAGAATTACGTGACGAAGTTCTTTAGGGAGATTAACGAAGTACATCGTGTCTCCATTAATATGGGTGCTTAGGGCATCATCTTCCCCTACATCAAGGGTAACAAAAAACTTTAAGCTTCGTCGCAAAATTAACCCTTTTGGAAAGACTTCGCCTCGATACCGCACTTCCCGAGCGAGAGGTTCTAGGGGAAAAGAAATCTCCACCACACAATTTCGTGGATACACCTTTGAGAAAGACAAGAGGTTAATCTCCCATTGGCCAAAAGAGAGCAATTCCGTATAGTATCGCTTTGCTTCATTCATAACGTACTCCCTTCAGATCAAGTAGAGGAAAATCTTTTCCAAGCCTATCACTTTATGGTACTTTGTCAAAACAAAAACCGGCAGATATTACTCTGCCGGTTAAAACAATTTATTTTATAAGCCCTGTGATAAGCTCCTCGAGCTTTGCATCTCGAGAAGGACGATATGGTATCAACAATGCTGCTTCAAGCATAGCAATCTCGCTTTCAAGACCAATGGTGACAGTAATATCCTCGGCCTCAAAGTTAACCTCAACGATATCGATTTGCCCTGCCCTAAACCACTGACAGAGCTCTTCGATGGTAGCACTCGAGATACTGCTTATGTGCCTTTTGAGGGGCCCTGAGCGCATGGTGGTTGCCCTCTTTTCGCATTCCTTACACATGGTGCCCCTCCTTTTAAAGTAATCTGCTACCAAAAATACCATTATATGCTATATTGTCAAGCATGTCTGTATTCAATCTCAAATCAGAGTGGCCACCAGCGGGGGACCAGCCTCTTGCCATCAAGAAGCTTCTCGAGGGCCTCAAAAAGGGGTACGACCGGCAGACGCTCCTTGGCGTCACGGGCTCGGGCAAGACTTTTACCGCTGCCAATGTGATTGCGGCAGTTGGTAAGCCGACGCTCGTTATTGCGCACAACAAAACCCTCGCAGCTCAGCTTGCGCAGGAGTACAAGGAGTTTTTCCCTGACAATGCGGTGCATTATTTCGTTTCCTACTATGACTACTATCAGCCAGAGGCATATATGCCTGTAACCGACACCTACATTGAGAAGGATGTGCAGATCAATGACGAGATTGACCGCTTGCGCCATGCTTCAACACAAGCGCTCCTCACGCGGAAAGACGTCATCATCGTTGCGTCGGTTTCCTGTATCTACGGTTTGGGTTCACCGGCAGAATATGAAAAAGAAAATCTGAAGCTTGCCGCAGGGCAAAAAATTGACCGCAAGGAGCTGATGAAGAAACTCATTGCGATACATTTCGAACGCACCAACGCTGACCTCACGCCAGGCACGTTTCGTTCTATTGGCTCACTTCTCGAGATCATGCCAGTATCAGAAAAAATGATTTGGAGTATCACGCTCGGCACCGATAGTATTGTTTCGATACAAAAAGTAGACCCTGTGTCACAACGTATCGTTGGTGATGAATCAAATATTTTTATTTTCCCCGCAAAGCATTTTATTACCAACAAGGCAGAGAAGGAGCGCGCTATCAAGGCTATCAAAGCCGAGCTTGGAACCCAACTCAAGAAATTTGAAAAAGAGGGAAAGCTTCTAGAAGCTGAACGTATCAAGCGCCGTACTACCTACGACCTCGCGATGATTCGTGAGATGGGATACTGCAATGGTATTGAAAACTATTCGCGCCATATGTCAGGTCGTGCACAAGGGTCTGCGCCTGATACACTTCTTTCGTATTTCCCAAAAACCAAAGACGGCAAACCGGACTTTCTGACCATCATCGATGAGTCGCACGTAACCATTCCACAAATTGGTGGTATGTACGCGGGCGATCAGTCGCGCAAGAAGACGCTCGTCGAATTTGGCTTCCGTCTACCCAGCGCGCAAGATAACCGTCCGCTTCGTTTTGAAGAGTTCAACGAGCGTGTGGGGCAGGTCATCTACACTTCAGCAACACCAGCTAACCACGAGCGCGAGACGAGCAAGCAAGTGGTAGAGCAAATCATTCGCCCAACGGGTCTCATTGATCCTGAAATTTCCATACGCCCCATTCAAGAAAAAGGAAAGTACCTCGGGCAAGTTCAAGACTTCATTGCTGAAACAAAAAAGGCGGTTAAAAAAGGTGGTCGTGTCATTGCCACCACCCTCACCAAAAAAATGGCTGAGGATCTTTCGGAGTATCTAAAGGGGGAGGGAATTAAGGCTGAATATTTGCATAGTGACATCAAGACCATCGAGCGTATTCAAATCCTTACCGCATTTCGTAAGGGAACCTTCGACTGCCTCGTGGGTGTGAACCTTCTCCGCGAAGGGCTCGACCTTCCCGAGGTGACCCTCATTGGAGTGCTTGATGCGGACAAAGAGGGCTTCCTTCGTTCTGAAACATCCCTCATTCAAATCATTGGTCGCGCGGCGCGTAATGTCCTCGGGCGCGTCATTCTTTATGCTGACAACCTTACGGGTTCTATTGAGCGTGCCGTAGGAGAGACCAATCGCCGTCGCGCCATTCAGGTTGCCTACAACACCGAGCACGGCATCACTCCTCAAACCATCATCAAAAAGATTCAAGACATCACCGAGCACCTTGATACTGACCATATGAAGGCAGTAAAAATGAACCTCGATATTGATACGGAAATATTTGCCAAAGATCCACAGAAACTCATCAAGCTTAAGGAGGAGGAGATGTCCGACGCCGTCAAAGACCTCGACTTTGAAACCGCCGCCATCCTCCGCGACGAAATCCTCGCCCTCCAAGAAAAGCTCGGCATCGCACCGGCCAAAAAGAAGGCAACGACAAAAAAGAAAAGGTAGGCAGCAAAAACTTGCATTTTTATGTAATGTATGCTATAATATATTTGTTCTTTCATCGTCCTATTGGAGGCTCGAATGGCACAACGTAACGATGGCAAAAAGGTTAAGATTGTCTTGTTGTTCTTGATTCTTGGCCTAGCGCTACTCGGTGGCTACCAGCTTTTACAGGCGGGTAAACACTACCTTGAGGAGGCCCAGAAAAATACGACAGCAAATATCGACCGCGCAATCGGTAAAGCATCCGAATAGTTCTGAACGCTGTACCACGTACCACTTTCACACTCTGTGAAGGTGGTATTTTTTATACAAAAAAAGACCCGCGGTAAAGCGGATCTAAACCCTTGGAGGAGGGTTACAAACTAAAAATCATACTTGAGGGTAACGAACACCGCGCGGACACCTTTGGCGGGGACATAAAACTGTCCTGCAAGACTGAAGTCGCGCGCCACCTTCATTCCCGCACCGATGGTGATGGTGGGAATATTCCCACTTTTCTTTTCTGATGGACCAGGAATAATGAGATGTCGCCCCGTCACGTCGCTCACTTCAATCTGAGAAGTTTCGTTAAGGGTAATGCGGTGAATACCGACACCGAACCGAAGACTAAACGAATCGTTGATGGGCAACACGTAATTCACGACGGCGCCGAGAGTGGTGTTGGCTTTTACGCTCCTTGTGACGGTTGCCGAAGTAGGAGTAACAGGAAGGTTGTTGGTCTCTTCAAATGCGGCGAGGTCAGGGAGATCAATCGTGTTCTCGATGGCAAACTCGATGCCTCGCGTTGCGACCACATCAACACCCCAGTGCTCGGTGACCATGCAGCCAAGGGAAATTTGCTGCACATCTGTTTTGTTGTGGACAGTTCGCGAAGCAACGATATGAGGGTCCTGCATAAGTCTCTGCTCGGCGGCAGACATAGTAAAGCGATTTGCATCGATTGAAATCTGGCCAGCACCGAGGTTGATGGAACAATTTTTGCCATCGTCAGCAAACACATCGAACGGTAAGAAGACCAAAGCAAGGACTACGAGCAATAGCTTCATGGCGACCTCCTCGTTGTATGATATTTCGGAGAACTGCTACTTCTAGAGATAATGCTAGCATGCGCCCCCTCACCATACAACCATTGCTTAAATCGAAAAGTAATGGTATGATATGACGTTCAACACCACATCACTATGGCAAACAAAAAAGAAAAAGAACTCGACAAGATTGTCGTCAAAGGAGCACGCACCCACAACCTCAAAAATGTGAGTGTGGAGATTCCGCGTGGCACGATGACCGTATTCACGGGCCTCTCTGGCTCGGGAAAGTCTTCGCTTGCCTTTGATACGATTTTCGCCGAGGGTCAGCGCCGCTATGTGGAGTCACTCTCGGCGTATGCTCGCCAGTTCTTGAACCAAATGCAAAAGCCTGATGTCGATGAGATTACGGGTCTTTCGCCGGCAATCTCTATTGACCAGAAATCACACTCCTCAAACCCGCGCTCGACCGTGGCGACCATCACCGAAATCTATGATTACCTCCGTGTCCTCTATGCGCGTATCGGCAAGCCACACTGTCTCGTTTGTGGAACGGAAATCAAGCGTCTTGGCAATGAAGAGATCATCAACTTCATTATGGATGAAATCAAGGGAGCCTCGGGAAAGTCTGCAACTTCGGTGCGTATTTTTGCACCGATGGTTCGCGGCCGTAAAGGCGAATACTATCAGTTGCTCTACGACTTACTCAGTAAAGGCTACTTGATGGTGCGTGTTGATGGTGTCATGAAGAATCTCCGTGAGCAAATTGTCCTCACCAAAACAAAGAAGCATGAGATTGATGTTCTTGTTGATGAAATTTCACTTGAAGATTTTAAGGGAAAGAACACAAAAGGTCGTGAACGACTTGGCGAGGCCGTAGAAAAAGCACTTGATGAGTCGCAGAGTCTTGTGCGTATTGTATTTACGAAAGAGGGAGTGGAGACCAAAGACTCTATTATGTCCAACCGCTTTGCCTGCCCTAATGATGGATTTTCGTATCCTGAGATTGAACCACGTCTGTTTTCATTCAACTCGCCCTACGGTGCTTGTGAGGCCTGCAACGGCCTTGGTAGCAAACATTTCTTTGGCAAAGAGGTTTGCCCCGACTGTGAGGGTGCGCGCTTGCGCAAGGAGGCATTACAGGTGCTCGTTTCCGGCAAAAACATTGTTGAAGTATCGCGCATGTCTATCAAAGACGCCAGCGACTTTTTTGCGAACTTGAAAATCTCTCCGCGCGATAAAGATATCTCCGTACCTGTAGTAAAGGAAATCGAAAACCGTCTTCGCTTTATGCTTGATGTTGGTATTGAATACTTGACCCTCGACCGCCGTGCCAATACGCTCTCTGGCGGGGAGGCACAACGTATCCGCCTCGCGTCCCAGCTTGGCTCACGCCTGGTGGGTGCACTCTACGTACTCGATGAACCAACCATCGGCTTGCATCAGCGCGACAATGACCGCCTCATTAAAACATTGAAGGACCTCCGCGATATTGGTAATACGATTATTGTGGTGGAGCATGATGAGGACACCATCTTTGCCTCAGACTACATGGTGGACATCGGCCCTGGTGCTGGGGTACACGGCGGAGAAGTCGTAGTGTCGGGATACCTTGATGATCTCATTACGAATCCTAAAAAATACAAATCCCTTACCCTCGACTATTTGCGTGGAGATACTGAGGTTGAGATACCCCACAAGCGTCGAGAGGAGGACCGTGGGCATTTGCGCATTCGTGAAGGTGCTGCATTCAATATCAAACATTTGAATGCAGAGATTCCTCTTGGCAAGATGGTGGTTATTACGGGTGTATCAGGGTCTGGTAAGTCAACGTTCCTTTACGAGATCATTCACAAAAATCTCCAAGCGCGTCTTGAGTACAAGTACCGCACCAACGACATTTACAACTGCGAGAGTTTTACCGGCACGGAGTATCTTTCACGCACGGTCCTCATCGACCAGTCACCGATAGGCCGCACACCGCGCTCAAACCCTGCCACCTACACTGGCTCCTTTACCTTTATTCGTGATCTTTTTTCTGAAACCGAAGAGGCCCGCTTGCGCGGTTGGGGTCCAGGGCGATTTTCGTTCAACGTAAAAGGTGGGCGCTGTGAGACGTGTCAGGGTAACGGGACGATTGCCGTTGAGATGCACTTTCTCCCAACCGTGTATGTGACCTGTGACGTCTGTCGCGGTAAACGTTTCGAAAAGGACACCCTTGAGGTTAAGTACAAAAAGAAAAATATCTACGACATTCTCGAAATGACGGTTGAAGAGGCGCTTACGTTCTTTGAAGATATTCCTGCAATCTATGATCGCCTGAAAACCTTAAACGAAGTGGGTCTTGGGTACCTGAAACTCGGGCAATCAGCGACGACACTTTCTGGCGGTGAAGCTCAGCGCGTAAAGATTTCTTCCGAGCTCTACCGCCCTTACGCAGAGCGTACTATCTATCTCCTCGATGAGCCGACCGTTGGCCTCCACTATGAGGATGTGCGCAAACTCATTGAGATTCTTCAAAAACTCGTCGACAAAGGAAATAGCGTGTTCTTGATTGAGCACAATATGGACGTTATCAAGAGCGCCGATTATGTGCTCGACATCGGACCCGAGGGCGGGGAAGGCGGCGGACAGATCGTCGCCCGCGGTACGCCCGAGCAAATTGCTTCAAACCCTGCATCGCATACCGGCAAGTATCTGAAAAAAGTACTCAAGCGAAAATAAAACTACCCTCCCCGAGGGTAGTTGGGAAGTTACCGAGGTTTTTTGAGTTGTTGGTTTATCTTCAAAATGCGCACGCGCTGGTGGAACCACATTAAGGCATCCTTGTAATGATTAACGAAGTCAGCAATGGTTAGTAGATCAAAGGGAGAAAATGCTTCATTGAAATATACTCGACATGTGCAACCATTGATTGAAACCCCCCTGACCAGCAAAAGGGTGAAAAATCCAATTTCCTCTCTGGCAAAAACACGCTGGGGAATTTGTTCAATAAGTTCTTCCTGCAACTCCTGGGAGATACGAGGAAACATGTCGCAAAAGGTAAGGAACATGGGATGTGCGGGGCTCATATCACACCTCCTTCACGAGATTGATGGGGGAATAAGGCTTCTCACTTTACTCTACACTCCCACAAGGAAAAATCAATACAATGGCAAAAAAAAGAAATAGCTGCGGGGTGGGCAGCTATTTGGTAAAAATTACTTGCGGGTCAACAGTTTTGTTTTACGCGGAACGATTGACGTCGCATAGTCTTCTATGAGCTTGTCGATGAACACGTAGTTCATTTGACGCCGCATGTGATCCTCTGCAATAGTATAGGGGTCTGGGAAGGATACCGACATGTTCACATCTCGACCTTCCTTTATCTTTTGCAAAAATTCCCAGCCTCGCTCGTTGGGTACTCCCACAATCCACAGCGTGAGGAACTCTGCGCGCGCAACAAGAAACTCGTGCATGCACGGCATTTGCAAAAAGGGGATGTGCGTCAAAAGCGAGCACAGGATATCTTCAAAGATCTCAGGGAAAAGAATCCCCACCGGAATGGACGATTTATGGTACGCATTCATGATTCTCTCCTTGTAAAGTGCTCTCCTATAACTATATACTTACCTGTATTAAGGGTCAATATCCCAAAAACTGTCATGCAAAAGCTCAATACAAAACTCCCTGACAGCCCTGGCGTTTACATCTTTCGCGGATCTCGCCGCGCGGTTTTGTATATTGGTAAGGCAACCTCTCTCAAGAGCCGTGTCGCGAGTTATTTTCGCCGCGACCTCATCGCCACCCGCGGGCCGCTTTTGGTCGCGATGGTTGAGGTAGCAACCTCAGTCGATTTCGTAGAGACTGATTCCGTGCTCGAGGCACTCATTCTTGAAGCACACCTCATCAAGAAACATCAGCCGCCCTACAATACCAAAGAAAAAGATAACAAAAGCTTTAATTATGTTGTCATTACGAAAGAGGAGTTTCCGCGTGTCATAACAATGAGAGGGCGTGAATTAGAGTCAGGGACTAATGAAGTAAAATATTCCTTCGGACCATTTCCGCAAGGAAGCGTGCTCCGGGAGGCCCTTTCGCTCGTGCGCAAAATCTTTCCGTTCCGTGATAAATGCAAGCCTGGGGCAGGGAAGCCATGTTTCAACGCACAACTAGGGATCTGTCCGGGTGTCTGTGCGGGCACCATGTCACGTGCTGAATATGGCAAAACCATTCAGCGTATCAAACTCTTTTTTGAAGGTAAGAAACAAACACTCCTCGTCAGTATTGAGCGTGATATGAACAAAGCTGCAAAAGAACTAAAATTTGAAGAAGCTGCACGTCTCAAGAAAACTCTTTTTGCACTGACCCACATACAAGACATTGCACTCCTTAAAGAAAACTTCCACGAGAAACTAGCCAAACAAGGTACGGAATTGTTTCGTATCGAGGCATACGATTCAGCACACATTTCGGGCACCAGCACCGTCGGCGTAATGGTCGTGCTCGAAAACGGGGAAGCAAAAAAGAGTGACTATCGGAAATTTAAGATAAAAACCTCCACCAACGACGATAATGCTTCGCTTCGTGAAATGCTTGAGCGTCGTTTTGCGCATACTGAGTGGCCTATGCCGAAACTCATCGTGGTCGATGGAGGTAAGGCGCAAGTAAACACCGCGCGCAAGTCCCTTGCTGAATGGGGCCTCGGCATCCCCATTGTTGGTGTTGTCAAAGATGAGTTTCATCGCCCACGCGAGATTCTGTATGGGAAAAGGTCCGACCTTAAGAATTTGGGCTCAAGGTCGGTCCTTGGTGTGTCAGAGCGCGCCATTCTCCTCGCCAACAGCGAGGCACACCGTTTTTCCATAGCCTACCACCGCACCGTACGAAGCAAAACAATGAAGCGTCCAACAAAGAAACAGGCATAAAAAAGACCCGGGCAATTTCTTGCTCGGGTCTTTTGCCTCATACCGGAATCACTTTTCGGTGATTCCTGGTGGCAACAGGATGAGGGTCGACAATATAGTAGATACCATTCGACATTATCTCGATCACATAGACAGTTTCTTTGTCCTTATGAGTAGAGACACTTCTGATGACCGTGAACGTGACTGGCACCCCCGCAACGCAAAGGTTTTTTGCGCTCTTCTGAACGAGAACGTTGTTGAGCTCCTCGAGGCCTTCGTGAACATAGGCCTCCGCAAGGTCGGATGCATCCTTCTCAGTAAGACATGCGATTGGCTGACCTTGATAGGACTCGCCCGCAGTATAAAACTCTTCGGCAAAAACAGTACTTGCTGAAAATAACAAACACAACAACACGAGCTTATTCATGGCAATCTCCTCTGTGGTTTAGTATAGAACGATGCTAAACGGTACTATACGCAAATACAAGAACCTCGTCAATTAGACAAACAGTTCATCTACCACCGCCTTCACGTCGCCGCCACCTGCCTTACCGGCGAGGTCCTTCATGATGATCCCCGTGAGCTGGCCTGCTTTTGCTTTGTCGGTGACACCAAGCGCAGCCTTTTTTGCAAGAGCAACAACCTTGATCTCCTCGCGTGACATCAGGGTAGGGAGGTAGGTGTCGAGAATAGCGAGCTCCGCTTGTTCGCTTTCAGCAAGCTCAGGGCGGCCACCTTTTACAAACTGCTCGATAGAGTCTTTGCGTTGGTTGGAGAGGCGTTTAATGACTTTGAGAACCCCTGCATCATCGAGAATATCCTGTGGAGTTTTACCCGTTGCAACGAGTTCGTTCATAAAAGATGAAACCATATTGCGCACCACAGAAAGGCGTACCGCATCCTTGGCGAGCATTGCCGCTTTTATTTCGCCTTTGATTTGTTCGTGTAGAGACATAGTGAAAAATGTTTAAAAATACCCTTACAGTATAGGAGTTTTAAGGCGCATCGTCTACATTGACTTTTTACACATAATATGCTATACTTGCTTCCAGTAATGAAATTGGTGTTCTTTAACTAACCCATGCGATTCGAAGGAGGCAATAATGCCACTGACTCTTAAAAAAGCACGCACGAAGATTAAGGCTCAAGAAAAACGAATCAAGGAACTTGAGCTCCTGGTAACTCACGACCACCTTACGGGGTTATTGAACCGGAGAGGAATGGAAGAAGCATTGGCGCACCATTTCTCAATCCTGTCCCGCGATACGTGCCAGAAAAACAACTTCGCTGTACTGAATCTTGACCTGGATCGTTTCAAGGACATCAACGATACCTACGGCCACCATATCGGTGATGAAGTTATCAAGTACTTTGCAGTAACACTCAAGGATCTTTTGAGGGAAGACTACGATGTTATCTCTCGCCCTAGCGGTGATGAGTTTATTGTTATCCTACCAGAGAGTAACCTTGAGCAAGCGGAGTGTGTTAAGAGAAAGATTAAGGACACACTGGCAGCAAATCCTTTTAACGCAGACGGTATAACTTTGAGTCTCCGCACTTCAGTTGGGGTAGCAACAGCGCTCACTCCCGACGACTACGAGATTCGCCCGTTCAAAAAAATCCTTTCATTGGCCGATAAAGCTATGTACGAGGATAAAGAAAAGGGTCGCACGTCGAGGGGCTAAACCTCTAAAAATCAAACAGACTGTCAGTAATGGCAGTCTGTTTTTCTTTTACCAATCACTGTAGTAGAATGGGGGAATGGAACAAGAAATTTTAAATCGTCTCGCAGCACAAGAAGAGCTTTTACAGAAAGTGTATGTTTCGTCGGAAAAGACCCGCAAGTATTTTATGTGGACGCTCATTTCGAGCATTGTTCTCTTTGTCGTGCCCCTCATAGGTCTCCTTTTTGCCATCCCTGCAATGCTATCAAGCCTTGGTACCGCCTACGGAATGTAATATGTCATCAACTCTTATCCTCGTCGGGCTCATTGTTATCCTTGTCGCGGTTGTATTTTTCCTATTGCTAAAGAAAGCACCTGCGGCGACCCCTGAGCCTCAAAACGATTCGCTCCTCCTCATCCAAAACCAAATTGGTAATTTTCAGTCACAATTGAGCGACTTTATGCGCACGGTCGACGCCAAGGTCGGCTCGTCCAACAAGGAGATGCAGCAGGCGGTACGTGAGCAGTTTAGCGATTCACAAAGGCTCATCCGTGAGATCAACGAACAGGTGGAGCGTAACCTTACCAATGTCGCCAAGGAAATGACCACAGCCAACGAAACTTCAAAGCAGGTGCTCACCATTGCTGACCAGCTTCAGAATCTTGAAAAGGTCCTCAAGCACCAAAAGCAACGTGGCAACTTGGGCGAAGCAGCCCTCGAGCTCATCCTTTCAAATATCCTTCCCCCAACCGCCTACAAACTTCAACATCAGTTCAAAAACGGGGAAACCGTTGATGCGGTCATTTTGACCAAAGACGGCATGATACCGGTTGACGCAAAGTTCTCGCTCGACAACTACAACCGCATCATTAATGAGACCGACGAGACGCGCAAAGAAGAGCTCGAAAAGGACTTCAGAAACGATCTTAAAAAACGTATCGACGAGACTGCAAAATATGTACGGCCCGAGGAGGGGACACTGCCGTTCGCTTTTATGTTCATTCCCGCTGAGGGTATTTACTACGACCTCCTCATCAACGAAGTGGGTGCGGTCAAGGTCAATACCAGGAGCCTCATCGACTACGCATCAAATGAAAAACGCGTTATCATTGTATCTCCAACCACATTTTCAGCATACCTTCAGTCGGTGCTCTACGGTTTCCGTGCGTTTAAAATTGAAGAGTCGGCACAGCTCATCATTGGTCGCGTCGAGGAGCTTCGCAAACACCTGACCGCTTACGAGGAATATATGAAAAAGCTCGGCAACGCACTCGGTACCACGGTCAACCACTACACTGCAGCCTACAGAGAGCTCAAGAAAGTTGATAAGGATGTCGTAAAAATCACCGGCGAAACCGCTGGCATCGACCCACTTCTCATCGAGAAGCCACAGATGGAGGACTAATCCACCTACGCTAGAGCTTCGGCGTGACAAGTAAAAAAAGAACCGGAAGCGTAGGGGTACGTTTCCGGTTTGGCCATGAAGAGCCGAAGTCCTGCACACCTTGTGACGAGAGGGAGTGTTTCCACTCAACCGTCCACCGACGGCAAAGTGCTGCAAGGAGGATTCCCCAACAAACAAAGGCCCCAGGGAGTAAAGCCCGCCGTTACTGGCGAAGAACTGTTTGCCAAGGAAGATCCACTTCAAAAGTAACAATAATAGTCAGTTTTGTCAAGCAAAAACCACACCAATCCCCAAAAGGCTCAAATTCACTTGCTTTTTCTTTTATATCGTGTAGAATACAGGAACTATGAATTTTGCAGTAATCCAAACAGGTGGCAAGCAGTACAAGGTCGCTCCCGGCGAGTCTCTCGTTATCGAGAAGCTTCCTGGCGAGCTCAAGATTGGCGATAAGGTTGTTTTTGACAAGGTTCTCCTCGTCAACGACGGCTCAAAGACCCTTGTAGGCACCCCCGTTGTTTCGGGCGCAACCGTCGAAGCAACACTCGAAGAGGAAGGCCGTGGCGACAAAGTGGTGGTCATCCGCTACCGTCAAAAGAGTCGCTACTTCAAAAAGAATGGCCACCGCCAACCCTTCATGAAGGTAAAGATCTCCGCGATTAAATAACTCTCTCTAAAAAATCCCGCACAGAAACGGGATTTTTTGTTATACTTCATCCATGCGAATCTTACTTATTGACAACGGAACAACCCTTCTTGCAAAACTGCAACAGCTTATCCCTGGAGAGGAGGTCGTTCTGCAGCCAAAAAATATCCCCGCAAGTGAATTTGATGATTTTGACTTGATCGTTCTTTCGGGAAGCAAAGATCTTACGGTTATGTATGACAGCGAACATTTCAAAAAAGAAACTGCTCTAATTCAAAATACACAAACTCCCATAATCGGCATTTGCCTCGGGTGCGAGCTTATTGTCACTGCTTTTGGGGGCACGGTAAAGCGTCTCGACGAACGACACAGTGGAATTCGTAAGATTAACATCGTATCAGGCAATGCAAGCCTTGGAGTAAAGGACGGCGATGTTCGCGAAGTGTACGAAGGTCATCACTGGATTATTGACGAAACACCAAAGGATTTCGAAGTTATCGCTGTATCACAGGATGGCCCAGAGATAATACGACACACGACTCGACCGATATATGGTTTTCAGTTCCATCCAGAAAATCTTATTGACCAAACAGCGGGCGATGAAATGTTTATGAATTTATTTACTAAGTTTACACAAAAGTAAAAACCGACATCGCTGTCGGTTTTTACTTTTGTGTAAACTTAAAATGTATGGTAATGTTTTTTTAGTAATTTTAGTTCTCAAATTCTCCAACAAAACAAGGAGGTAGTCATGGAACCTTTTGTTATTTTATCACTTGTCATTATCATTCTCGCTTTTCTTGCAGGTAAATTATTCCCGTTTCAGGGGGTTATTAAAAAGATCACTTGTGTCGCAAGAGAAGAGGCTTCTCAAAAAATGCGAATGCGCACATATTACGCCGCGGATCTTTGCGGGGTCTACACGTGCGTTTCTTACGAACCTTGTTGGTTGCCAATTTATCCTAAAGGGGGAACACTGAGGATGGTAGTATTAAAAAGTGACCAAGATGTATATAAGCATCTCAAGATCAGCTGCGAGGAAACAGTGGCGCCGGGACAGAAGGTACATGTTCGATTACGAAACCCCGAGAATACACATAATCAGCCTACCGAAGGATACGGCGACATTTTGGAGATTGTCCCACTGCAGGCTACTTAACCTGTCATAATAACGACAGAAAAAACCGACATCGCTGTCGGTTTTTTTGTTTAAGACATTATTCGGACTAACCAGAGCTTCCTCCGCCGCACCCGCCACGAGAACGAGAAACGTGGTCACCGGTGCCGTTATTTTCAGCGCTAAAGCGATCATAAAAATCTTGAGCTTTAGGGCTGACAGGATTTTGTACGGTCTGCGCCACGAGGTTTGTTTCGTGCGCTCCACCCTTGTCGTACGGCAAGAACTTTTCCAGTACCCCACATCCACACCTGCAAAGTTCTTCTTGTTTGGGCTTACCCCTAAACAAACTAAAAAATACCTTGAACATGATGGTCCTCCTCTTCATTCGTTGAAAAACAAAAACTTCTACATCACAGACTAACACACCGAGGCAAGAAAACAACTCAGAGTTGTTTGACATTCTTGGAGGTGAGTGCTAGAGTCCTGACAGAGTAAAGCTTGGTGTGCAGCAATTCTGCTGTGCATCGCAACCAACCATCAAGGAGATTGCTATGTCTACTGAGTTTACGGAAACCCATAAAGGGGAGGTGCGTGTCTGCATACGAGGTATTGTTAGTGACAATTTTGCAGTCGCCACGTTCCTTCAGAAGATTTATTCTTTTACCGTAGAGCAATGCCTAAGGGAAAGGATTAGTTCAGCATTAGCCAACGCGTCGCCCCAGGGGCCCAGGTATTCCCCCTGGATTCAATACGTGTTCCTCCCTCGGGCGCTGACTGCTTCGATGGATTCTCGAGCAGACGATCGTTTGTTCGACATAAGAAATATCGCTCCTTTGGCCGATAGACTGCACGGACTTTTAATCGGCGGTAAAGAAGAAGACGTTTTCAACATCGTGTTGATGGAGAGACAATTCCGTGTGGAGATTTCGCCTGACAAGGAAAACATGATACTTTCTTTCTGTGAACGCCGCGGGGAGCGTTGTGAGTTAGATTGGAAGTTGCAAGAAATCATGAAAAATGTTTTAGGCAAATTGAATATGTGAACCAGCCCGTCGTTTCAAGACAAAAACTTTTTGTCGCGAGATGACGGGTTTTTGTTTGATTCAAAACGGGGTGTCTATGTGACCCCTGTTTTTTTATTGCCTGTGCTACCCGCGGTTCTTGAGTGCATGCCTTAGTGTGTCGCCGTCGGAGTATTCTAGTTCGGTGCCGGTGGAGAGGCCGCGACCGAGGGTGGTGAGGGTGATGCCAAGCTGGCTCAAAACTGGCTCGAGGGTCTTTGCCACGTATTCACGGGTGAAATCGCCTTCAGGGTTCGCTGAAAGGGCCAGGATGACCTCAGAGAGGCCGTCGGCGGCACCTTGCTCGATACGAGAGAGTAGCTCACGAATACGAATCTTTGAGGCTGGGTCGCGCTCGAGGACGGGGATAGTGCCACCAAGAATGAAGTACTTGCCGGCATAACTCCCACTACGACGCACACTTTCAAAGTCCGTGTCTTTTTCAACGACGAGGAGTGTTGCGGTATCAGTATCACTCGTACAGACATCACATATTGAGCCACCGCCGAGATGCGGATAAAAGCGAAAACACATCGTGCACTGAGCAATACTTTTTTTCAGCAAGGCAATCTCGTGGGCGAGCGCTGCAACAAATCGCGGATCCTGCGCGAGGAGAAAATACACAAAGCGTTTTGCTTGACGTGTCCCGATGCCGGGGAATTTCATAAAGTAGGTTGAAAGATTGTCGATGGCACTCATAGTTCAGGAATTAAAAGTCGTCCACATTACCAGCGCTTCCACCGCGGGTAGCGACGCCGTACTCGTGTTGTTTGTCGATAGAGAGGAAGGTCGACTTTTCTTCATCAAAGTAAAGCTTCACCGTTCCTACGGGACCGTTGCGGTGCTTTTCTACGATGATCTCCGCGATATTTGTTTTCTCAGCATTCTTATCCATCTTGTCCTCACGATGAATGAACATAACGACATCGGCGTCCTGTTCGATAGAACCCGAGTCACGAAGGTCAGAAAGTTTTGGCTTGCCACCGCGTGATTCCAAGGCACGGGAGAGCTGCGAAAGGGCAATAACGGGAACATCAAGCTCCTTGGCGAGACCCTTAAGTGATCGAGAAATTTCAGTCACCTGGTTCACCATATTGTCGTATTGCTTTGCGGTGGTCATCAACTGCAAGTAGTCGATAATGATGAGGCCGAGACCGTGCTCGCTCTTGAGCTTGCGGGCGGCACTGCGCATTTTCATAATAGAGTTACCCGCCTGGTCGTCGATAAAAATAGGTGCCGCAGAAAGTCTTTCAAGAGATGCTCGTATCTGATCAAACTCTGAATCAAGCGAGAGCTTTCCTGTGCGGAGCTTCCATGCGTTGACACGCGCCTCCGCCGAAAGCATACGGTCAACCAGCTGTTGGGTGTTCATTTCGAGAGAAAAAATACCGACAGGAATCTTGTACTGTATTGCTGCCTGACGGGCGATGTCGAGGGCCAGCGTCGTCTTACCCATCGAAGGACGTGCTGCAAGAATGATGAGGTCGGATTTTTGAAGCCCTGAAAGGAGTTCATCTATGACCGGGAAACCGGTCGGCACACCGCGGAGCTGCCCACCTGCTTTGTGTAAGGTATCGAGACGCTCCCACGCTTCGCCGAGGGTATCTTTAATGTTGACGAATTTTTTCGTGACGCTGGCGTTGGTAATCGAGTAGATCTTTTTCTCAGCCTCATCAAGAACGGTTTCAATCTCGTCGGCTTCATTGTACCCAAGCTCAGAAATATGCTCGGCGGCCTCGATAAGCGTACGGAGAATATGTTTCTTTTGAACAATCTCGGCATAGTACTTTGCATTTGAAGAAGAGGGGACCGCATCCACGAGCTCCGCAAGGTAACTACCGCCACCGACATTTTCAAACTTCCCACGCTCTTTCAAACGCGTTGACATCGAGAGGAGGTCGATAGGCTCGTGACGCGTGTGGAGCTCAACCATTGCATCAAAAATCATGCGATGCTTGTCGACATAAAAAGACTCGCGCGTTACCACGTCACCCACATCGTACATACCCTCAGGGCGCAACATGAGTGAGCCGAGCAGTGCTTTTTCGGTATCAATATTTTGTGGGGGAACGCGAAGTGCCCGAGATTTAAATTGGCGGTCCGGGATGTTCGATTTGCTGGTCATACGGGTCATTGTATCACAGTGAAAATGCTTGTGAACTTGACGCGGGGGATAGAACGGGGGAAAAGCGGTGGATAGCAAAATTAGACAACAAATACAAAAATATGCTAGTGTCAGCGTAGATTTGTACAACTATATGAGGCTATTATGCGTACTCACATTGTATTTATTATTTGCACGGGAGAGGCTCTTGCAATGTATCACCGAGAGCGCGAGCTTATCCAGCGGGCTGAATCAATAGGGGTTGTTCTTGCCCCTAGGCACCTCGATGATTCATTCGATACCCCACGTCCTCGCGTGAGTGTGGGGACCATTGGTCATATCGACTGGGGTAGACATGCTCTTGCTTTAGCCCTCAAAAACTCTTCGCGTTTTGTGCTCCCTTTGCCTGAGTTAAAAATTACGGCTGTGTCATACGGTAAGGCCAAGTGGGGCCATCAATTTGCAAAAATACGCAAGCAGCACGAGCAAGACTTTCAGAGAAAATCAAAGCAACATAAACAAGCAATGAGGAACTCTAATCGTCGCCGAAAGTAATAAGGTAATAGTCACACACCGTACAGAATTTCTGTACGGTGTATTTTTTAATTCTTTTTTTGAACCTCGGTGCCTTTGTCAGTATCTAAAACATCCCAGCCGAGTGCGTTTATTTCATCACGAATGCGATCGGACTCTGCCCAGTTTTTTGTGGTGCGTGCTGTCTCGCGAGAGAGGATAAGCTCCTTAATATCGTTGGGAATTACAACATCTACATGAGGCACAAACCCAAGACCAAGGACGCGGTCGAAATCAAGGAGTGTTGCCGTTTTATCAGCACTTGAGAGGGAAGTATCCTTTGCAACTTCCCAGGCGAGAGCAAGTGCGCGCGGTGTGTCGAGGTCGTCGGTGACTAATTCCTCAAAACGCCTTTGATAATCCTCGTTCACGGTGCCAACTTCTGCCCCAAGGTGCTCTGCGAGCCGTACGAGGGCCGTCTGCGCACCTTGGAGACCTTCCCAGGTAAAGTTGGCTTTTGCGCGATAATGCGCGCCCAGGACCCAGTAGCGAAAGGCAGCGGGGGAGATACCTTTTTCCACAATTTCCTTGAGCGTAAACATATTGTTAAGTGACTTTGACATCTTTTGTCCGTCAACCATCACGAACTCCGTATGAACCCATTGTTTTACAAAAGGTTTACCAGTCGCTGCCTCGGACTGTGCAATTTCGTTGGTATGATGAGGGAAAATGAGGTCAACGCCACCCGTGTGAATGTCGAGCGTCTCGCCAAGCTCGCTCATCGCCATCGCTGAACATTCAATGTGCCAGCCGGGACGACCGCGTCCAAACGATGCATCAAAAACATTCTCACCGTCCTCAGCTGTCCAAAATTTCCAGAGCGCAAAATCACGCGGTGACTTTTTGTCAGCGGCACCTTCCACGCGTGATTCAGTTTCAGCGTTGAGGTCAAGGCGTGCAAGGGCACCATAATCTTTCGATTTGGCGACTTCAAAATAAATACCGTCTGATGCGGGATACGCATACCCCTCGCGCAAAAGTTTTTCAATGAGCACAATCATTCCACCAATATGCTCCGTCGCACGAGGAATGTGCTCAGGAATCTTAATATTCAAATGGCGCAGGTCTGCCATCAGCACATCTTCGTAACGGTTGGCAATCTCTGAAAGAGGCACGCCTTCATCAGCACTCTTTTTAATCATCTTGTCATCAATGTCGGTGATGTTCATCACTTGCTTCACGGTGTAGCCCGCGTACTCGAGGGTGCGGCGCAAAATATCGTTCGCAATGAAACTACGAAGGTTACCGATATGCGCATAACCGTACACGGTCGGCCCACAGTGGTACATACGAACCTCTCGGTCGTGAAGGGGCACAAGGTTTTCAGTAGCACCCGTAAGGGTATTAAACAGCCTTAAATCCATTTCTTGTATTTAAAATAAACAAACATCCCCAATACCCCAATGAGCATAATCCCTATAACCATCCAAAAATCGTGAGGTCTCCCGACAATAGGTAGCTCATTGGTATTCATACCAAAAATACCAGCAATAAGAGACAGCGGGAAGATAACAAAAGACAAGGTGGTGAGCGTTTTAATAGTCTCGTTTGTCTTGGTTGTCAGGAGGGAGTCGTTCGTGTCGCGGAGTTCGAGAATTGTCTCGCGATGACCATCGAGAATAGCAGAGATCTTGTAATGCTCGCCCACGATTGTACGCAGGTAGTATGAGAAATCTTGACCAAAGAACTTGGTGCCTGCAACTTCAAAAGACTCAAGAACTTCTTTGTGAGGACGAAGAGTTTGTCTAAAATTCAAAAGGTCGCGATTGAGGTGCGAAATAGAATTCACCATATCGCGTTCCTTGCCCCCAAAAATCTTTGCCTCTATGTCGGTAAAGTCATGGTTGACATGGTCGAGCTCGCGATCAAGCATCTTGTAAAGCTCCTTCATAATATAGAACAGAATAAAGCCGGCATGGTCACCAATGTTTGAACGCTCAAGAATGGAGTTAACCTCAAATACTTTTGAGAACTCATGGAGGGGGTCGATGAGGTCGTAGTGCGTCGTAATGAGGAATTTTTTACCAATGATAAAATCTATCTCTTGCTCGCGTCCACCCTCGTGCTTGTGGGAAATAATGGGGAAGTGGAGGATGAGATAAATGAAATCTGGATAGAGGTCTACCTTGGGGCGAAGGGTTGGAGTGAGGAGCTCGTCGGCCGCAAGAGGGTGGATGTTGAACTCATCCATGAGTCCGCGTACTTCTTCCGAAGTAGGGGACTGCACATCAATCCAGACCAAATCCTTGTAAGTATATCGTGAAATCATATCGCAATATTATACACCAAATACAATACTTTATACAATTGACCGCGAGGCAAACTTTTGCGATACTACACGAGATGAAAGCATCTTTAAAAAAATCCCTCCTTCCGTCGCTCGCCGCAATAAGCATCATTGGCGCATTTAGCGTAGGGATTGGGGTTGGTGGGCATTTGGAGAAAAAAGCAGGGATTGCGCGTACCCTTGATAGCCAGCAACAGCTACTCGGGGGGCAGGCAACCAGTAGTGTCGATATGGCGCCCTTTTGGAAGGCCGCAGGTATTTTGAATGAAAAATTCGTTGCGACATCTGCTTCTTCAAGTATCCCCACCAGCGAGGATATGGTGTACGGCGCTATTGGTGGTCTTGCTGCCTCATATGGCGACCCTTACACGACCTTTTTCCCACCCAAAGAATCAAAAGACTTTGAAGATGAAGTGCGCGGAGACTTTGGTGGTATCGGCGCTGAGATAGGGATCAAGGACAACGTGCTCAGTGTCGTTGCTCCGCTCAAGAATACTCCCGCAGAGCGTGCGGGACTCAAAGCTGGCGATGCAATTTTGAAGATTGATAAAAAATTCACGGCAGGTATGACGGTCGAGGATGCGATTGCTATCATCCGTGGACCCAAAGGGACCAAGGTTATTTTGACGATAAAACAAAATGGTGACACCAAGGATGTTGCTATTGAGCGTGACACGATTGTCATTCCTACCATTGACACCAAGCTTCGTGACGACGGCGTGTTTGTCATTTCGCTTTACAACTTTTCCTCAAATTCTGCCACCCTTTTCCGTGGCGCACTTCGTGAATTCATTTTGTCTGGCTCCGACAAACTCTTGCTTGACCTCCGCAACAATCCCGGTGGCTACCTAGAGGCAGCAACCGATATGGCAAGCTTCTTCCTCCCTGCTGGTAAAACCATTGTTACTGAGGACAGTGGCACAAAAGCGCCGCAAAAATCAGACCGCAGTAAGGGGTACGACGTATTCACCGACAAACTCAAGATGGTCGTCCTCATAAACGAAGGGTCAGCATCAGCATCAGAGATTCTTGCAGGCGCACTTCGCGAGCACGGTGTCGCAAAACTCGTCGGTGAAAAAAGCTACGGCAAAGGCTCCGTACAAGAACTCGTAGAGATTACCCCCGAAACCTCTCTCAAAGTCACGGTGGCACGGTGGCTCACACCAAACGGAAACTGGATTTCCGGCAAGGGTATCACTCCTGATGTAGAAGTAAAATTCACCAAAAAAGATGCGGACAAAAAGATTGACCCGCAGATGGACAAAGCAGTGGAGATTTTATTAGACCCTAATTTCACAAGATAATATGAAAATCATTTTCCTTAAAGATATACCGAAAATTGGCAAAAAATATGAAGTGAAGGAAGTCACCGACGGATATGGACGTCACATAGTATCCAAAGGATTTGCAGAGCCAGCTACAAAGGAGGTTCTTGCTCGTGTTGAAAAAAAGATGCTCACCGACGCCTCACAGAAAAAAGTGCATGAAGAATTACTTTTGAAAACCCTTGAGAACCTGGATGGCACAACCGTCACCCTTCGTGGCAAGGCAAACGAAAAAGGGCACCTCTTTGCCAGTATCCACAAAGAAGAAATCCTCGCTGAGCTCAAACGCTCCACTCGCCTCGACATGCACCCCGACTACGTCGTCCTCGACAAACCCCTCAAAGAGCTTGGCACCTTCCAAATCCCCATCAACATCGCCAACCACCGCGCTGTGTTTACGGTGGTCGTGGAGGCTCTTACCTAATTCGATTCCAGGTCATATCAAATAACTATGGATGTAACTAAAAGCAGGTTGTTAATGATCAGGACTTTGAAGTCTAATGTTGTGCCAAGTATTAAAAAACTCGGCTTTTCTGGAAACTTCCCTCATTTTAGAAAAAAGAAGTCTGATAGGTTTGAATTTATTTCTTTTCAGTTTAGTCGTTATGGAGGGAAATTTGTAGCTGAGTGTGGATTTACAAAAGTATCTGACCTGCTTCCTTTTGAAAAGGAAGCAGGTTTTGAAAAATTAAATCATGGAAATGCACGTTCAAGACTAAGAATTGGTGCGGTAGGGGTTAATGAGGAATACTGGTTCGAGTATGAAAAATTTGAAAATGAAGCACAGTTTGAGAAGCTAGCACAATCTATTAATAGGTTGCTCCCTCAGGCGGAAATGTTTCTAAAATAATTCCATGCTCCTAACTAATAAAAAACGGCGTGCCTTTCGACACGCCGACCATATACGGGATTAGGGACATATTTCAAGGGCGGCTCCACATCACCTGGCGACAATGCTTCAGGGCCTCAGTCCTATCCTACACAAATCCCGATACAGTTTTTTGACTCTAGCACACTAATCAAAAACTCCCAATAAAAAACCGCTTCGTTATAAAGCGGTTTTTTTTGAAAGTGAGTTACTTTACGTGAACTACTTTACGACGGGTGGTGGTGCCGTCAAAGTTTCCTTTGCGTTTTTCAGTAAATGAAACGATGCCTGCCTTGAGAGCCCAGATAGTGTGGTCTTTTCCAAGTCCTACGTTCTCACCAGGGAGAATCTTTGTACCACGCTGGCGTATGATGATAGAACCAGCCTTGGCAGTCTCTCCAGCGTAAAGCTTCGTACCGAGGTACTTTGCTTTGGAATCAGTTAAGTTTTTGGCGGATCCGCCTGCTTTTCGATGTGCCATGGTATAATATGCCTATAATTGCTTGATTAATTACAATAGTTATGAGTATAGAAGATTTAAAGGAAAAAATCAAGGGGGTAGGGGGTTTTAGCTTGCCACAGCTGCGCACCCTGCCCGATGACCTATTTTTAGGGCTTATTATTGTTCTCGTCGCGTTTGGCTCTTTTGGCCTAGGACGGCTTTCAAAAATAGAAAGCACCAAGACACCCATCCGTATAGAAAATGAGCCACAGGTCACGGTAGAGACTTTTACAGCATCTGTGGCAGGGAATAAGGCGCCGACCAATGTTGACCAGTCCGCAAGTGCCATCGGGTCTGCCGTCAACCAGCTCGTTGGTTCAAAGAATGGCAAAAAATATTACTACCCCTGGTGTTCAGGCGTAAGCCGCATTAGTGAAGCAAACCTTCTTCATTTTGCCTCAAAAGCCGATGCTGAAGCACAAGGGTACACGCCTTCGAGTACCTGCAAGGGATTATAGGAAGCAGTGAACCAAAGTTCATTTTGAAAATACAAAAAAAGGCCGTCTAAAATTTAGACGGCCTTTGTAACTTAAATTACCCCCTGTGGATTACTGAGATGTCGCTCTATGACACCTACCGCTAATTGATATGTCTTCTCTAACGCAACGCGTTTGGCTTCACTACCATTTGGGGCGGACATTCGTGCTGCCTCAGCTTTTTCAATAGTGTCTGCTTCCTCAGCCTCCTTTAAGGAAAGTTCATTCCATTTATCGCGTGCGGCATCTAATGCATCTCCTCGAAATGGAGCATGGATATATGCTGCGTAAGCTTCTGAAACAGTAGCAGCTCCCTTAATTTCCTCAAAAGAAAGCTTGCTCCAATTTTCAAAAGCAATACGTTGCTCCTCGCTTCCGGGTTTAGTCTTGCAATACTCTTTTCGAGCCCTCGCAATAGATTTCAGTAACGTGCTCATTTTAAGAACCTCCTATAATAGATGAAATGATTCAAATTCTATTTTAATTATTACCATGATATGCGCATACAGTCAATATGCACAAAACGAGAATACCAAATCATATGTTATACTAGTTTTTACTTATGACCGCTATCGAATCCCTTCACACGCACACCACGCTCTCTGATGGCAAATTGACTCACCGCGAACTCTTTGACCTTGCTGAATCACTTGGTGTCTCGGTGCTCGCCTTTACTGACCATGATGCAGTGCCTTCTGTTGCGACAATGACGGAGCTTGAGGGCCTTCGTGGTCGCGACACTAAATGGATTATTGGTGCCGAGCTTACTTGCGACCTACCACGCGAGCTTGCGCCAGCCACTGCTGGAATACATCTCATCGGACTTTTCCTTGACCCACAAAACGGAGCACTCCTTGAACACTGCGAACGCGCCCAGGCATCACGCATTACCCGCATGAGAAAAATTGTTGAAGGACTTCAGGGGCTTGGTTTTATTATTACGGCAGAGGATTGCCTCGCTGCTTCGGGGGGTGAGTCGGTTGGCAGGCCACACATTGTCGAAGCTCTCAAAAGACGCACCGAGAACAACGCGGTGATGGAGAAAATTCGTCTCGAGATGCGCGCATCAGGAGAAACTGACCCCGCAATCAAAGAACGCTATGACAACATGATGCAAAAAGGTGAGCGACAATATCCGTACGCACTGTTCCTTAGCCCCGAAGCTTTTCGCAGTATTTATTTTGAGCACGACTACATGCCCGACCTTGATGAAGCGGTAGATATTATTCGTGGCGCGGGTGGGGTCGCTGTCCTGGCACACTATTATACCGTGCGCTCAAAACTTCCCATCGAAACCTTGGAAAAACTTCTCACAGAAAAACGCCTTGACGGGGTTGAAGTGGTGTATGGTATGCGCGAATACGGCACAGATGGTGAGGAGACTATCAAAAAAGAACGCGCGACACTCCGCGAGCTATCAAAGAAACACGGTACCTTCATGGCCGGTGGCTCCGACGCCCACACTCGAGAGGACCTCACATTTTATGTCGACAACGATTGGTTCTCCAGCGAAACCGCAGGCTTCACGGCAAACATTTTGGCACATATAAAAAGTAACGTTCACGTCCAAGACGCGAATCAGCTGATTCGAAAGTTTTCCTCACTCTAGTTGTCATCGTGGTATACTAAAGCTATTATGATTGTCGTTGATATCGAAGCATCTGGACTCGACTGCCGCACGCACTCACTCTTGAGTATTGGGGCCGTTGATTTTGAAAATCCCGAGCGCCAGTTCTATGGCGAATGCCGCGTGTGGGAGGGAGCACACCTCGACCCCGAAGCACTGGCCGTAAACGGCTTTACCGAAACAGAGTGCCTCAACCCCGGCAAAGAATCCCTTAAAGATTTGATGGTGCGGTTTCATCACTGGGTAGAGCAGTGCAACGACCGCATCCTCGCGGGCCACAACATCTCGTTCGACCGCGACTTTCTAAACAACTCATTCTCTCGCGCAAAGATTAACTTTGCTTTTCCGTATCGCACCATAGACTTGCACACCCTAGCCTACACTACGTGCCGAACCAAAGGCATCCCCATGCCGCAGCGAAACGGCCACCCAGCACTATCTCTCGACACGGTCATGCGTCTCCTGGGCCTTCCCGCAGAACCAAAGCCTCATATTGCGCTTATGGGGGCAAAGGTTGCTGCCGAGGCATTTTCGCGCCTTATGGACGAGAAAAACCTCCTTCCCGAATTTGCAGAATACCCCCTACAACTGCTAGCACAAAAGTAGGCATTGACAATAACGTCCTAGAGTGTTAGATTGGTCATCAGAGTTTCTTGTCCTGGCATTTCAGGGTTCATTTATATTTGAAGGAGAAAAAGATGCAATCTCTCGTGATTTCAGCGAATAGCTGGCATTGGAAGGTCTACATGTTTGGTGCCGCGATGTGGGCAAAATTTTGCAATGATCCACTCTATGCACACGAACGCCCAAATCTGTGTAGTTATTTGCGTGTGATGTTTGTATACATGCCCATTATGCTGGTGGTCAATTTAGCAATCTACACAAGCCCACTTTGGATTGCAGGCCTGCTGTACAACTATTATGGACCTGACCTCCTTATAGAAATTGTGATGTGGTTCAGTTGGGCGCGATGGCCCGCGGTATTTGTTGCTGGTTTAATTCTAGCTCTCTGTTTATTTGATGACGCTCATGACGAAATATCAAGGGTACGCAATGAACAGGGAATTAGCGGCGATATCGATGAGACAGATGCACAAAACGTGCCTGAGGAGACGGACCATCCATCATTCATTAAGCTATTCTTCCAATATCTGAAGGATAGGCATGACATGGTCTGTCGCCAAATCACACCAAAAGGCCTACAAAAACATATACCCGAAGGAGAATACGATGGACTACTTTGAAAAAGTACACAGTTTATCATTTTCCATTTGGAAGATGCTTCTCTGGTGCGCTGTGGTTCTTGCTATACTGGGAATCCTGAGCAAAGTTGCAGGGAAAATAACGGCGGCGTCATCTCGCTCTTCACGCGAAAACTGCAAGGTTGTTTCAGTAAATTTTGTCGGTGTTGGAGCAACAAAAGACGAAGATGCTCAAGTAAATATTCGGGCATCCTGCTCCTTTAGAGATGTGATTGCAAGCTCAACCGAACTAAAAACAGTTCTTGCTTATGCCGTCAATCGACCTTCAAGCATTTCGTGTTATCAGAATAAGTATCAGTACTCAACTGCTTTTCGCTGTAGTCTTTAGCCGCTAAGGCTAAACATACTCAAAAGGCCTCTCCATGGAGAGGCCTTTTTTATTTATTCTTCCTCCTCATCCATTCCTTTTTTCTTGGTTGGCTTGAGTACGATGACTTGTTTTTTTGACGTTTGCGCTTGCACTGCCTCTGTCACATCCTTTGCGAGAGAAGGAAGGAGCTCTTCAAGTTTTTTTGCCTCGGGCTCGAGAATCTTTTCCCATACGCCAGCCTCCTTGAGCACGTCTTCAAGTTTTTCTAAATTGTAGCTCACGCGCTCTTGCACATTTTTAGTAATGTATCCACGGTCACCAAACACGCGTGCCACCTTTTCGGACTCCATATATGAAAGAATAGTTGAGCGGGCACCCTCGAGCGCATCCTTTACTTCATCACCCTGTTTTTTGAGTTCGAAAAAATCTTGAATCGCCTGTGCAACCTCGGCATCACTCGCGGTCTTGGTCGCTTCTTCTTTGTACTCATGCGCCCACATTGGACAAAGGCGTTGATACGCACACCAGCCACAGAGCGGTCCTGGCATCGGTGGAAATTCATCTTTTTCAATGTTGCCTTCGATTTCGCGAATGGTTTTCAACACCAATGCGCGGGTACGAGCGAGTGTATCACGGGTGGGATTCACTGAGACTTTTTCATTGTGCTTCAAAAAATACAAACTCGTGGCAAAGCGCTCAGGCTCGACGGACGGCCAGCGTGACGTGAGTGCGAGGTGGTACACACCAAGCTGCAAATTATCTGCAAGCTCCGCTTCACTCGGCATTCTTTTGCCCGTCTTGTAGTCTATAATCTCATATACATCTGACTCAGGGTCCTTGTCGAGACGATCAATGATACCCGCGAGGGTATGTACCTTGCCTGTCAGTTCGTCGAGAAGCTCCAGTGAAAAACGACCCTCAAGCTCCACGACATTAAATGTCCACGGCTGATTTTTTTTATAAAAATTTGTCAGAAGTTTAATCCCTGCTTCAAAATACATTTTTTCTTCTGCTTCTTTTTTGTCAGGATTAGTCCATTCTATTTTTTCTGACTTCTCGTGGAAATGCTCAGTATAAAAACTAATAACCTCATCAAGAGTAGGGTAGAGTGGATTCCGCTCGAACATAAACTTGAGTGCACTATGTACCAGCGTCCCAAAAACAGCCGTAATATTTTTGGGACCGCGGATCTTGTCGATTTCCTGATATTTATACTTAAGTGGACAAGTCTTGTAGGTCTCGAGTGCCGAGTATGAGGTTCGCATAATGGAATTGTAGCATATCGCCGTTTTGTTCGGAGCTATTGACAATACACGCATAATCTGCTAAAATGGTGTTAGCTTAGAACATTGGAAAACTCAACAACTGGAGGCTCACGATGAAACTCAAAGAGAAATTATTCCCTGCAAAAGATCCTGCGATTATTAAAATCTATGGACGTTTTAACTGTGACCTTGAAGAACGAGTTCGCCGGCAAATGAAAGAGGTTTTTGCAAAAAAAGAAAAGCCAGACGGTTTAATTCTTCTGATAAACTCAACCGGAGGAAGCACGCGCACGCTTACTAAATTCACTAACGGCCTCCTGAAGCTTGGTCTGCCTTGTATGGGTTTTGTGGAAGATGAGGCACTTTCCTCTGGAGCAGAATTGCTTTTGTCGTGTCAATATCGAGTTGCGACACCCTTTGCAAAAATTTGCTTTCATCACGGGAGTGTTGACATCGATATTGATGCTCTTCTCGATCCTGAAATCCTTATGCACATTTCTGCAGATGCACTAGCTCAGAAAAAGATTTACCTTGAAAGATTTTCCCGAGCAACTGGCCAAACAATAGATAATACGCGCACTATCTATCGAGCTGACTCCATGATTTCAGCAGTACGCGCAGTCGAACTCGGAATTCTGCACGAGACCACCGAAAAGATTTTTCCTTGTTCGCCTGAGGAACTATTCTAGGTTTCATACCTTAACCAATCCCCCGTTACAAAACGGGGGATTTTTATTTTCAGCAACACTGCTATACTAATGAAAGCTGGTCCTTTATACAACCACAAAAAGGGGAATATCATGGGAACGGTAACCTTGCTCAAGAAACCTGATTTTTCTTTAGATGCAGTCATATACGAGCCAACGGAAACGGCCGCATGGGTGCAGTTTGTAAGGGCTGGAGAATCTCGTGCCTCATGCACCCTTGGTGAGGAGCTCGAGAGCTTTCTCGTTTTTACCCTCATGCGTTTTATGCAGCGCACCGATCTTTTTTCAATCGTACTTGCTCTGGAGTTTCTCCAAGCATCGACCGAGCAAACGGGCCGCAAAAAAGGTCACACACTCGGCGAAGTAGGGGATGTCAGTCTCATTCTGGAAGGACTCTACCCTGAGCGTGCGCGCAAACTTGGTGTCCCTGCGTCGTACTTTCCGGAAATGGGGCGCATGGCATTTGGCGACCTCGCAGACTTCTTTGGAAGAAATAATCTCCGAAGTCTTGAGGTCCTTTATCGTAACGTGGGCGCAGGATTCCCTGCAATGATGGATGTCCTCCTCGCCGCACGTGAAAGGAAACTCGATCAAAATATCGCTGAGGAACTCCTCCATAAAGCAGACAGACACTATTTGGCAAGGATGATTTTCCCGAGTCAGACCTCCTGACTATTTTACACCGCGTAATCCCGCGGTGTTTTTATGTGCTAAAATGCCATAAATGACGGCAAAACCACCTAATCCACGACGAGCGCAGATCGAGGCCTTCCAGGCTCAAATTTGGGCCTTTTACGGGCATTCGGGGAGGCATAATTTGCCATGGCGGGGGACTAGTAATGCGTATAAAATACTGGTTTCTGAGGTCATGCTCCAGCAGACGCAGGTGTCACGGGTGTTGGAAAAATATCCTGAATTTTTGCGCGCATTTCCGACTATTAAAGCACTTGCTGAAGCACCTCTCACACACGTGCTCGCCGCCTGGCAGGGGATGGGGTACAACCGTCGCGCGCTCGCCATCAAGCGTCTTGCAGAAGAAGTGGCGACGAAGCACAAAGGAAAGATTCCCCGCAGTCGCGCAGAGCTCGAGGCACTGCCTGGCATCGGCTCCTATACGGCAGGTGCTGTTCGTGCGTTCGCCTTCAACGAGCCAGAAGTTTTTATCGAAACCAACATTCGCCGCGTGTTCATTCATCATTTTTTCTCTTCACAACTTGGACATCCGATGTCCAAGTTAGTGGGTGATAAAGAAATCATGCCACTTGTAGAAATGACTCTCGACCGTACACGTCCTCGTGAATGGTACTGGGCACTCATGGACTATGGATCACATCTGCCAAAAATTACCAAGTCTAACCCTAACAAAAAAAGTAAACACTATGTGCAGCAAAAACCATTTGAAGGCTCACATAGGCAGGTGCGTGGCAAGGTATTGAAATTTTTAACAGCAAAAGGGAAGTGCACGGTGGCCTCATGTGCCAAAGAACTTGAACTCAATCCAGAAAAAACCAAGGGAGTGTTGGGTGAGCTCGTGCATGAGAGTTTTGCTATACTAACGGGAAAAACGTATGCAATCAGACATTAAAAAAGAGCGAGCGAAAAATATTCTTGCTGTTCTCAAGAAACTTTTTCCAAAAGCGGGGATGATGCTTCATTATGACAATAACTGGGAGCTTCTTGTCTCGGTCGTTCTCTCTGCACAATGCACCGACAAGAAAGTAAACGAGGTTACCGAGAAGCTATTTAAGAAATACCGCACGCTTGATGACTATGTACATGCCAGTCCAAAAGAATTTGAGCGCGACATTTACTCCACAGGATTTTACAAAAACAAGACAAAAAATATTCTTGCCGCTGCAAAGATGCTCAAAGAAAATTTTGGAGGTAAGGTACCAAACACGATGGAGGAAATCCTTATGCTCCCGGGAGTCGCTCGAAAGACCGCGAATGTCGTCCTTGGTAATGCCTATGGTGTCGTTGAGGGGATAGCGGTTGATACCCACGTCCGTCGCATCGCGAATATCCTCGGACTTACCAAATCAAACAATCCAGTCGTCATCGAGCGCGACCTGATGGCACTCATACCGAAAAAAGACTGGTTCAAGACAACATATCTTTTTATAGAGTACGGCAGAAAATATTGCCCCGCAAAAAGACACGATCACGCCCGCTGCCCGCTCGCAAAATTTTATTAAAAATGCCATACTTTCATAACCACTATGCAAAATGAAATAGAAGTTCGTTTCCTAGAGATCAATAAGGATGAACTCCTCGAAAAGCTAAAGGTTCTCGGCGCCGATGACCACGGGGAAGTGATGCTCGAGGAGGTAATTATTTATGACCCCGAACTCACTTGGCTTAAGGAAAAACGATTTATTCGACTGCGAAAGTCAGGCGAAAATATCACCTGCACCTACAAGGAACATCGCGCGCAAGCAGTAGATGGCGCCCATGAGATTGAGTTCAATGTTACTGACCTTGATAAGGCGTGCGATCTTTTTGAAAAAATCGGCCTCCCGCCGTTTCGTAGACAACAAAAGAAACGCCACACCCTCACGCTAGGTGATACAACTATCGACATAGACACATGGCCAAACATACCTACCTATGTAGAGCTTGAGGGTCCATCCGAGGAGACACTACGCACGGTAGCAAAAAACCTCGGATTTGATTGGGGGAAAGAAGCAGTTTTTGATGACGCCAAGATGGTCATTGAGGGACGATATGGCATTCCTGTGGGGACATTGCGCTGGTTTACCTTTGACCGGATCGAATAAAATTTGTTTACATTTTAACATATGATCGAACATAGTTTGACTGACAAAGAGAAGAGACGGGGGTTTCTCGGTCTTTATTTGGGTCGTGTCATCACAACCATATCAACAGCACTTCTCGGCATCTTTCTTCCTATTTTTCTCTATGAACTATTTGAACGCAATATTCATGCGGTTCTTGCTTATTATTTTATCGCAGGACTTGTCTACATGCTGCTCGTTGCCAAAGGGGCACAATTTCTCAATAAATTCGGCTTTCGGAAGGCCCTCGTCGTAGGGACTATCGCAGCAGCTGCAGTTAATGTTGGCTACTATTTTCTCACGAAAGAGAATGTGCTTTTTATTATGCCGCTTATTATCTTTCTCTTGGTTGTTTTTCGAATGCTCTTTTGGATTCCCTATCATGTTGATTTTGCGCTCTTCACAAGGAAGGGGAATAGGGGTAGGCAAATTGGATTTCTCCTCGCGACACTGACATTGCTTGGCGTTGCCGGACCTATGATAGCAGGCTACATTATTACTAATTATGGTATCTCAATCCTTTTTACTATTTCTATTATCGTTTTTCTTTTGGGAGTCATTCCATTTTCATTTATTCCTCGAACCAACGAAAAATTTAGCTGGGATTATGCACGCTCTTGGCGCGAAGTATTTGAAAAAAAGAACAGGGCAGTGGTCCTTGGGAATATCGCGCTAGGAGCAGAGGAGACCATTGGCGTTATTGTTTGGCCAATTTTTATTTTTCTCCTTCTTGATGGTGACTATTTCAAAGTTGGTGCACTTTCAAGTTTTATAGCAGGAGCTACTGTCCTCATGCAATTTTCCCTAGGACACTATCTTGACCGTATAGGCAACAAAAAACATGTACTCAGGATTGGGAGCATTTTGTACGCACTAGGCTGGATTGTAAAAATATTCGTCGTAACCGCCTTTCAGGTTTTCATCGCAGGGCTCTATCACAAATTTGCCAAGATTTTTACCGATACTTCATTCGATGCTATTTTTTACGAGCTTGCTGCTGACCAAGGACACTACATAGATGAATTTACCGTTTTGAGTGAGATCGCTGTGCAGATAGGGAGGGTAGTCTCGATTGTTGCCGTAGGAGTCATGGCGCTTTATATGAGCATCGAGTGGACATTCGTGATTGGTGCGCTTGCGGCGCTTTCGTTAAATGCGCTCTATGGGAAAATGGAACAACGAGTGTAAAAACAAAATCAGTTCGAAGAAATTTAACACAACGACCAAAAGGGAAGAGAAAGCCCCAGGATACCATACACAGTATCCCGGGGCTTTCTCTATTATATAGGTACGTCGCACAATATATCTTTTGCGACGTGGTGTGGGGAGAATAATAAGCCTTTAATTGAATAGGCCTAAAATGCTCACTTTGAGGTATCCCCCTAGTGGTAAAAGATAATTGAACCAAGCACCCTTGATGATGCCAAATATCTTTTGCATCAAGGGGTCGCTAAAGATTGCGCGCAGATCAATATTAAAATATGCCATCGCAATTACGCCAACGATTACGATAAAAAATATTTCTGTGAACCCACGATTATCTAAAATCTTTTTCATAAATATAATTATACGCTCATTCTAAAAGTAATCCATTGGATTCAGGTACGCATTGAGTGCCGCAACTGGCATCGTATAACTACGTCCGCCACACGCCCTACTAGGACGGCTTTCAACTTTTACGGCGGCAGTGGCAAATACTGTTAGATGTAGGTGTGGTCCTGTTGAATAGCCCGTGTTGCCCGTATAGCCAATAAGGTCGCCAGTGCTTACAACATCATTTTTTGATACTTTGATAAGCGACAGGTGCGCATAGAGGCTCGCGAGGCCGTTGTTGTGCTGTATGAGTATCCACTTGCCGTAGGATGCCCCGGCGCACGTTACATCCGTATCGCCGGTACCTATGACCGTACCGCCGAGCGTTGCTTTTAGCTTGGTGCCAACAGGCGTACCGAAATCAACGCCATTGTGTCCGCTGCCGTTGTAGGCACCGCTTTTTGCAAACGCGGTATTACCAAAATATTGTGTGATGCGCATATTGTCGAACGGCGAAGAAAATACTTTCGTGCCCCGTGATGGAATCGACGTTGGGTCTAGAATAAACTTCAAGGTTGATTCATAATCACGCAATTCTTTTTCAAACGCATCCTTGAGTGCAATCTTTTGATTCAAAATCTTTTTATAGCTCGACTCCTGACTGTTGGTCTGCGCCAAAAGCTTCGCCTGAGCGACCTTGTTCGCCTCAGCAATCTTTTTACGGTCAGCGAGCTCAGACTTGAGTGTCAGGAAGTTCTTTTTCTCCACCTGCTGCTTCCCTTGCTTGTCCTCCAAATCCACCTTGAGGTCCTTGAGGGTGTCTACACTCTCTCGTACTTTACCGTTGAACTGATCAAGAGCCTCCAAGTCATCCCAAACACCCGAGAAACTCTCACTCGAAAGAGCAACCTGCGCCAAGGATCGTGCCTCGCGCTCGTTGACCGCACGAAGCGCTTCTACAATGGCTGCCGTAAGCGAATCTATCTGATCTTCCTTTGAAGATATCTGCGAAGTGAGCTGACGAATTTTGAGGTCAGTTGTATCAACTTTTGACTGCGTGATGCGAATCTCCGCCTCAAGCTTTTTACGCAAAACGTTGAGCTCTGCAATAGAGTTTGCGAGCGTCTTCTTTTTTGCTGCCAATGTTACAAGGTCGTTTTGATATTTCTTAATCTCCTCTTCAAGCTTTTGAATTTCCACAGTCTTTGCAGATATCTTGTCGCGAAGCTCGTCTGCCGTCTGGGCAGATACGAACATACTGGCACCAAGGAGTCCTGCGCCTATGAATACTACGGTCAATATTTTGTACAGGAGGGTTCGCATCGTTTATATAGCTAGAGGACCTATGCCGAGAGGATTTGCTGAGCACGCTCAATACGGCGAAGTGTGGTTTCTTTGCCAAGAATACCCGCGAGCATAAATGGATCAGGAGATTTATCACGTCCTGAAAGTGCGTAGCGCAAAGGCCACAATACATTTCCTCTACCTACTTCAGTCGCATAATCCCACAGTGCTGCTTTTACGGTATCTGCCGTAAAATCCGCCGGAGATATTTTTTGTAACAATTCTGCTACTTTGTCAAGGTGTGTGCGCGTATGTCCGGCGTCTTTATCATCCTTCCAGAAAAGTGCCTCTTTGACGTAAGTTGGGTCTTCAAAAAAGTACCCTACCTCTCCCCCATTCGCTATGTCAGTAATCTCCCCAAGAGTATTAACACGTTCAAGAATAATTGCCGTTATCTTTTTAAAAAGCTCTGGATTCTTTTTTGCCTCCTCGCGAAGGTTCTCTGGCAGGCGCGCAAGGACTTCCTCCCCTGCCCTCTCCGCAGAAAGGAGCTTGAGGTATTCCTTGTTGATCCATCGCAATTTTTCTTCGTTGAAAATAGCGCCACCTTTTTGCACTTTTGAAATATCAAATTGCTTCAGGAGGTCGTCAAGGCTCAGTATCTCTTGTTCGGTGCCGGGGTTCCACCCAAGGAGCGCCAAGTAGTTGAGTACCGCTTGTGGCAAATATCCGCGGTCGCGATATTCGGTCAATGCAAGCGCGCCTTTGCGTTTGGAAAGCTTGGTACGGTCAGGGGCAAGAATGAGCGGAATATGCGCATACACAGGCTCAGGGGCGCCGATGGCACGCTGGATAAGTATCTGGCGTGGCGTGTTTGAAATATGATCCTCGCCGCGTACGACATGGGTCACCCCCATATCAAAGTCATCAGCCACCACTGCCAAATGAAAGAGTGGCGTATCGAGATCTTTTGCAATAACAAAATCCTTGAGGTCGGTCGTGTCGACCTCAATCTCACCACGAATCAAATCATGAAATTTTACTTTGATGTTGGGGTTCTTGAAACGAATCACCTCCTTGCGGCGCGCCTTGTCATCTCCTTCTCCCGCCGCTTCTTCTTTTGATACATACGCAAAGCCACCATCAATCAATTGCTTGAGGTATTTTTTGTGTGCTGGCGCGCGCTCTGATTGGCGATGGAATTCATCGTAGTCGAGACCAAGCCATTTCAAGCTCTCGAGAATGTTGTCCTCGTATTCTTTCTTTGAGCGCTCCTTGTCGGTATCCTCGATACGAAGAATGAACTTGCCCCCGCGCTGTCGCGCAAAGAGATAGCTAAAGACCGCCGTGCGGTAATTGCCGGCATGCAAAAGTCCTGTAGGTGATGGAGCGAATCGTGTTACTATCTGGGTCATATTTTTATACTATCTTGTTATGCTGACTTGGTGACGAAGGAGCACGGCAACGATTTGCTCGGCAATCTTTTCTGCGGCGTCCTCACGTGCAAATGCTTTTGCCGAAGCCTTCATTGCCGTACGCTTTGCCTCGTCGCCCATCAAACGATCGATCTCTGCAAAGAGAATGCTGGGTGTGAGGTTTGCCTCCTCTATTACCGTGGCACCTCCTGCACGCGCATATGCAAATGCGTTTTTGCGCTGGTGGTCACTGTTCGACTCGGTAATGGGGATAAGGATGGCTGGTACTCCCCATGAGGCAATTTCAAAAATGGCTGACCCTGCACGCGACACCACAATAGTTGCTGCTTCGGCAGCGAGCTTCATCGTTGCTGAGTCTAGATATCCGTGTACACGGTAGCGTGATGCGTTAGGATTGCCACCCAGGAGACCATTCGCGAGTATCTGCACCTCGGCAATATTTGCTTCTCCTGCCTGATGAATGATTTGATATTTTTCAACAAGTCGTGGAGCAAGTGTTACAATCTGCTCATTAATCCTTTGCGCCCCAAGCGATCCACCTAGAACAAGGAGCACGGGAATATTGGGATCCAGTCCAAGCTCCTTGAATGCATCTTTACCCGAAGGGCGCATGAGCTCTTCGCGGATAGGATTGCCGGTGAGTGCAGTCCGTCCATCGGGGAAATATTGTGCAGCCTCGGGATATGAGATTGCAATCTTTTGTGCAAACTTTCCTGCCCATGCGTTTACGCGGCCAGGTGCGCTGTCGGACTCGTGAATAATGACTGGGATGCGGAAAAATTTTGCGGCAAAGAGTGCGGGGAAACTTGCGAAGCCACCTTTACTAAAAACAATATCTGGATACAAAGCAAACATTTGGAAAATTGCCTTTAGTGAGCCCCAAGCAGTTTTGAATGAATCAGTAAGATTTTTCAGAGAAAAATATGTGCGGAGCTTTCCCGCAGTCACTTGTTTAAATACAATTTTATTATCATACAAAAGCCGCTCGTTGTAT
>MHUW01000006.1 GCA_001823575.1 Candidatus Yonathbacteria bacterium RIFCSPLOWO2_01_FULL_47_33b | reverse complement strand
ATTTAGTTTCAAGCCACCACGCACGCGGGGCGTGCGCATTAGTCCGTTTGCTGTTCGAAAAAGGTTCGAGCAAAGTGTATGATTACAGCACAATTCATAACTTGGTCGGAAAATTCCCCCGCGCGCTTGCGCGCGGTGAGGAATCGAACCTCAATTACAAGCTTCGGAAGCTTGTGTCCTATCCGTTGAACGATGAGGGCTTTTTGGTTCTGGGGTCCGTTGCCTGCCTGCCGAAGCACATGCGCAAGCAGGAACGACGAGGAGATATTCACTTTTCTATTCTACTCACCATTAACCAGGAACGCTAATTGATCTCAATATCAATATGCTTCACGGCGGGAATCTCTTTTTGAATGCGCGCCTCAAGCTCATCAATACGCGTACCGATAACGCGAGGAACACGGTCAGTATAATCCACAATATACCGAATAAACTCATGGTAATCCTCTTTTACGGTTTCATAGTCATCTTTGAGCATCTCTCCGTTTGAAAGTTCCTTGAAGAGAGCGTGTCCGTTTACCTCTACTTCGCATTTTGCCCTATATTTACCAAGCTCCACGACCGATGACTTAAAGTCATATACGCGCTCAATCATCGGATCGGCCACCAGCATTTCAACAATACGCTCCTTAATATCTTCCGGCATAGACTTTTCTACTAAAAAACGCTTATTTTTCAATATCAAAACCACCGCAACCCACGCCAAGAGTACACCAATAACAATGGAGCCTGCTGCATCCCACAGAGGGTTGCCGGTAATAAAAGAGAGCGCTACGGAAACCGTTGCAATAAGTACGCCAAGCACCGCGACACCATCCTCGTAAACCACCGCGAGCACCGTGGGGTCGCCAGCAGCGAACATTTCACGTACCGTATCCCCTTCCCTTCTTTCGTTTAATAGTTCCCGGAGCGCCAAGGAGAGTGTGGCGAGCTCAACAATAAACGAAACAAGAAGTATTACGAACACGATTGGCTCAAACAAAAGCTTTTCGGGATGCAAAAGCACCGAAATACCGTGATATATCGTAACCCCCGCACCAACAAAGAAAACCCCGCACGCTGATATCAGTGCCCAGAAAAAACGTTCGAGCCCATACCCATACGAAGAATCTTCGTCCGCAGCACGCCTACTCTTCACTATCCCCACCATGAGAAGCGCTTGGTTTGCAGTATCTGCAAGACTGTGCACAGCCTCAGAAAAGAGCGAACTTGAACCAGACACCATAAAACCTATCGTTTTTAATATCGTAATAATGAAGTTACCTACAAGCGCGGCAGCAACAGAAATAAAGCCAGGCTCCATCTTATACCCGCCTACCCTACTCTTTAATTTTTCGATATTGTTCATGAAACGCCTTTGCAGGCTTTTTTGAGTCCAAAACTATGTCGGGGTGCCGACCCAGTAGGTCATTCTCCTGAATGAGAATCGAACTCGGCCTATTTTGACGAGCGAGGAGCGTGTGGAAGTGTAATCACTTACACGACGTCCGAGCGACGTTAAAATATTGTACCCATTATATCTAAATCTCTTATGGAGATTTCCGCGGAAGCGTTTAGACGCTTCCGGTTAAAGCTTTTGTCGGGGTGCCGAGAATCGAACTCGGCCTATCTGCTCCCAAAGCAGACGTACTACCGATATACTACACCCCGACAAAAGCTTCAACCCCACGCAGACGTACTACCGATATATAACTAGGTACAATATATTCTGCGCTCCTTCGGAAATTAAAGCCTGCTGGCATTAATTTCTCTCACTCGCTTGAATATACTACACCCCGACACAGTTTTTGACCCACGCAGACAGCACACAATCAATATATACACCCTGTTTCTGAATTAGTAAATTCTGAGTCAGCAGACCTCACGCCTAGGGCGCAGACTCTTGGACGCAGAGAAACCTTTTACCGTAAACCGTTGCAGAATGATACCACAAAGGGCTATTTTTGCAAAACGTCCCAGCCGTTCAACCTTCCTATAAAATAAGATTATCCATAAATCTCACTTTTGCTCGCCTTGTTTTCATATCAAGGCGCACCGTGACCGCATCAAATTGCCATTCCGGCTCCCCTTTTGGAAACTTCTCGAGCAGGTAGGCTTGGATCGTCCGCGCTAACCGTTTGAGCTTTTGTGGGTGAATATTGTCCTCTGGGCGGTAATTATCGGTTACACGGGAAACGTTTTGGTTAAAGTTTTCACTGCGTCCAAGACGTGAATTTGCTAATTCAGTAACGCTTTTTACCTCAATAAAATGGGTTATTTTGCTTTTTTGGGCAATAATGTCGATTTCCCCATATTTTTTGCGGTAATTCAGCCCCACAATCGAAAAACCTTTGCTTTCTAGGTATTTTGCAGCGATATCCTCGCCTAACCGCCCAATTACCTGTTTTTGTGTAGGCTCTGCCATTTATGCCTCTATATTAACATTTTTGGTCATGTTTCACGAATAACACGACTATTTATGTTACTTAGTAACGTTTTTGTGGTATTTTAGACTAAAATTAAACATATTCTCAGAAAACACTTACGTAGCAAGTGTTTTCTGAGAATACCTCATCTGTCCTTGATGTTTTTACAAGGTTTTGAGGGTCACTTTTGTGTCCTTTATCAACACTATACACAGAGTTATCCACAGTTTTGCACAGTTTTCCCCATATTTCTCCGTTTATCGCCGTTGACAGTGTGTTGCAAGATGTTGAACTTTCAACAAAAGTGTCCTTTACAAAATGATTATCTGTCTTTTATGTGACCTAGTTAGCACAATAGCAAAAGACCGCCTTGAATAAGGCAGTCTTTTGCTATTGTGCGGAGAGGGAGAATCTTTCACAGATATAACAAGATAAGAGTTGAGCGCTACGCGCACTAAGTTTACTTGTCCACAAATCACTAAGTCTCTTCGGATGAGTACATCCTCATAGACGTAAGTGTTTGCTGGAGTCTCCGCCGACACGACCCTCTGGTCGCCACCTCGTGGTTTTGTTTGGAGAAACAGGCGCCAAGCGCGATTTTGGTAAATCGACTGCGGTTCACAAAACTGAAAAACAGTGCGTAGGCGAATCAGCTGATTCGTGGCTTGGCCCGAGGTTTTTCTTTACGTTTTGTGCGGGTACCGGGAATCGAACCCGGGTCTCGTCCTTGGCAAGGACGCATTCTACCACTAAACCATACCCGCAAACTTTCTATCTCATATACTATACAGATTTTTAAACTTTTTGGAAGAGGGGACTAAGGTGGGCGAGCAAAGCTCGGCTGTTTTATCTTGTGTCACGAATCATTAAATATTTTACTTTGCAAAGCTCAGCTGCTTTGTGTGGTCACGAGTTACTAAGTGTTCTCGGATGATTACATCCTGTGAGCACTAAGTACTCTCGACCCCGGCTCGGCTCCACTCGCAAAAGCCTCGGGATGCCTCCGCCCGGCACAACGTAAAGAAAAACAGTGCACAGGCACTGTTTTTCTTTACGTTGTGCCCCCGCCAGGATTCGAACCTGGAACAACGGTTTCGAAGACCGTCGTGATATCCATTTCACCACGAGGGCAGGTTTCTCGTGAAACTTGACTACATAGGCAATATACCGCAGATTAGGAAAAACGCCAAAATCGAGCTAATATATTTTTATGCCTCACGCTCCTAAAAAAGTTGATCTCGCCTATCCAATCCCTGAGAATGTTTCCCGTGTAACGTCCTCGCTCCGTACGGCAGGCTTTGAGGCCTACCTTGTCGGCGGATGCGTACGCGACATGCTCCAAGGTCGCAAGCCTAAAGATTGGGATGCGACTACTAATGCAACCCCTGAACAGATCCAGGCACTCTTTGAGGATACCTTTTACGAGAATGACTACGGGACTGTTGGTATTATCAGTGAAACAGACGATGAAACGCTCAAAGTCGTAGAAGTAACTCCGTACCGCACCGAGGGAGCATATACTGACAAACGCCGCCCTGATTCGGTTTCGTTTCACGCGAAACTTGAGGATGACCTACAGCGCCGTGATTTCACGATTAACGCTATTGCGTATGACGATTCTAAAGGACATATCATTGATCCGTATAAAGGACAAGAGGATATAAAGGACAAAGTCTTAAGGACAGTGGGGGATCCGTACGACCGTTTCCATGAGGACGCGCTTCGTATTCTACGCGCCGTACGCCTTGCAGCAGACCTAGGTTTCACGATTAACATCGAGACCCAGGAAGCCATCGTTAAAACAGCTCCAAGCCTTAAGGAAATTGCCATGGAGCGTATTCGTGATGAATTCTCAAAGATGGTTATGTCGGCAAACCCGATGATTGGCGTTGTAATGTGCGAGAAGCTCGGACTCCTTGGCCATATTGCCCCTGACATAAAGAGGGGGATTGATATTGAACAAAACGGCGACCATATTTATACCGTCTGGGAACACAACTTACGCGCGTTGCAACACTCTGCGGACCGCAACTGGCCACTCCATGTACGCCTCGCAGCACTCTTTCACGATGTTTCAAAACCTGAAACCCGTCGCTGGTCTGAGGAGAAAAAAGATTGGACATTCTATGGTCACGATGTTGTTGGGGGACGGGTTGCAAAAAAGGCCCTCGAGCGCCTCAAGTACCCGAAGAAAATCGTTGATGTGGCCTCAACGCTCGTGCGCTATCACCTTTTCTTCTCTGATATCGACAAGATAACCCTCTCGGCAGTCCGTCGCATCGTGCGTAACGTCGGGCCAGATAACGTGTGGGATTTAATGAAGGTGCGCGCCTGTGATCGTATTGGTATGGGCCGCCCTAAAGAAACACCGTATCGCCTCCGTAAATATGAATCAATGATTGAGGAAGCCATGCGCGCGCCCGTGTCTGTAGGGATGCTCAAGATTGATGGCGCGAAAATAATGGAGGTTACTCGTGAAACACCCGGACCCAAGCTCGGCTACATCCTCCACGCACTCCTCGAGGAGGTGCTTGATGCTCCCGAAAATAATACGGAAGAGTTTCTCGTGAAACGTGCCCTTGAACTCGCAAAACTCCCGATTGATGAATTAAAGAAGATGGGAGAGGAAGGAAAGGAGAAAAAAGAAGAAGCAGAAGAAGCAGAGCTCGCCGTCATCCGCAAAAGACACGGGGTTAAGTAGCTTTAATGCAGTATGCAGGACATGACTTAAATATAACTATGCAAAATAAAATTAAAATTGGAGAGATAGAAATACTTAAACCACGTCAAATTGTTTACGATATCTTGAAATACAAGGACTCTGGAACCGTTTTGGATATGGGGGCAGGGTTTGGACGCCACTCACTATTCCTTGCATATAAGGGTTTTCAAGTTACGGCAGTCGAAATAGAAGATGACAGGTTGAAGAGACTGCGCTCACAGGCAGAGAAACTTGGTGTAAACATACATACTATTCAAGGTGATGTGGCTGATTTTGTGCCTAAGGAAAAATACGACGTGATTCTTTCAACAATGGTTCTTCATTTTTTAACTAAAGAAACCGCGCACAAGGCACTCGAGACAATGCAGGCGCACACAAATAAAGATGGATTAAACGTAGTCAGTGTATATACGGATGAAAATCCTGCAGGCATTAGGCCGTATCTTTTTATGAAAAATGAACTGGGAGATGTTTACCATGACTGGAAGATTCTCGAATATGAGGAAACTCTTGGACCTGTGATAGAAAACCCTCAGGATGGCGGGCCAGATAGAAGGTATGGAGCGAAGTTAATAGCGAGGAAAAAATGAAAACCTAAAGCAAGGCTTTGAGTTTTTTTACAAAAATAATTTATAGATTTCGTGGTCGCCGACGGCAAGGAGGGCTACTTCGTTTTCTGATATGTACTCAAAAACAACGCGATCTCTATAGCTGACTGAAAAACCATAAAACTTTCTTAGCCTTCCCTTCAGTTTGTGTACTTCTAATCGCTGATGATTACTTGCATCCTTAAATAGCTCTATCTTTTCAATAACCTCATCTTGTAAACCAAGTGGTAATTTCTTAAGTAGTCTTAAAAACCTAGGAGTGTAGGCGACTTTCATGACTATATTTTTTTCAAAAGCTCACGCAAATCTCCGCGTAATACTTTGCCATCTTTTACCTCTTGCGATGCATCAAGCACAGCCTGAACCGCCTCGTCTTCAGAAAGGCGAATGAGCGCGCGACGAACAACATCGGCTTTGTTTGATGCGCGACCGCATTTTACTTGGCTATTGATGAATTTCTCTAGTTCTGGAGTCAATGGTACAGATAGTGTGGACATATATTTATATAATTATTTGTATGATATTATCATATTACAATATCATACAAATTGTCAACCTGTCGATTACTTCAACTCCAATACAATAGGGCAGTGGTCGGAGCCAGAGAAGTCGGTCATCATGGTGGCGTGTTTCACACGGGGGAGAATGTCGGGACTGATGAAGAAGTAATCGATGCGCCAGCCGACATTGCGCGCTCGGGCCCCCGTCTTCATATCCCAATACGTATACACATCTTTGGTGTTGGGGTGCAGGTGGCGATAGATATCGAGATAGCCGTGGTAAATGAGCTCGTCGATCCACGCACGTTCTTCGGGGAGGAAGCCCGTGTTCTTTTCATTTTCTTTCGCACGCGCAAGATCGATTGCTTCATGCGCCGTGTTTACGTCACCACAAACAATAACCTTGTGGCCTTTGTCTCTCAGTTTCTCAATGAACTTCAAAAAATGGTCATAAAAATCAAGCTTATACTTGAGGCGCTCGGGCCCGCCACCACCGTTGGGGAAATAACAATTCAAAAGGACAAAATCAGAATAATAAAGGACAAGCAGGCGCCCTTCCTGATCCATGTCCTTTATCCCCATTCCTTCTTCAACCTTTTCTGGTTTTGTCCTTGAGTATATAGCGACACCGCTGTATCCCTTGCGCATCTTTGAATGACTGAAGTATGAAAAGTACCCTTCAGGGTTTCGCACGGTTTCTGGCAACTGCTCCGCTTCTGCCTTGGTTTCTTGAAAACAAAGGATGTCAGGTTTCACGGCAATAATCTCCGCGAAATACCCTTTGTTGTTAATAGCGCGCAATCCATTCACGTTCCACGAGATGATGTTCATACTTTACAGTATAGCGAACCATTGCGCATTTTACGAATAGAGAATAGACTTAATGTAGAAATTCCTCTATGTGAAGAGAAAGGAGGTGTGCGATGAGTACGTTTTCAACAAACGAAGCAGACCAGAGACAGCGAGCACTTAATCAAGCATTGCAGGGAGTACAAGGAAGTATCGTTTTGTATTGTGCGTGGGCGTTTGATCTTGAGGATGAGATCCGAGCCCTCCGTAGCAAAGAGCAATCTACGGCAAAAGAATTTTCTGAGCAACAAAAAGCGATTGCTTTCAAGGAGCGCCAAGTAAATGAAATACGGAGCGCACTTAACCGCCTCGAAGTACGGGCTCACGCTATTGCGAGAGCCCTCGGGCTTGCACCATAATTCCGCACGCCACACTTTATACGTCTGGCGTGCTTTCTTTATTCACCCTTGCCATGAAACTTTTTATGCACGTCGCGGAGTTGTTTGTCGGTGACGTGGGTATATATCTGCGTGGTGGCGATGTTCGAATGACCAAGCATCATTTGTACAGAGCGAATATCGGCACCGTTACTCAAGAGGTCGGTTGCGAACGAGTGACGGATGACGTGGGGGGTTACCTTTTTTGAAATACCTGCCTTGGTCGCATAGTGTTTCACCATACGCTCGATTGAGCGGGGAGTGAGGCGCAAATCTTCTCCACGAGGCGTTTTGCCCGTTTGTACAAAAAGAGCATCGTCCATATCTTTGCGTGCAGCGAGATAGGCGCGAACCGCCATCTTTGCGGTGTCGGACAAAAATACCACGCGGACCTTTTCACCCTTGCCACGCACCGAGAATTCATCTTTATTTAAATCGAGGTCACGCGAGAGGGAAGCGAGCTCAGAGAGGCGAAGACCGGTCGAGAAAAAAAGCTCAAGGATGGCACGGTCACGGAGGCCTTTGAGCTCGCTGGTGTCAGGCGCTGAAAGCAGCCGCTCGAGGTCAGCCCCAGAAATGAGATCGAGGTCACGCTCGGCAACCTTTGCAAGGTCAATACGCTCTGGTGAGAGGGAATCGATGCCACGCTTGCGCAAATACTTAAGGAAACTGCGGAGTGCAATCAAATAATAATTCTGTGTCTTTTTCTTGAGTGTCTCTGCGCGTCCGCCTATTTTCACTCCGCTTGGCTGACGATTGAGCCACAAACGAAACTCGCGCACGATATCATCAGTAATATCTTTCGGATCGGTAACCTTTGCAAATTGAAGAAAGCGTTCAAGGTACCGCTCATAATTTTCAACCGTCTTCAAACTGCGCCCCTTTTCAATCTCGAGGTGTTCAAAAAATTGTCGTTTGAGTGTTTGGAGGTTCATAATATTTATTGTGCGACGTACTTATAGTATAGCAAAAAATAAGTAACTTAAATGTTATTTCAGACTTAAAACATCCACCTTGGGGCGAGTCACTTCTTTCTTTGGTGCCTTGCGCAGCCGATTCTGCGGAATCGCGTCGCGTACAGTCCTTTGAGACGCGACATACTGGCGGCGCGAGCAGACGAATCACCAGGTTCGCCCCGGGTCATATTTTTCAGCAGAAAAATATGCGTGCACCAAAGAAAGAACGTGACGAGCGTGCTATTCCATAAAAACTAAAAGTGCGCTACACTTTATATATGGGAGACTCAACCGACGACAGCTATATCCTTATCGAAGATTCTCGCAATCTCGATGAGGATACGAGTGAAAAACAAGGCGATGTCCACGACAAAAGCGAAGATGCCTCACAGCGCACGCTTGGTCAGCAGGGCATCTTTATCAAACAAACGGCACTCGTCACCGAAACCGACGAACCAATCGAGGATCTCACTCGACGACTCCTCGACCAGGGCGGCATTGAGATAATTCCAAACAAAGAGGAAGAGGATTCTTATTTATAAGGTTGAATGCGCGCGGCTCGGTAACGAGCTACGCGTATTTTGTTTTACAAAATTATGATTGCAACATTCGTACTCCTTTATATGCTCATGATGATACCAATAGGTATCTATGCATCACGAAGGGTTAAAACCTCACGTGACTATGTCCTTGCCGGACGCCATTTGCCTTTTGGTATGGCGATGGCAACCATTTTTGCCACATGGTTCGGCTCGGAGACATTCTTGGGGGCTGGGTCACGCATGGCAGAGGGTGGTTTCCTTGCGGTTATTGAAGATCCATTTGGGGCAGGGCTCTGTCTCATTTTAATCGGTCTCTTTTTTGCCAAGAAACTTTACGCGCTCAACAACCTTACTATTGGTGACTATTTTCATGAACGCTACAACAAAACCGTCGCCACCCTTCTCTCTCTTGCTATTATCCTTACATACTTTGGTTGGGTTGCGGCACAATTCGTCGCGTTGGGTATTATCCTTCACTTACTCATTGGTATCCCGGCAATAACGGGAATGCTTCTCGCCGCGACGATCATCCTTATTTATACTTATATTGGTGGTATGTGGTCCATCTCTATCACGGACTCCATCCAGATGGCCGTTATCGTTATTGGTCTCATCGTGATTCTCGTCGAAGTTCTCTGGAAGGCAGGAGGTATCTCGACGGTTATCGCAGGAACACCGCCAGAGTTCTTTCGTTTAACACCGCCAGAAGCCTCCACCAAAGATTGGATAGCGTGGATTGCTGCCTGGATGACTATTGGTATCGGATCTATTCCTCAACAAGACGTATACCAACGCGTAATGTCCGCAAAATCAGCGGCAGTAGCAAAGTGGGCATCAATCTCGGCTGGCGTAATGTATTTCACCATTGCGCTCATTCCTCTCACGCTCGGTCTCATTGCCCGCATTAAATATCCCGAGCTTGTGGCAAGCGACCCCCAACAGCTGCTCCCTACGCTCATTCTCGACCACACGAGTATGATTACCCAGATATTCTTCTTTGGGGCGCTCCTTTCAGCAATCATGAGCACCGCCAGTGGCGCACTCCTTGCCCCCGCAACGCTCCTTGGGGAAAATGTCATCAAGCCTTTCTTTGAAAATATTTCTGATAAAAAACGTCTTGCCATTATCCGTGCCGCAATTATTATTGTCGCGGCGGGGGCACTCTTTCTTGCGTCAAAGCAGGGGAGCATCTACGAGCTCGTCAGTGGAGCGTACTCAATCTCTCTTGTTTCAGCATTTGTTCCCCTCGTTATGGGACTCTATTGGAAGAAAGCCAACAGTCTCGGCGCGCTCCTCGCTGTTTCGATGGGGGCTATTGGCTGGCAATACACAGAAAACTTCGTAAGTGACCCCTTCATCCCCGCGACTATCGTTGGATTGGGTCTCAGTTTTATCGGCATGATTGCAGGCGTGCTTATTGCTGACCAGATTCACCGTATGAATCACCGCGGCAAGCCACACGTGCACACCGAGGTACAAATGCAAGGGGATTAGGGATAACATGAAGCTTGTGGTGCCAAAAACCCTGCCAGAAGGCAGGGTTTTTGGCACCACCCTTAGGGGCTTGCATTATCTGCCAAGGTATGCTAGAGTATATAGAATGATAACGACAAAGCAAAAGCAGAATATTATCAAGAAAGTACAGGTCCATGCGACCGATACTGGCTCGCCAGAGGCACAGGTGGCTATTCTTTCAAAGCGTATCGATGAACTCGCAGCGCATTTGAAGAAAAACCACAAGGATAACCATTCACGTCGCGGACTCCTCCAGATGGTTGCAGACCGTCGCACGCACTTGAACTATCTCAAGCGCAAGAGCCGTGATCGTTACGAGGTAATCGTAAAGAAGGTTGGTCTCAAGTAATATTCTCTAAAAAGTCCGAGTCAACAAGATTCGGACTTTTTGTTTTTCTACGAACGTGCGATACTATTTGTAGTTATCATTTTTAATAAATAACGGGTTCTGAAATTTGGATATTTAATTGGTACTTTTGTGCCCCCTAATCCCTAGTGGCTAACCCCTAACAACTTTTTACAATGGCAATCATTAAACAAAAAGAACAACGCGTTGCGATGTTCATTGATGCACAGAACCTTTATCACAGTGCTCGCAACCTCTACGGCGCAAAAGTAAACTTTGGCGCGGTCCTCAAAGAAGCAGTCGCTGGTCGCCACCTCGTACGTGCCATCGCCTACGTCATCACGACCGAAGGCGAAGAAGAAAAAAGTTTCTTTGAGGCTTTGAACAACCTCGGCATTGAAACAAAAACAAAAGACCTTCAGATCTTTTTTGGCGGCGCCAAAAAAGCCGACTGGGATGTAGGCCTCGCGGTTGACGCCATTCGCCTCGCCGGCAAAGTTGATGCCGTAGTCCTCGCATCGGGGGATGGTGACTTTGTACCTCTCGTTGAATATTTGAAGTTCATGGGCACACAGGTCGAGGTCATTACTTTTGGCCGCTCAGCGTCGGGGCGCCTTCGTGAGGCAGCCGACGACTTCATTGATATGTGCGACGACCAGCGCAAGTACCTCCTTGGTGCTCGTGGAGGTAACGCAAGTGCAGGCCCTCGCCGCGGCCGCAAACAAGCGCCCCGCAAACAGAAAGAGGCACCGTCTGCAGAATAAATTAGGCAAACCCGCCTTCGCAGAAGTTTCAGCGTGGCAAACCCGCTTTCGTCGAAACTTCAGCGTGGCAAAGAAAAAAGCCCGGGGAAGTCCTCGGGCTTTTATTTTATATTGCTTATTGGTTATTATTCTTCTTCAGGTTCACCGGAAAAGTGCTCGGTGGGCTGAGACTCTTGACTATCTTGCTTTGCCGCATGAATAGCCATCCTCCCTGCATATGACGGACTTCGTGTCCCGACCATATTGCCATTTGGCGCCACAGGGCAAAATGGCGCTATTTCCACATTTCCTCTTTCGCTACTGAGATCACTCATGCCTTTTCTCCTCTTGTTATTGTACAAAAAACCAGTCCCAACCATACCATACGCCTGAGAAAATGCAAGTTTTTATGCTCGACGCTCCCGTTATCCCCAGTTTGTTCGTGCATGAAAAGAAGAAGCGCGCTATACCCCCACACCTACTTTTTATTTTACTCACGCAGTTGGACCATTTATATTCTTGTGTAAAAACATGCAAAAGACGCTATGCAAAAAGTAGGTGTGGGGGTATACTATCAAGTGATGGAGCC
>MHUW01000005.1 GCA_001823575.1 Candidatus Yonathbacteria bacterium RIFCSPLOWO2_01_FULL_47_33b | reverse complement strand
GAATAGACGGGGACTTGCACAAGCGGTGGATCAGGTGGCTTAATTCGATGGTAAACGAAGAACCTCACCAGGGTTTGAAACTCATAGGAAAGACCAAGGAAACTCGGTAACTCCGCAAGGATCTATGAGCAGGTGATGCATGGCCGTCGTCAGTTCGTGGTTTGAACTGTCCCCTTAAGTGGGTCAACGAACGCAACCCTCGTTGTCTGTTATATGTGTCAGACGAGACTGCCCCCGCCTTTGCGCACGAAGTGCGCAGCTGGTAGCTGGTAGGTTGTAGCTGTTAGGAATTCCTAAAAGCTACAACCTAAAAGCTAAAAGCTGTGTTCGCTTCGCGAATAAAGGCGGGGGAGGAAGGAGAGGATGACGCCAGGTCAGCATGTCCCTTTGATACCCTGGGCTGCACACTTGATACAATGGCCACTACAACGGGTCGCGACGAGGTAACTCTGAGCTAATCCTAAGAAAGGTGGCCCCAGTTCGGATTGGGGGCTGAAACTCGACCCCATGAAGTTGGAATCGCTAGTAATCGCGGGTCAGCTATACCGCGGTGAATACGTTCTCAAGTCTTGTACTCACCGCCCGTCATGTCAAGGGAGCCGAGAGTGCCCGAAGTCCCACCTTGTGTGGGCCTAAGGTAAGCTTGGTGACAAGGACAAAGTCGTAACAAGGCACGGCTAGCGGAAGCTGGTCGTGAATCAATTCAAAAGTATAACGATATCGTGCGCCCTCGTGGTCGCGATATTCTGAATTGGTCGGTTTTTCTCGCAAGAGATCAAGATGAAGGTCCTCCCATCTCAAAAAGGGACCCCCTGTGTGCGAAGGGTTACGCACACCCAAGACCTGACTTAGGCGCCTGTCTTTTAGACGGACGAAGAAGTTAGGCGGAGAACGGAACAAAAGAAAGAATACTCGAAATCAATTCTTTAGATAATTTACATATTGCAGTTGGAAAAGCACAAAGCACCCCTCGTGGGTGTTTTTTGTTTTTAGGGTGCTTGTGCCCACACCTATGCCTGCATTGTTCTGCTTTTGTAATACTATCCATTTTTTTTACAATACATACTGCTTACTTTGTGATTTCGAGAATTTAATGAACAGCAGAACAAAAGCTATGCAGGCATAGGTGTGGGTGCTTGCTTTTACTTGTGAAAACAGTAGGATGAAAAAAGACCCTTTGTCTGAGGAGAATATCATGCTAGAAAAGCTCTCGTATCTCATCCCAAGGACGGTTGATGACTTTGCCATCTATACGGTATTCTGGTTTGAGGCATATGTGGTATACCAAGCCCTATTCGGTTAGGGCTTGCCCCGACACCTACTTTTGCATCGTGTTTTTACTGCGCTAAGACTTCCGAGAAGTGTGTTTTTTATGAAAAATTAAACAAATAAGGAAGAAATAACGAAAACACTATGCAGTAATGCAAAAGTAGGTGTCGGGGCTTGACAAAAAAGTCAAAAGGTGCTAAGCTTGTTTTAGGTCAATCAACGGAGGTTTGAAAAATGCGTTCGAAAGTTCTTTCTAATATGGTTATGCCCGCTCTCACGCTTATCGTTTTGGGTTTCTTTGTCACTTCAATGAAATCCACGTTCGCCTTGCCAACGGTTGAAAAATCGGTAAAAACTGGCGATTGCGTGCGCGCCACAGACAGTCGTGGCAAGCGCATGTCATGCGAGAAGGCCAAGAAGGGTACATACCATATGATGTGGGTTTCTTGATCCACGCCCCCCACAAACCGCGTTCATTTTGAGCGCGGTTTTTCTTTTGATAAACAAAAATCCCCAACTCGAGGTTGGGGATTGTGGGGAGGGTGTATGTATTAGCGGCGACCGCGCTGCTTGTTGCCCATTTTATTTTTCCCGATAATCTTGGGTGGGCGAAATTTCTCACGGCGGTTTTTGATGCGGGGGAACAGCGTGCGAGGGCTCGGTGGCGCTTTGTCAGAACGGAGCGAAAGAACACTTGGGGGTGTTGCTTGACTGAGTGTCAAAGCCAGTAGCACCCCTGTTAAAAGAAAGCTTTTTCTCATGAAGTGCTCCTTGTTAGCTGTAGAGTAGTCCGAACAGCGCGCTACGCTTGATCCTGTCGGATATCATGTTGATTCGCTTTAAGAGGCTGGATGCCCTGCGGGCTTTTCGAAATATCCCCGGCTTTCTCAGGACACGGTCATCTGTTTTTGTTCCACGGTTGCCGTGCCCTCGTTGTTTGCGCATAGATACTCTCCTTGGTTGTTAACAGAACGAATTTTTCAAGTTACCCCGAAAACCTATAAATACCATACCACAGAAACTACAGCAGCTCAAGTGGGCTTGCATTTTGTTATTTTTTATGCTATAGTTAATTTACCGTTTAATACGGCATTTTTGTTCTTTCTATAACTTTGGGAGTAAAACAATGAAGAGAATATCCACGGCTATTTCAGTCGCTCTAATCTCGCTTGCGTCAATGACTGCTACGGCAGCTTTTGCAGCAACGGTAAATGTGCAGTTCATCAACCAAGGAACAAGCGTTCCGTACCACGGCGTTTATGCAGGGTATTACAACGCCAAGATTGACGGTGTGGACTCGATTGTATTTTGCGACGACTTCACAACAGGCATCAATTACGGCCAGGCTTGGACCGCAAACGAGTTCACGTATGCAGACGTCATAGGCGGCGCAGGCACCAAGTTCTCGGGTGTATCGAAGTACAGCCAAGCTGGCTGGCTCTTTAGTCAGACGGCCGCAGCAACACCTTCGGTTCGCGCGCAGATACAAGGTGCGGTATGGAATATCATGGCCCCCGGTTCGGTCATCATGGATCCTTTGGCGCAAAATTATTACAATTTGGCGACCAATGGCACCCACAATACCTACAACTGGAGTGGCGTGATGAAAGTCCTCACGCCGACGCCTTCGGGTTCTGGTCAGGAGTTTTTGACGCCAACCGTGGTGCCTGTGCCAGCGAGCGTCTGGTTGCTCGGTAGTGGCCTCCTAGGCCTTGTGGGTGTTTCCCGCCGTCCGGGATAATCATTAGTTTTCTTTCGGAGACAAAAAAAGCGAGGCTTACCCCTCGCTTTTTTACTGCCTATTTTGGTGCGCATGCCAGGACTCGAACCTGGGACCTCGTCATTATCAGTGACGCGCTCTAACCACCTGAGCTACACGCGCATTTCTAGCACTTGGAGAATATATATAACTGGTACAATATATATCCGTCGCTCGCTCGACAACGAAAAACGAGTACGCTTTTCATTGTTCTCGCTCGCTAGAATATATCAGAAAACTGCCTATTTCGCAATGGTTCAAGGTATCTGCTATGATGGAAGGATATGAACGAAATGAACTACAAAACTTATTTCAAGGGCAAGAAGATTACGATGCTCGGGCTGGGACTTTTGGGGCGGGGGGTCAATGTGGCAAAGTTTCTTGTAGAACTCGGGGCGGACCTTACGGTTACTGACCTCAAGAGTGCTGAAGCACTCGCGCCGTCTTTGAAACAGCTTGCGAAGTTTAAAAATATTCGCTACGTGCTCAGCGAGCACAAGCTCGAGGATTTTCAAAATTGCGACATGGTGATCAAGGCAGCGGGGGTGCCTCTCAATTCACCGTATGTGGCAGAGGCAAAGAAGAACAAGATACCTGTTGAGATGGACGCGTCACTTTTTGCAAAGTTCACACCTGCAACGATTGTGGGGGTGACCGGGACGCGGGGTAAATCCACCGTGACACACTTTTTGAAACATGTGCTTGATATTGCATATCCGGGACATGTTTTTGTCGGTGGTAATGTACGGGGGATGGCGACACTTCCGCTCCTTAAAAACGTAAAGATAGGGGACGTAGTAATCCTTGAGCTTGATTCGTGGCAGATGCAGGGTTTTGGCGACGCGAAGCTTTCCCCCCACATTTCGGTGTTCACTAATTTCCTCCCTGACCACTTGAACTACTACAAGGGGAATATGAAGAAATATTTTGATGATAAAGCAAATATTTTTAAGTATCAGAATGAAGACGGCGCGCTTATCGTGGGTGAACAGGCAGCGAGAGAGTTAAAAAGTCAAAAGTCAAAAGTCAAAAGTCAGGTGCTTGTCGCCAAGAAATCACTCGTGTCGAAAGCATGGAAAATTAAAATTCCCGGCGAGCATAATCGTGCCAATATCGCGTGCGTCATTGCGGTATGCCGTGAGCTTGATGTGGATGAACAGACAATCAAAAAAGGTGTCGAAAGTTTTACTGGCGTACCAGGGCGTCTTGAACTCGTACGCACGGCAGGCGGAATAAAATACTACAACGATACTACGGCGACAACGCCCGATGGTAACAGCGCCGCGCTCCTCGCTCTTGAAAATAAAGCTAAGAAAAATATCGTACTCATTGCGGGGGGTGCTGATAAAGAGCTCGACTACACTGATATGGCAAAACTCGTGCACAAGACCGTGAAGGGCCTCGTGCTCATTGAGGGTGCGGCGACCGAAAAACTTCTTGCGCTCATCCCTAAAAAAACTTCGTACCCAGTATTTATTGTTGATTCAATGAAAGGTGCCCTTGCGTATGCGGAAGAGATTGCACGTCGTGGCGATACGGTACTCCTCTCTCCTGGCGCCGCAAGCTTCGGTGTTTTTAAGAATGAATTTGATCGTGGTGATCAATTTGTAAAACTCGTAAACAAACTCTCGTAGTATGAATGAAGCGTTTCTCGACAATGTTAAAGCAGCGCATTTTATTGGTATCGGTGGCATTGGTGTGTCAGCGATTGCACGGATGATGCTCGAGCGGGGAGTACTGGTGAGTGGTTCAGACCGCGCGCCGTCACTGGTGACTGAAAAACTCACCGCTCTCGGTGCGAAGATTTTTTTTGGGCACGACGCTGCCCATCTCCCCGAAAAGCTTGACCTCGTGGTGTATTCACCCGCAGTGCCTGACGAAAACCCCGAGCTTCATACGGCGCGCGAGCGGGGAGTGTCGACGTATTCATATCCTGAGGCGCTTGGTATGATATCGCGTGGCATGCGCACGGTTGCGGTTGCGGGAACACACGGCAAGACGACGACAACGGCAATGATTGCTGAGGTGCTTGTAGGCGCAGAAAAAAGCCCAACGGTCATTGTGGGGAGCTTACTCAAAAAAACTGGCTCAAATTTTATTGCCGGCACCAGTGATTTTTTTGTGGTTGAAGCATGCGAATATAAACGGTCGTTCATAAATCTTTCACCCGAGATTTTGGTCATCACCAATATCGACAACGACCACCTCGACTACTATGGGTCCATTGATGGTATACAGCAGGCGTTTGCCGAGATGGTTATGAAAGTTCCTGCGTCGGGCGCGGTAGTGTGTGACCCAAGCGATTCACGCGTAGCGCCCGTTCTAAAAAATGCAGTCGCACAGATTGTTGATTACACGAAAGAAAATCTTAGTATACAGCTCGCTGTTTCAGGGGAACATAATATAAGAAATGCGAGAGCAGCTCTCGCGGTTTCGCGACTTCTGGGTGTTGAGGAAGCTGAAGCGGTGAACCTCCTCGCAAAATTTGAAGGTACATGGCGACGCATGGAGAACAAAGGTACTACCACCTCAGGAGCGCTTGTGTACGACGATTACGCACATCACCCTACAGAAATAAAAGCGACCCTGCAAGGTTTTCGTGCAAAATATCCCGAGGGTCGCATCCGTGTTGTGTTTCAGCCGCATCTCTATTCACGCACGAAACTTTTACTTAATGATTTCGCACAGAGTTTTAGCGACGCCAACGAAGTGATTGTCGCGCCTATTTATGCGGCGCGTGAGGCGAGTGACCCGACTATTACCGCAGAGATTCTTGCGCAGCGTATTGTGGATGAACAAAAGATTCCAGGTCTCCGCGTGTGGGCGATGCTTGATTTTTTAGCTATCGAAACCTACCTCCGTGACACCGCAGAAAAAGGCGACATCGTCATCACGATGGGCGCTGGAGATATTTTTAAGATAGGGGAGGCGTTGACAGAAAGTAAGAAAGTATTACAATAAGCAATATGGCAAAAACACTTACGTTTGAAAAGATTCAGCGCGTAACAAGCAAAGGGCAGATTACGCTTCCTGCGGTTTGGCGCAAAGAATTTGGTACCGACCAAGTCGTCGTGACTTCAAAGGGTGGCAAAATAGAAATTGCTCCCGTGCGGCGTTCGCGTGAAGATGAGTACACCGTTTTCGATGCAATTCGTGACAATAAAGGGAAGGGAATTAAGGCAGAGGATTTTATAAAGATCCTCGATAAGATTAACCGATAGTTATGCGGGAACTTGAAAAGCTTCTTCGAAAGATTAGCAAGAAGGATCAGCTCGCGCTTCGAGAGGAGATAAGTTTACTTGTTCAAAAAAGACATCAACTTCTCAACATTAAAAAATTGCAGGGAAGCGATTTTTATCGTTCGCGAAAAGGAAATTTTCGCATTATATTTCATTACGATGAGTTGCAGAAAGTTGTCATTGACGCCGTGCGGTTAAAAGGAGAAGATATCTACAAAGATTTCATATAAATTCATGGCAACGCTCTACATCGTCGGCACACCGATTGGCAACCTTGAGGATATAACCCTGAGGGCACTCCGCATACTCAAAGAAGTTGATCTCATTTTATGCGAGGACACACGCGTGACCGCGCGACTACTTTCAAAGTACGATATTACAACCCCCAAAATGAGCTATCACGCTCAGTCAAAGCTTTCAAAATCAGACAAAATTTTAGCACTTCTCGAGGAAGGGAAGAACCTTGCGCTTGTGTCGGATGCAGGAACGCCGTGCATTTCTGATCCCGGCTCGCTCCTCCTTATGCAGGTACGCGAGAAATTTGGTGATGAAGTCGCCATTGTTCCTATCCCCGGGCCGTCAGCGCTGATTGCTACACTTTCAGCTGCAGGGGGGTCAGTTGCAGAGTTTACTTTTCTTGGATTTCTTCCACACAAAAAAGGGAGAGAGACACTCTTTAAAGAAATTGCCGCATCATCACGCCTGATGGCTTTTTATGAGTCTCCTCACCGCATAGAGAAAGCGCTCGAGTCGCTTGAGAAATTCTGTGGCGCCGACCGCGGGGTCGTTGTTGCCCGTGAGCTCACCAAGATACATGAGGAATTTGTGCGAGGCACCACTACCGAAGTGCGTGCTCATTTTACTAAAAATCCCGACCGTGTGCGTGGTGAATTTGTGGTAATCGTCACACCAAGGCCATAGTTGATTGAGGTGGAGGAATAGGGTACACTAGGCGTATGTCAAAATACACAGCAATTATTTTTCTCGGCATGTTGGTGATTGTACTCGCCGTTGCGGGACTACCTCCTCTTGTGCGCACTTCACTCCTCGTTCTTTCTGGGCTTGGTATTGCGGTACTCGGCTACCTTTCGTCGGTGGTGTATTGCAGTAATTGCAAAAAACTTATTGACGAAGCCGACCAAGCACTCCCTGCTTCTCCTGAAGACATCACCACGACTTCATGAACCGAAAACACAAAAATTTTTTAATGGCAGGTACTTTTGCAGTCGGATCTCTTTCCGTCTTTTATTTTATGCCCATGCTTTTTGCGGTCGACTATACCGCCGGGGTTGAAGAGAAAAAAAACGCACAGATCGGCAGTGAGATGTCTACTCCTCCAGTGAAAAGGGAGGTAGTTGATGGAGGTGTGGTAAAGCCTGAAATTGTAGTGACCCATATCGCCACCCCGAACCCCCTCAAAGGTGTTTATATGAGCGCGTGCTATGCGTCCGCGCCGTCGCTTCGCGCAAAGCTGGTAAAGATGATTGACGACACTGAGCTCAATGCAATCGTAATTGATGTTAAAGATTACACCGGCACGATTGCCTACAATCCTACTGACCCCAAACTTTCTGAAACACAGGGTACTGGTTGTCGCGTGAAAGATATGCAGGAGTTTGTTGCGTCACTTCACGAAAAAGGAATCTACGCCATTGCACGCGTTACGGTTTTTCAAGATCCTTATTATACCAAGGCGCACCCCGAGCTTGCTGTAAAGCGCGCGTCAGACGGTGGTGTGTGGAAGGACCGTAAAGGTCTCGCGTTCATTGATGTTTCTGCAAAGCCGTACTGGGAATACATCGCAGCGCTTGCTCAGGATGCGTACTCTATCGGATTCGACGAGGTCAATTTTGACTACATTCGGTTCCCCTCAGACGGCAACATGAAAGACATCGCATTCCCGTGGACAAAGAACACACCTAAAGCGGTTGCTCTTGAGAATTTTTATTCATACCTTAGTCAGACGGTAAGGCCGTCAGGCGCCGTTATCTCCGTTGACCTTTTCGGTATGACGACCACCAACACTGACGACCTCAATATTGGACAGGTCCTCGAGCGTGCGATGCCATACTTTGATTACGTAATGCCTATGGTATACCCCTCGCACTACCCGCCAAACTTCAACGGATGGAAAAACCCCAACGACCATGCATACGCCATTATCAAGTTTGTGATGACGAGAGGAGCGGACCGCGCAGCGGCAGATACTACGACTGTCGAGCACTTTGGTGGCCTACGTGTCGGTACAACAACGCCTGCTGTCTACACAAAAGACGTATACAGCCGCGACAAGATGCGCCCGTGGCTCCAAGACTTTGACTACGGTGGCAACTACGGCCCAGTCGAGGTGCGCGCCCAAATCCAAGCAACCTACGACTCCGGCCTCTCTTCGTGGATACTCTGGGACCCCGCAAACAAATACACCCCGTCCGCCCTCAAGCCCTAGTAAACAAAAAATCGCGCACCATGCGCGATTTTTTGTTTAAGGCGTGATACAATAAAAATAATGTATCTCTACGATAAAAATCGCATCACGTATTTTGCGGAGACAGACCGCAGGAACAAGCGCATCCCGTTTGGCATCAAGGCCGAGGACCGCACCCGACATATGTACATCATCGGCAAGACTGGTATGGGCAAGTCAACGCTCATCGAAAATATGGTGGTGCAGGATATTAGAAATGGCGAGGGCTTTGCATTCATCGATCCGCACGGCAAGTCCGCAGCGCTCATCCTCGACTACATTCCTCCCGATCGCGTAAAAGATGTGGTATATTTTGCACCGTTCGATACTGACAATCCAATTTCATTCAACGTGATGGAGGATGTCGGCGCCGACAAAAGACACCTCATTGCTAACGGTCTTTTGAGTGCGTTCAAAAAAATCTGGGGACCGGAAACTTTTTCAGCGCGTATGGAGTACATTCTGATGAATGCACTCCTTGCACTCCTTGAGTATCCAGAATCAACACTCCTTGGGGTAAGCCGTATGCTCACCGATAAGGCGTATCGCAAGAAGGTGGTTGATAACGTAAAAGACCCATCCGTGAGAGCATATTGGGTTGAAGAGTTTGCAAAGTATAGTGAAAACTATGCAAAGGAAGCAGTGCCGGGCATTCAAAATAAACTCGGACAGTTTACGTCAAATCCGCTCATTCGAAATATTATTGGGCAGCCACACTCGAGTTTTGATCTGCGCAAAATGATGGATGAGCGCAAGATTCTCATCGTGAATCTTTCAAAGGGACAGCTTGGCGAAGGGAACGCGGCTCTTTTGGGCGGGATGATTATTACCAAAATCTACCTTGCGGCGATGTCGCGTGCAGACCTGACCGAAGGTGAGCTCAAACGCCTCCCTAATTTTTATATGTATGTTGACGAGTTTCAAAACTTTGCCAACGAGTCCTTTGCCGACATTTTATCCGAAGCACGCAAGTACAAGCTTGCCCTGACCGTAGCGCACCAATACGTCAAACAGATGGATGAGAAAGTAGCAGATGCAGTCTTTGGTAACGTCGGCACACAAATTATGTTTCGTGTGGGGGCGCCTGATGCAGAAGTTCTTGAAAAAGAATACGCACCCGTCTTTACTGCTGAGGATATGGTAGGTCTCGGAAAGTACCAGCTGTACCTCAAGCTCATGATTGACGGCGTTGCGTCACATTCTTTTTCGGCAGTGACACTTGGACCTATTGCACCACCTGCACAATCACTTCGCGAAGAAGTGATTGTGTCGTCACGTACATCGTACGGACATCCACGAGCAGAAGTGGAAAAGGGTATCGCCGATTGGTTTGCGTCGGGGAACGAAGGAGGGACAGAACCTGCGCCTCAAGAAAAACGTAAACCTGAGTCGCAAGAAGTCACTTTTGGTACTCGACCCCGTGACCCTCAATCAGCTCCTGCAGTATCACCAGAGAGAGTGCCCGAACCGCGTCGAGAAGAAACAACACGTTCGTCGGAACCTCGTCGTGAGGAGGTTCGCCCATTACCACGCCGCGAAGAGGGGGCTCATAAAAAAATAGAGAAACCTTTTGCAAAAGCATTCCAAGAACTTGAAAAATCGGCGACACCTGAAAAACTTCCTCTTGCTGCTCTTGCACAAACAAGACCTGAACGCGGCGTTACTCAACCTGTTAAGGGTAAGGGTCCCAGCGAGGGTAATTTGAATACCCTTAAATCTGCACTTGCGGGAGTGCTCAAGGAGCACGAGGAGAAAAAAGAAACACCG
>MHUW01000004.1 GCA_001823575.1 Candidatus Yonathbacteria bacterium RIFCSPLOWO2_01_FULL_47_33b | reverse complement strand
AGATTTTTTGAAATCGTCCGCACAGGCTTTGCTCATAAACGAAAAAAGCTCGCCGGCAATCTCCGCGAGCTTTTTGGCGACAAAACTATTCCAATACTTACTCAGGCAAACGTAAGTGTAGATGTTCGCGCCGAGGACATAGCCCTCGATGACTGGCTGGCGCTCACAAAAAAGAGTTAGAGTGAAGTCCCAACCTCGGTAATAGTCCCCTGAGGAAAGGCCATTGGTGCGCAACCATAAGGAATAAATTGCATACACGACCCTCCTGGGGTATATGTGCCGAGAACCCATGGGCCAGGACGGAATAACTGGTAAAATGAATAGACCATAGTAACACCGGGTTGGTACATAAAAAGTCCGGGGGATGGGAGCCCTACAGCAATCGCAAGGTTCCAACTACACGGACAGTAAAATACATTAGTGATAGGTCCCCCAAACTCAAGAATTGCCTTGCTTGGCTTAACAAACAACCCAAACGATGCCACAACAACAAAGAGAGATACCGTAATGCCAAAGATGAACGGACTTTTTCGTACAAGGAAAGAATGTTTCATATTAAGATATTGTTTCATATTACAGCTCCAAGGTAAAGCTTTTCCCGCTGCTTACGCCGTTTTCATTAACAACATAGAGCCAAATTGGCACCGAAACCACTTTTGAGGATGCCGAGGTTGTTGTAGCGGCGAGTGTATCCTTGGGGATAAGGAACGAAAGGGTGCGCCCGTCAGGCGAGGAAATATTCTCAAGAACCATCCCGCCTGCTCGTATGGTGTTTTCTGTAGTAGCAAACCCTGAGCCCGTAAGGGTCACGACTGAACCACGCGCTCCTTGCGCAGGTGCCATGCTTTCAATTACAGGTTCTGGCGTTACGCCATCCGTCACTACAAAAAATGCATCTTTATTGCTCTCCCCCTGTGCGTTTTTTACCCAAATATGATAATTACCTTTGGGAATACGGGGGATATTAAAGGTAATTGACCGACCATTCCACGATGAGGCTTTTTCAACAGCATGATCAGCGCCAAAATAGATAATATTATCTTTTGAAGTAAAACCTGACCCAGAAAGCGTGATGGTAGTGCCCGGTTTTCCTGAATATTGTGAAGGAAACATTACAAACACGTCATTTTTTATAGTCGGACTCTTGATTGCTGTTGTTTTTGCGCCCTTGGTGCGCAATTCTATAACCTTAATTCTTGTTTTTTCACCAAAAAACCCCGTTCCAGCAGTCAAACCGACCGGCACAAGCACTTCCTCGCGGTATTTTTCCTGAAATTTAATGAGTGCTCGCTTGGTAGCAGGTCCAAAATAGTCGGTTTCTTTACCAGGAGACCCTGCTCCCGACACAGCAATGCGTGTTTCTGGGTCGTTATTCAAAACAACTTGGAGCACCCTCACATCCTCACCACGCATCCCTACTTTGAGAGAACGAATAAGATCATCAGTAGCCGCAAAAACAAACACAGGGGTTGTCAGAAAAATAGCAATAACGAGTGAATGAATCTTCATGTAAAAATTATATCACATCGTGAATGTGAGTTGGGTGTACTTATCCACAAAAATTCTTCCTTTTCTCTATTCCTTATTTAAACTATCTGATATACTAAATAGGGGAGAGGAAGTATGAAACCGCAATTCAAAAAATTATTTTCTATCATACTTGCACTCCTTGTTGGTGTAGGGATTATTTTGTTTGCATGGGGTGGGGAATTATTCACGAGCAATAGCGCCTCAAACAAACACGAGGGAGGTGAGTGGAAAAATGCTTTACAAATCATCCCTCAGGGCTCCTCGTCAAAAATGTTGGGCGCTCAGCGCGGTGGCGCGCAAAGCGAAGCAACGACAACGACTGACATCCTTGCGCGCAACCTCCTTGTTGACTACGCTCTTTTACAAAAAAACAGCGCTACAACAACAATGAGCGATGCTGACGCACAAATGATTGCACAGTCACTCGTTAGTAAAATAGAGCTACCAAAAGGAACAGTATACACCCTCAGGGACCTCAATATCTCGAGCGACAACAGCGGTGCAGCTCTTGCTACTTATTCAGAGAAAGTAAGCGCTGCAATGCAATCATTCGCTCTGGTCCACACCACGAACGAGATTGCCCTTGTTTCTAGCGCGCTCACCACAAAAGACGCGCAAAAACTCGAGGGGCTTACCAGGATTGCGGCACAGTATGCAACCCTGAACAAGAACCTCCTCGCTATTAAAACACCTTCAGAAATAGCTCCTCTCCACCTGCGCCTTGTACAAAGCTATTCAAACATAGGGGCACTTATTATAGTAATGCAGAAAATGTTTACCGACCCAATGCAAGGACTCGCAGCGTTGATCCAGCACAAGAAAGAGACGGCGGCACTTGAGATACTGGCAAAAGAATATCGTGACTACACACCCGCACAGTAGCACGAACCTTATTTATATATGAACAACCCTTTTACGATCCAAAAAATACTTCTTCTCCCCCTTATTGTCGTTTCTTTTTTCTCTTTTGATATATCCAAGGCGCAGGCACAAGTGCCTAGTATTTTTGTGCCCGTCTATAGCGCCATTGAGCACGGGACGTCCGCAACAGACGCATTATGGCAGGATGTTACAGAAAACGGCATTAGCATGCTCGCGTACCAAGCAGGACAGATTGCACTCAACCAGCTCACACAAAACACCATCTCATGGATCCGCGGGGGATTCAACGGTAGCCCTTCGTTTGCCATCGACACCAACGAGATTTTTCTCGGCCTTGCCGACATGCAAGCTGCGGGTCTCGCTCGTGAAATTCGTGGTCTCGCAACCTGCGACTTCTCCCCAACGTTCAAAGATGATCTTGCAAACATGCTTGAGCTTTCAACAAGGCGTGATGCTCCTTCAAAGTTTGGCGTGCAGGCAAGCTGCCCTTTCCCCTCAAATATAAACGCTTCTGTGTTTTACACTGCAGGATTAAACACTTTTGAGCAAAATGGTGGATGGGAAGCTATGGAGGCATCTTTGAACGACAGCGGTAATAGATTTGGCCTTAACGTTATCTCTGGACAAGAACTCGCTGCTCGTAAAAGCGAGGCCAAGAATATCCAGGAGCAAAAACTAGGGTGGTCAAACGGGTTCATGGATCTTGTTGATACTAGTGATTGTACTTTCCCTAACGGTCAAGCAGACTTCAATAGCATTGACTGGTCAAACGACCCTCAAGGGAAAGCTATTATGGAGAGATCTTTTTGTAAAACAACCACCCCAGGAAAAATTATTGAGGGTCAGCTTAGTGACACCTTGGGTACCGACCTTGACCGTCTTGGTTTTGCTGATGACTTAAATAAAATCATTGGGGCCCTGATTCAGCAACTCACCCAAGAAGCAGTAAATGGTATCTTCTAATAATTCATAGCAATGTCCACCACCTTATCCAAAAGCATAGCAATTCTCCTCGGGGTTGTTTTCTTTGCGGCTGGAACATTGTTTGCATCAGCGGCACCCGGAGACCCTGCAGCGCAACAACCGGTAACAGCGCAACAAGCAGGCGCCTACAAATATACTTATACGGGAAGTAACGGCTCACCAATAACACTTCCTGAACCAACACTTGCAGGATGTGAGGCAGCTGTAGCAAACAGAATTAGTGCTGGTTTTACAATTACTCAGCAATGTACTTTTGTGGCGGGGGCCAGCGCTCCTACCACTGCATCAAACCTATCTCCCGCAGCTATAGCGGCGGCGGTAGACCCTAACCTAGTTGGTATTAATTGTAATATTACTGATGGATGGATTGGCGAGGGTAAATTTGCTGACTGTATTCCTGTTGTTGTTTATTACCTAATTTACAAACCAGCCTCATACCTCCTTATAGGGTCTGGTTATATTTTTGATAAGACTATTGCACTAAGTATCGACAAAACTTATGTTAGCGACCCTGCGTTCATAAATGATTCGTGGAAGATCATTCGTGATTTTTCTAACATGCTGTTTATCTTTATCCTTCTTTATACCGGCATCATGACGATGTTCGGCAGCAAAGACTGGAAGAGAACCGTTATACAGGTAGTCATTATCGCCCTTCTCATCAACTTTAGTCTCTTTTTTACCAAGGTAGTAATCGATGCGGGAAACATCCTTGCAACGGGGGTTTATAGCAGCATCAATACCGGCACAAGTTTTTCAGCTTCTCTCGCAAGTAAATTTCAGCCACAAGTATTTCTTGATACCGCGGGACAAGTGGGAGCAACCAACGCAACAATTGTCTTTATTATTGCAGCAATTGTGAGTGTCTTTGCTGCGTATGTCTTTTTCAAAGCTGCTCTTCTTTTTATAGGGCGTCTCCTTGCATTTTGGTTCTTGATGATTGTTTCACCATTTGCATTTATTTCTACCGCCTTTCCTAAAGGAAATAAATTTCAAGAATGGTTCAGTCTACTTCTTAACCAAGCATTCGTTGCACCTGTGTTTCTTTTCATGCTTTATATCATCATGCAGGTATTAACGGCAGGTAATGGTATCTTGAGTAGTATCGCACAACCTTCAGGTTCTAGTTGGTTTAATAGTCTTATTGCTCCTATCCTTATTGCCGTTCTCATTATCGTTGCACTTCAGAAATCGCTCAAATTTGCCGAGAGTATGGCGGGAGACTTTGGTCAACTTGGCGCAAAAATTGGTGGCGCCGTACTGGGTGTCGCAGGGGGAGCGGTGCTTGGTGGGGCAGCAGTAGCTGGTCGTGCAACGGTTGGTCGTGCAGCGCAACGCCTTGAGGAGTCTGGAAAACTTAGACAAATGGCGACATCAGACAGTAAGTTTGCTCGCTTTGCGGGACGCAATCTTATGGGGGTAACCGACAAGGTTCGCCAGGGGACCTTTGATGCACGTGGGATGAGCACTGTACAAAAAGCGGCAGGGGCTGCTGGTGTGGCGTCTATTGGTAAACCATGGGCAAGCGCAAAGGGCGGCTTTGAGGGTGAGCAGAAGCGCCAAGGAGAGGCGGATGAGAAGTTTGCAAAGCGTCTTGAGATGACAGCGGATGAGATTGAGCTTAAGCATGGCCTTGCCGCTAAAGAAAAAGAAGCTAATCAGCAAGAAGCGCGTGAAAAAGAACTCAAGGGTCGAGCAGAAGAGACAAAGAAAAAGCTCGCTGAGGCGGAAAAAACAGGGGATGCAGCAACCATCTCCCTTGCAAAGGCTACTTCTGAAAAAGCAGAGGCGGAACTTGCTGAGGCGAATGAAATAACGAAAAATGTAAAAAATGTATTAGCTGAAACAAAGGCGGCTATTAAAAAGGAGAACTCTCGCCGTGCCGGAAAATTTGCAGAGCATGTTGAGGGACGCAATTTTATTCCTTCAATGGGTACATACAGCCGCAAGCAAGCACAGCAAACTGCTGACAAGATTCGTAAGGGGGAGAGTAAAGACGAAAAAGCGCAAAAAGACTGGGAAAAGAAGATGAAAAAAATGTTTGAAGGAGCAACTAAAGGTGAAGAAAAACCAGAAGAGGGGGCAAAGAAAGCTGAGGAACCCGCACACTAATTAATATTAACGCTATGGATACCGAACTCGAAAAAGTAATAGCCGAACAAGCCACAAAACTCCCTAAGGAGATACGTAACTTCTTTGCATCCTCTGATTGGGATATTTCTCTTGATGCTATCATCAACGAATTCTCAATCCCTGAAACTGTTCGTAGCGCTGTTCGTAACGAGGTTGTTATTGTCCTCCTTGGTCTTATGCACCCCGATGCGCTTCGCGAAGAACTCGGTAAGATTATCCTTACGCGAAAAGAAACTATCGACGCTATTGTGGCGCAAATAGAGACTAGAATACTTACCCCTATTCGTCCTGCACTCGTTCAGTTTTTTGAAGAAGAGCGTACTAAGGATGAGCCTGTAGAGACCGCTAAAGAGGCTCCTTCTGTTGGCGCTGCGCCAGCAAATATCCCCACAGCAATCAAAGAAGAACCGCTTATCCCAACTCTTATTCCAAAGGTTATTACCCCTCAAGCACCTGCACCTGAAATCATCTTGATGCACCCTTTTGAAGAAAAACTTCAAAAGGCGCCTGCTTCTGTTGTAACACCAGCACCAACAAGTGCTATGCCTGCAACTTTTACCCCTGCACCTACTTCGCCAATCCCTGCAGTGCCCCAAACACCTCTAGCACCACAGGGTGCTGTAGCATTCACTCCTGCACCAAACGGCTCCTCCCGCGGCACCCTCACGCACGACCCTTATCGCGAACCGTTAGAGTAAGGGTGGCTAGTTTCGCGGTCGAACATTTAAAGATTCGACATCTGTGCTGTATAATAAATGTATGCAGTTTCATATTCCTCAGTACATCGACATTGAAGACAAACTCTTTGGGCCACTTACGCTCAAGCAAGCGATCTACGTTGCCGGTGGGGCAGGGGGAGCATACCTCGTCTTTCGTCTTTTCCCTGGATACCTTTTTATTTCTGTACCTATTATTGTTGGCATTGCCGTCCTTACATGGGCGCTGGCGTTCTATCCAAAAGAAAAACTTGGTAAACCCTTCATTGAAATTCTTGAGGCTGGGTTTAACTATGCAATAAAAGAAAAGCTCTACACGTGGAAAAAAACCACCAAAGAGCCCGAGCTTGGAACCGAAGAAATGTTTACCCCTTCACAGCCCACAGCAACCCCCGCTGTCCCTCGAGGAACACTTTCGTCTGCATCCTTTGGTCTTGATGTAAAAGGCCCAAAAAAGGAAGAGAGCCTCGACGGAAACATTTAACCATATGGCAATCAAATCAAAAGCAGCACAGGACTTTGTCCCCATAAAAGAGATTCGTGACGGTGTCGTTATCCTAAAGGACGGCACCATGCGTATGCTCTTGCTTGCTTCTTCTATCAACCTTGCTCTGAAGTCAAACGATGAGCAAGCTGCTATTTTGATGCAATTCCAAAGCTTCTTGAATTCTCTTGAATTTTCTACACAAATATTCATTCAATCACGCCGCCTCGACACGCGCCCTTATATTGCACGCCTGGAAGCACGTCTCCAAGAGGAGATGAACGACTTACTCAAGATTCAGATCCGCGAGTATATGAACTTCATCAAGACGGTTACCGCGTCGACGAATATTATGAATAAGCTCTTTGTTATTGTTGTACCCTACTCACCACCAAAACCCGTGACCGCATCAGCGCCTTCTGAAAAGGGGGTAGGGGGGCTCCTTGGCGGACTCCTTGGTAAAAAATCAACGGCAAAACCAGTAGCATCTCAAGGAATGCTTGAAGCCTTTGAGGAAGCTCGGTCACAGCTTGAGCAACGCGCGGGCATCATTAGTCAGGGCCTCACTCGCACCGGTGTCCGCATTGTACCGCTTGGAACCGAGGAGCTCACTGAGCTTTATTACCACCTCTTCAATCCAGGCGAGGAAGAAAAACAGATAGCTGCACGATAAGTTAAAAACATTATGCTCGATTTTTTAAGCAAAAAAGAAGAAGCCACCCCTGGCAAAAACGCTGTCCCTGTACTTCCTCAGGAGCTTTACAGTGACACGGGTCTCGATCTTGCGGATATCATCGCTCCTTCGGCGGTTAAAATAAACCCAAAGCACTTAAACTTGGGGGAAAAGGTTGTGCGTTCGTTTTTTATCACCTCATACCCGAGCACCCTTACCGACAACTGGCTTTCCCCGTTAATCAACCTCGACAAAGTCTTTGATATTGCTATTTACATTCACCCCGTCGACACGGCTGCTATCATGAAAAAGTTTGAGAAAAAGGTTGCCGAGGTTCAGAGCCAAATCAACGAGCGCGAACGTAAAGGTGTTGTACGTGACCCAATGCTTGAGGCAGCCTATCGTGACCTTGAGGAGCTTCGTGACCGCCTTCAGCAAGCCCAGGAAAAAATGTTTGATGTGGGCCTCTACCTTTCGCTCTATGCGGACAACGAAGAAGAGCTTGCGCACGCTGAAGCGGAGATTAAATCAATGCTTGAGTCGCGCCTTATCTATATCCGCCCCGCTCTTTTTCAGCAAGCAGAAGCATTTCAAAGCATCATCCCTGTCAACGACGACAAGGTAGCGGTAACAAAAAAAATCAACTCTGAACCGCTTTCGAGCTTCTTTCCTTTCGTGTCATTTGACCTTACTTCTGACAAGGGTATTCTCTATGGTATCAACCGCCACAATTCATCCCTTGTTCTCTTTGATCGTTTCTCGCTCGAAAATTACAACTCGATTACCTTTGCAAAGTCAGGTTCCGGTAAATCGTATGCAACAAAACTTGAGATTCTCCGTAGCCTCATGTTCGACACGGACGTTATTGTTATCGACCCCGAGCGTGAGTACGAGTCAATGGCTGAGGCGGTAGGGGGGAGATACTTTAATATTTCGCTCAATTCTGAACATCATATCAATCCATTCGACCTTCCCGTTCCCCGCGAAGACGAGTCACCATCAGATGTTCTCCGCGCTAATGTCATCACGCTTGTGGGACTTTTCCGCCTTATGCTCGGCGGCCTAACCCCCGAAGAAGATGCTATTGTTGACCGCGCCATCTCAGAAACCTACGCCCTCAAGGACATTACACCTGACTCAGACTTTTCTGCGATTGAGCCACCGCTTCTTTCTGACTTTGAAATGGTGCTTGCCGGCATGGAAGGAGCGGAATCCATCCTTACAAAACTCACGAAATACACGCGTGGTTCATGGTCGGGGTTCATCAATCAGCCCTCAAACGTCGACATTAACCGTAAATTCATCGTATTTTCAGTGCGCGACATGGAAGACGACTTGAAACCAGTCGCTATGTATCTCGTCACTCACTTTATTTGGAACGCTATCCGTCGCACACTTAGAAAACGCCTTTTGGTTGTCGACGAAGCATGGTGGATGATGAAGTCCGACGACACAGCGGCATTCCTCTACGCTCTCGCAAAGCGTGGCCGTAAATACTACCTCGGTATTGCTACCATTACACAAGACGTAAACGACTTCTTGAAGTCTCCCTATGGTCTTCCCATTATGACCAACTCGTCAATTCAGCTTCTCCTTAAACAGTCACCAACCTCAATCGATGCGGTGCAGCAAGCCTTTAACCTAACCGATGAAGAAAAATTCCTTCTCTTGGAGTCAGGGGTAGGGGAGGGCATATTCTTTGCCGGAATGAAACATGTTGCTATTCGCACCATTGCTTCTTATACCGAGGACCAAATCATCACCTCGGACCCGTCACAAATTCTTGCTATCAAGAAAGCGAAACGGGAGCTCGCGGAAGCTGAAGCGGGAGGAAAAGTGTAGGTGTGTATAAAAGTGAGTTTTCCCCATGGCGCTGTATAAAGTTTCGCGGTGTACCCCCACACCTACTTTTTGTATTATTTGATGCATTAATTTTATAAAAACACTATACAAAAAGTAGGTGTGGGGGTATACTATATTCATATGCGTTCAGCGAGATTCATTACGTTATTTATTTTCGCCCTCCTTTCTCCGTTTTTTGTATTGGCACAAACCACAACAACCGCCGAACAACCTCAAAGCGATCTTGAAATTCAACTTAACCAACTCATGAATGAGCGCAACGGCCTTATTCCTACACCAGAAGCAATTCGCTCAAATGCTCTGCGCGACAACCTAAAGGTAACCACCATCCCAAAAAACCCTGCTCCGGGTGAATCGGTGCGTGTTACGATTGAAAGTTTTCTTTCTGACTTAAACAAAGCCACCATAAGCTGGTCTCTCAACGGCAATGTTGTGGAACGTGGCGCCGGGAAAACAACATTCTCCTTCAAAAATGGCGCTTCAGGGCAAACAACACGCCTCGTAATATCTATTACCACAAATGAGGGTGAGCGTTTTACGAAAGAAATTGTCATGAACCCAGTAGGGGTCACTATTCTCTGGGAAGCAGACACATACACCCCTCCTTTTTACAAAGGAAAGGCTTTAATGGCTCCTCAAGCGAGAATTAGAGCTATTGCAATCCCCGACAACGTAGGTACCCGAAATGCCCTTGATGCCGGCAATCTTGTTTATGTATGGAAAAAAGACGGCTCCGCTATTCCCGAAGCTTCTGGTTACGGCAAAAATTCATTTTCGTTCCTCGGCCCAAAACCTTACGGTAAAGCGAGTGTGAGCGTTCAAGTATCTTCTGTTAACGATACCCTCAAATCAGAACTTCGCCTTGACGAGATTCCTCTCAACAATCCGTTTATTCTCTTCTATGAAGACCACCCACTTCTTGGTGCGTGGTACAACCGTTCTCTTGGTAGCGACCTCACCCTTGCTAAAAAAGAGTTCTCAATCAGCGCTGAACCGTACTTCTTCTCTAACGAAACTTCAGAAATCTCAACAATTTCTTACAACTGGTCTCTTAATGGAAAAACAGTTACCAACCCAGGGCGTGGCATAACGCTCCGCAACGAAACAGGGGAGCAAGGGGATTCGGCCATTACCCTTGCTATGCGCGGACTTAAGCAGACATTCCAGTCAGCAAGTCGCCCCATCATGGTTCATTTCATGAGCGAAGAATCTTCAAGCCCAACCTTCTAATATGAGATACTCTGCAGCAATTCTTGCCGGTTTAGCGCTCGCCCTCGGGGGAGGAGTTCTCGGTGCAAGCGCCCAGACCTACACCCCCCTTGCACCACTCCCCATAGGAGAAGGAGGAACCACTCCCGACACCTACACACTCTCGAGCTATTTGGTCGGTGCTATTAAACTTCTTGTTGCTGCAGGTGGCGCTATTGCGGTCCTCATGCTTATCATTAGTGGTACTCAGTACGTAGCTGCTGGTATTAACCCTAGTGCCAAAAGCGACGCAAAGGAGCGCATTATGGGTGCCCTTATCGGTCTTACGTTGGTGCTTACCTCATACCTCATTCTCAAATCAATTGATCCCCGTTTGGTGGAGTTCAACCTTACGTTGCCGCCGGTGGGAGCAATGCCAACGTCTCCCGCTGCTATCACTGCAACGCCAACACCGAGTGGCACATGGCCGGACGACATAAGCGAACGTTCGCAACTCGCCGCAGTAGGGGTATCCGTCAAAACACCTAC
>MHUW01000003.1:1714-29299 GCA_001823575.1 Candidatus Yonathbacteria bacterium RIFCSPLOWO2_01_FULL_47_33b | reverse complement strand
CCTCCTTGCTATTTTTATGCAAGAGTCTGGCTTTGGGAAAAACCAGGGTTCGTGCTATTTGAAGGACCCAGCTACGGGAAGTGGCGTTGGGAAAAACACGGGAACTTTTTTTGCGAATGTGATGGCAGTGAAGCGCAGAGAGGATGTTAACAAAGGAGATGTAAAACCGTTTTTGGATTTAATGGAAAGACTTGGGCGTGACCCATATACTACACCCGTGTCATGTCCTCAACAAGCAGGGTACGGTGGTGCTATGGGGCCAGCGCAGTTCATTCCTTCCACATGGGTGCTCTACGAAAAATTTATCACAAGGGCATTGAGTACTGACACCGCAGACCCCTGGAACCCTCGTGACGCGTTCATGGCGGCAGGGTTCTTGCTCAAAGACAACGGGGCAAAGGCAAGCTCGTACAGTGCAGAGCGTAATGCCGCATGTAAGTATTTTTCTGGTTCGTCATGTGCGAATTCATCATGGGCGAAAACATATGGAGACCAGGTGATGAGCAAGGCCGCCACCATCCAAACCACGATGATCGATCCTCTTGAGAATTCTTAATTAGGTGTAGACAGAAAAAGTTATCAGACCAAAGTTTGAAAAAGCACCCGATTTTGTTAGTATGAATGTATGAAAAAAGAGATTCACATAACGCTTGATATTGAAAAACTCCCCGAAGGATATTATTTGGCTACGAGCCGAGATGTCCAAGGGCTTGTTGCTCAGGCAAAAACCTTCGAAAAAACAGTTGAAATTGCGGAGGATATCGCGCGGAAACTTCTCTCTGCTCAAAGAGGGAAGGTTCAGCAACAGGAGCGAATTACTTACCCAATGGTAATCTTGGCGTAGTTTTAGTATGGGGAAATTGTCAGGATTTAAATATAGAGAAATTGCAAAAAAGTTGCAGGAGTTTGGTTTTGAGTTTTTCAGGGAAGCAAAAGGAAGTCACGAGATTTGGTACAGCGAGAACACAGATAGATACACCACCATTCCAAAACATAGCGGTGATATGCCAGAGGGAACAGTGAGAAGCATCTTGAAACAGGCGAATATAGAAGTGAATCAGTTCCTTAATCTTTAAAATACATTTGCACGCACCATACGCATTTAGTATACTCATATATATGAATCCTCGCAGAGTTATTTTTGTCCTCACGTTGTCACTCATCCTCGGGGGGGGGGGTACTCTATAAGTCTCCCGTAAGTTTTGCAGCAGAAATTCCTACACCTGCACAAAGCAGACTTTTGTCTCCCTTGCGAACACAAGCTGCCTCGGTGTACACCGCCGTGCAAGATTTCTGGAATAATCTTTTTAATACACCCGCGCCAGAGGTTCCCGCAGCAAATCCCAGCTTGGAGGTTCAACCTCCAAGTGTTCCACTGCCACCTTCTCCTGTTGTTACTACCTTTACTCCTCCACAAAAGGTGTCAGTGCCTACTGTAGCACCCACGCGACCGCCCACTCAAGTCGTTGTTACTACGACAAGCACACGGCTCCTTTCTGGCGTTACCGCCACCGACCTCGAAACTCAAATTACCGCTCTCCGTAGCGAACTTTTAAGCGAGATTGCGAGAGGCAAAACACAAGCCACCGCGGACAACAATGCCCTTTACCTCGCGATGGCACCGATGAACCGCATCAACAATCTCTCTTCCGTCACCCTCTCGTCACCCACCATCACCAACGCCTCCCTTACCGGTTCCACTATTGCAGGGTACCTCCCTACGGCAGGTGGCACCATGTCGGGCGACCTCGTAGGTACCACTGGATCCTTCACTACTCTCGGCATAGGCACCACCACCCCTTCAGACACCTTTGCAGTCAATGGTGTTACCTACCTTGCTGATGTCTCCGCCCCAAGTGTCACCACCAACAGACTCTACAGTAACTCCGGCAACCTCTACTGGGCAGGCTCGGTTATCGGCGGCTCTGTCGGAAGCTGGACCCTCTCGGGGAGTGATGTCTATCGTGTGGCAGGAAATGTGGGAATTGGGACGACAAGTCCCTTTACTACGCTATCTGTTACGGGTGATGGTTACTTCAGCGGTGCATTGAATGTTGGAGCGACTTCGACGACAAGGAGTAACCTTGGTCTAACATATGCATCAAGGGCTGATGTCATTAACAATATGAATATTGCAGCGTGGGGGGATAGTCTCACAGGAGGCTCAGGTGTCGCATATTTGAAAGAGCTCGCTCTGTTGACTAATAAGAATATCTACAATGGGGGAGTTGGTGGTGAAACAAGTACTGGAATCAAGAATCGCATGATTGCAGCTACTGATAAATATAGTTACCCAACGATTATTTGGGCGGGGCGTAACAATTACTCAAGCCCCACAACGGTAAAGGCTGACATTGCTACGATGGTTGCCGCGCTAACGTCAGTTGGTAATAGTAACTACATCGTCCTAAGTGTGTTAAATGGACCAGGGGAACCATCAGGGAATGCAAATTATACTACAATAACACAACTGAACACTGATCTTGCCGCTGTCTATGGAAGTCATTACCTTGACGTACGCACATATCTCATCACGAATGGTTTGTCAGACGCAGGAATAACGCCAACCGCTCAAGATACTACTGATATAAATAATGATGTGCCGCCTACCTCACTAAGAGCTGACTCGATTGTTCATCTTAATACTGCTGGGTATGTAGTTGTAGCAAAATATGTTTTTCAAAACATAAGTCTTCTTCAGGGGTATTTGGCGACCCTTGTGACAACCAATAATTTACAAAACCTATTTGCGCAATCAGTAAATGTGAGTGGATTTGTTAATACTGATAAATACTCAGGGTTTCAACAAAATGGCATCACCATCCTTTACGCATCAACCACCAATACAACCCTTTCTGTGGGCTCAAGTGGCGCAGCTTCATGGATGTCTGCTACGTCAACTAGCTTTAATTCGATTGCTATTGGCGATGGTGCGTTGTCTGGCGGTCCAATTTCTGCTGCTGCGATAAACAATGTCGCCGTAGGAATAAATAGTTTGTATTACCTAACAACAGGAACAGCAAATTCAGCGCTAGGACAAAATGCGGCACGCTTTGTAACGACGGGTTCGTATAACTCCGCGGTCGGTCTACAGTCTCTTTATAATGACACCATCGGCGAGAGGAATAGCGCGGTTGGCGCTTATGCGCTTTCACAAAATACCACTGGTTCCTATAATGTCGCTATGGGGATGAATGCACTCAACTACAATAATTCTGCGACTAGCACGGTTGCTGTCGGAGCGTATGCCGCTCAAGGTAATTCAATAGCATACAGCAATCAAGGAGGTGTCTATCTTGGTTATTTTGCTGGCTATAAGGCAGCGACGGGCTCTGATTACAATACTTTCATTGGTTACCAGTCTGGCTACGGTGTAACGACTGGCACACGCAATGTATTCATTGGCCAGTCTACTAATTCTGCCTCATACAACCAGGTTACAACTGGTTCTAGGAATATTGCCATTGGTAACGATGTGATGGTTCCAAATTCGACAGCTTCATACCAGCTCAATATTGGTAACCTTATCTACGGCACAGGATTGGATGGAACAGGGGCGGCCATCTCAACTGGTAAAATCGGCATCGGCACCACCACCCCATATGCCAAACTCTCCGTCCACGCTAACAGTAACGAGACCAACACCACCCTCTTTGCCATCGCAAGCTCCACCGCAAGCGCAACAACAACATTATTCACAGTGCGAAACACGGGCAACGTCGGCATCGGCACTGCAGCACCTGCAAAATCTTTGCAAGTTATCGGTGACATTCGCGTGGGGACCTCGGGAACTAACGGTTGCGTGGAAAACTTTGCGGGTACGGCGCTTACGGGTGTGTGTTCATCGGATGCGTCCCTCAAGACAAACATTCAGCCGTTAGGCAGTGTACTCCCAGGCCTGGTACAGCTCACCCCATCAACCTTCTATTGGAATGACTTGGCGGGCAATGAACTCCATAACTCCACCACCACACTTAACTATGGTCTCATTGCACAAGATGTAGAACGGGTACTTCCGGGGATGGTTGCCACTACCTCAAACGGTTACCTCGGCGTCAACTACTCAATGCTCCCTATTCTAACCCTCCAAGGGCTCAAGGAGCTTGACCTCAATCTTGAAGGACTTGCTTCTACTACCACCGCAATGGCTGACGCGACAGGAGAGAAGACATTTGCAGGGAGGTTCTTTGATCGGATGACGGGGTGGCTTGCGGACACGGCGAATGGGATCACAAAGTTTTTTGCTAAGTCTGTGGAAACAGAGGAGCTTTGCGTGAGAGACGCATCAGGCGCCAAGACATGTATTGATAAAGCTCAGTTGGACTCGCTCCTTTCTGGAAGGAACACGGTGAGCGGCACCTCAATGACAGTGGACACTACGGCAACCTCAACCCCCATCACCATCTCCATCAACGGCAACAATCCCGCAACGCTCAACATCGGCGACACATACGGCGACCTTGGTGCACTGATTATCTCACCAGAGTCCGCAAAAAACTTCGGTATCAAAGCATCAATCGACGGGGGAGTGGAACTCGACATTAGTCAGATCAGTCTTGATACTTCCGTAGAAGGAACCCATACGATTACATACTCGGTCATTGATCAAAACAACGCCACCACAACTGCAGAGCGTGTTGTGAATGTCCTCTCGCCTGAGCTACTTACAATAGAAACACAGGACGATACGGCAACTACGACGGTTACGCAATAGCTTACTGTAGCAAGGAGTTGATAATTTCTGGAACCTCTGCTATATTAGAAAGGTGCTTGTGGGGCGTCAGCCCTATTCGGCTAATACATAAGCCGAAGGCAGGCACAAGAAAAAACACCAAACCCTTAGATCAGCTTGGTGTTTTTTCTTGTGCCGGTGCGTCATTGAGTTACCGCTAGTCTTCCTCAGGGTTTCCTTTCATCGTTCTAAATAGTTTGATGTCGCGATGTTTGTTGGTTACCCATGCTGGGACAATACTCCAAAAATGCGCCGTGCCATTATTCCCTATTTTTCTGATAATAACTTTTATCTTTCTTCCATTGATAATCGCGATAATTCCCCAGTAGGCAACAGTTTTTGTTTTACAGAGTCTCTTTTTGTAGGCTTTTACTTCAAATTCCTTGAGAGTTTCTTCAAATTCTTGATGAGTTGTAGAAAGTTCTATGAGTCTAACTGCCAGAGGGAGGAGTTTGAATCGCAACATTTGTGATGATTTTTCCCTTTCTGATCGCGACCCCTTAAACACGATATGATTGAAACCCTCTGACGGGAAATGTATTTCTTGGTCAAGTGCCGGAGAAAATATTCTACCAACAGTATTGTAAAATTTTTGCGTGTCGTCTTTTAATTTTTCGTAATTCGACAAGTCTTGCATGGTAAGAGTTTAGCAGATTGTCTTATTTGTTCAAACATTTTGTTATTCAGTAATATCAGCACCAACGTCAAGCGGCCCCGCTACCACGACGATTTGAGCAGTAGTCCATCTGTAGTGCGTATTCCACTTCGGAACAACCCGAGTGGATTTTTTGACTAAATCGTTAAGATTTGCTATACTGTACTAGTAATTCTGCTGGGACCCAGCAGTTTTTCTTATTGGCGACGTAGGGCGAGTGAAATAGTAAAGTACTCTTTGCTATTTCCGAGCCGAGGAGCTAATATAGGCAGAACCCTTTATCTTTTAAACCCTATGGAAATTAGAAATATCGCTATTATCGCCCACGTTGACCACGGCAAGACCACCTTGACCGATGCTTTGATGCGCCAGACCGGCATGACCAAAGAGGGAACCACGATGGACTCAAACGCTCTCGAGCTTGAGCGTGGCATCACCATTTACTCAAAGAACACCTCAGTTTTTTATAAAGACACGAAAATCAACATCGTGGACACACCGGGCCATGCAGACTTTGGTTCTGAGGTTGAGCGCGTGCTCCGTTCTATCGACACCGTGCTTCTCCTTGTGGATGCACAAGAGGGTCCTATGCCCCAGACTCGTTTCGTACTCAAGAAGTCTCTCGAGCTCGGACTGAAACCTATTGTCGTTTTGAACAAAATCGACAAGCCAGCTGCACGCCCTCAGGAAGTGCACGACGAGGTGTTTGAGCTTTTCTTTGAGCTCGGCGCAACGGATGAACAGCTCGACTTTACCACCGTGTACGCAATCGGCCGCCAGGGTATTGCAAAGCGTACGCTTGATGAAGAGTCGACCAACCTCGACCCACTCCTCGATGTTATTTTGGAAAAAGTTCCTGCCGTAAAAGCAGATGCTTCGGCACCCGTACGTATGCAGCCATTCAACCTCGGCTACGACAACTTCCTCGGCCGTCTTGCCGTTGGCCGTATCTATGAAGGTACCCTTCGCGCTGGATCAACGATTACTATTAAAAAGCCTACCGGCGAAGCGCGCACGGGTAAAATTACCAAACTCTGCACCTTTGAGGGGACTGAGCGTAAAGAAGTTGAAACGGCCGTTGCTGGCGATATCGTCATGGTTGCTGGACTCCCCGATATCTATATTGGTGAGACTATTTGCGCAGGAGCAGACCAGGAGGCCCTCCCTGCTATCAAAGTCGATGAACCAACCATTTCGCTTAATTTTTTCGTGAACGATTCTCCTTTTGCAGGACGCGAAGGTAAGTTTGTAACGATTCGTCAGATTCGTGATCGTCTTGATCGTGAACTCGAGGTCAACGTGGGCCTCAAGGTTGATTTTTCCGCCATGGATTCATTCAAGGTGTACGGTCGTGGAGAGCTCCATGTCTCAATCCTTTTGGAACAGATGCGTCGTGAGGGATTTGAGCTTCAGGTGTCACAGCCACAGGTTATTATCAAAGAAGAAAAAGGCGTCAAAATGGAGCCGTACGAGGAGCTTATTATCGATGTACCGGTTGAGTCGTCAGGTGCAGTGATTGAAAAGCTTGGTAAACGTAGGGCGGAGATGGTGAATATGAAGGAAGAGAACGGTATCGTTCGTCTTACGTTCAATATCCCCACGCGTGGACTCCTTGGCTATCGCGGACAGTTCGTGGTGGATACCAAGGGCGATGGTATTCTCTCGAGTCGTTTCGTCGAGTTCCGCGAGTACGCGGGCGAGATTGTAAAGCGCTCAGCCGGCTCGATGGTTTCTATGGCCTCGGGGAAAGCTCTTGGCTTTTCGCTATACAACCTTCAGGATCGCGGTACGCTCTACATTGGGCCCGGTATTGAAGTCTACGAAGGTCAGGTTATTGGTAACACCGCCAAGGGCGATGAGATGCAGGTAAACCCTACCAAGGGCAAACAGCTCACCAATATGCGTTCATCGGGCACCGATGAAGCAATCACCCTTACGCCTCCTTACGACCTTTCTATTGAGCGTGGTCTCGAGACGATGACCGAGGACGAGTACTTGGAAATTACGCCTAAATCAGTACGCCTCCGTAAGCAGTATTTGACGGACGCCGATCGCGTACGAGCAACAAGGAAATAAACACCTACAAAACCCCAGTTTCTATAAAACCCAAGTCCCGGTCTATGTATTTACATAGACCGGGACTTGGTTTATCCACAGGGTTGAATGTACCCGCACGCGCGTTGACAAACAACACAAAATCTGCTATACTTGTTTTAGTAAGAAGTTTTTTCAACAATTTTTGGGAGAAAAAAATGTTCAAGATATTCGCACTGATGCTCTTATCTGCGGTCTTCTTTATTTTTACGGGGATTGCAATGATGTTACATTTTTTTGGCACTTCAGAGGCCTTCAGGCTTGATGCCTTCTTTATTTTTGGGCCATTCCTGGGAGGATGTGCCACTGCCTACTCTGCCTTTCAGGAAATTATCTGTTGGCACAAAAAGTATGATGCAAAAAACCGCATCTTGCGCAAACTTGACCCTAATGCTGGGTATCTTGTTCGCGGCAGAATGAGCGTTGTCGGTGATGTTATTATGTCTGTTGTGGATATTACGACAAAGGAATTATTTCTTGTTGAACTAGCAACGTATTATCCGCCAACAGGTTTTACTGTGGAGAAAACAAGGATGAGCAGAGATGTGCTTGTCCCAATTGGCAAGAAACTACTAATTGGGAGCAATTGTGAGTTAGCTATTGTCTCTTCGGATTAAAATTGTATTTCAAACGCGCCCATTTCGGTGGGCGTTTTTTTATTTTTGTGAGTTTTCCACAGGGGTTCCTTGTTTGTGCTTTTGGGGGTGGTGTGGTATATTTATACAGTAAGGAGTTTTCACTCAGTGCTTGCTTGACTGCTTAGTTCTAGCTGAGGTGAGAGAGCGAGGAAAACGGGTCATCTTACACCAGAATACCAGAATAGAATTAAGCAAAAAACTATGGCAAAGAAATTGTATGTAGGGGGTATCCCTTACTCTTCTACAGAGGATGGTCTCAAGGCTGCGTTTTCGCAGGCTGGAGAAGTGCTTGCAGCGTCTATTATCATCGACAAGATGACAGGACGTTCAAAGGGCTTCGGTTTCGTCGAAATGGCGAACGATGCTGATGCACAGACCGCAATCGATATGTGGAATGACAAGGACTTCGAGGGTCGCACCCTTACGGTCAACGAGGCACGTCCGCTCGAGGAGCGCGCACCTCGCCGCGAGTTCGGTGGTGGAAACCGCCGCATGGGTTAATTCCCAAGCTCAAAGAAACAAAAAACCCGCTCACCGAGCGGGTTTTTTGTTTGCGTTCGGTGCCTCAGGGTTATCCACAGTCGGAGGGTTGGAAGGGTTGTTATTTTTCTTACTCGCCGTGATATAATAGAGGGTAAGGAATTTTAATAATTTAATTTCAATCATGATCAAACAACTACTTGTTATCGGTGCTCTCGCCATGGTGATGCCGTTCGCTGTTTCAGCACAAACGACTACACCTGGAGCAACAACACCCACCGCCACTACAGTTACACTCCCTGATCCAGGACTTGTTCCCGGGGACTTCTTTTATTTCTTTGACCGTTGGAGCGAGGGGCTCGGCAATATTTTTGCTTTTGGTACCGAATCAAAAGCTCGTCGTGCTCTCGAGCATGCACAAGAGCGTGCCTCTGAGGTTCATGCTGTTTTGACCGAAAAGGGACTCAACGCCCCCGAAGTGAAGGAGACAAAACAGGATTTTGAAGACCAGATTAATCGTGCTGCAAGTATCGTTGCTGCTGCAAAAGAGCGAGGTGCTGATGTTTCAGCCTTTGCTTCCAATATTGATGAGGGGTTTGAGCTTTCAAAGGACATGCTCAAGGAGGCATATCGTGGATATCGCGACGACCTCAAGGATGTACAAAAAGATCTCAGTGAGCGCTTGAAAGAGGCTGTCAAAAGAGGGGACACGGTTACGCAGATCGCTATCGAGGCAGAGGTCAGTCGTTTGAACGACGAGGCGTTCTCTGCTCTTGATGAAGAGAGTTCAGTAGATGATGGCCGTTTTGAAGCAGGAAAGCAGTATCTTGAAAATGCGCTCGGTGAGGAACAAGCTGCTGAAAGTCACATCATGAACGCAGAACGAGCACACGCTAACCTTCTTCATGAAGCGATAGTGCGTGGAATTACTCTTGACGAAGATATCCTTGCTACATTTGATGACATGATGGAAGCGGCACAGTCTGCGATGGAGGACAAAGATTTTGAGACAGCAAAGGAGTATTCAAAGGATGCAAAAGAAATTCTTAATGATGCACATCAAGACCTGAACACCAAAGAAGAGGAAAACGATTTTTCCCGCAGCTCTAGAGAAAATGGTCCTAATAGCGATTTCTTTGACCTGAGTGATATGGAAGGTGAGATGCCTGATATGGATGAGGTGAACACTCAATAGACCGTGCGAAAGTTTGGTTTAGCATTAGGAGTCCTTGCTTTTTTAGGGACTGGAGCACTTTTTCTCGAGGGTCAAAAAAGCCCAAATACACAAACACTTCACGCCCGATTGGGCGGTGAAGTGTTTGTGTATGATGTGGCGGATACATACCTGCTGCGGGAGCAAGGACTTTCAGGGCGCGACCAGCTCGATCCTGGTTCAGGGATGATATTTGTATTCCCCAAGGACGATCAATATGGTTTTTGGATGAAGGACATGCGATTTTCTATTGATATCATATGGCTGGATAGTCGGTATCGCATTGTTGATGTAAAAAAAGATGCAACACCTGCGTCGTACCCGGAAATATTCTCTCCCTCCCAATCAGCACGCTATGTTGCTGAAGTCCGTGCGGGATTTTTTGAGGAACGCCACCTCAAGATTGGCGACACCCTCGAAATTCTCCGATAAACACAAGGTTAAATAAAACGCGGGTTTACACACTCGCGTTTTTGTTTTTCGCTACCCATTTTTTGAGTTTTCCACCTGTTGCAAAAATTTTTTGAGAGTATAATAGAGCAATACCCCCTAAAAAATATTATCAGTTCGTTAAGTTTGTTAATTGTATAGCCCCGTATGCCGAAGAACACCAAGTCATCTAAAAAAACCACTGCGAAGCCTGTCGTAGTCGTACGCAAAAGCCCCATTATGAGCGTTCGCAAGCGTAATGGGACAATCGTACCTTTTGATATCGACCACATCTCAAATGCGGTGTTTAAGGCAATGCGATCAACGGGCGAAGGGGAGCACAAAGAGGCTGATTTTATCGCCCGCAAGGTGGAATCAGAGCTCAAAAGAATCTCTAAAGTCGTTAAGGATTTCATTCCTACGGTTGAGGGCGTCCAGGACGTTGTCGAAAAGGAGCTTATTTTGGAGGACTATGTAAAGACCGCCAAGGCTTACATCCTTTATCGTGAGGAGCGCGCTCGTGCCCGTGAGGCAAAGGGCGAGATTCCCGAGGAGGTCAAGAAATACGTTGCCGAGGGCAAGAAATATTTCCGTAACCCTATGTCAGAGTTTGTGTACTACCGCACCTACTCACGCTGGTTGCCGTCTGAGGGGCGTCGCGAGACCTGGATCGAGACCGTAGACCGCTACATTTCATTCATGAAGGAGAATCTCGGCAATAAACTTACCGATAAAGAATATGCTGAAGTGCGCGAAGCGGTACTCAAGCAAGAAGTGATGCCGTCGATGCGCCTCCTCTGGGGTGCTGGCGATGCAGCACGCAAGACTAACGTAACAGGATACAACTGTTCATTTATTGCACCGTCATGCGCACAGGACCTTGGCGAGATTATGTACCTTCTTATGTGTGGTACGGGCGTCGGCTACTCGGTAGAAAGTCAGAATGCGCAAATGTTCCCTCAGATCAAAAAGCAGAATGGCAAAGTTCTCCCAAATCATACCGTTATTGATAGTAAAGAGGGTTGGGCTGATGCGTATGTACTCGGCGTGAACACCTGGTTCTCGGGCACGGATATCAAGTTTGATTATTCAAAACTTCGCCCTGCTGGTGCCCGCCTCATCACGATGGGTGGCAAGAGCTCGGGTCCCGAGCCGCTTATTTCGCTCATTGATTTTACGCGTGAAAGAATGCTCAAGAAGCAAGGACGCCGTCTTTCAAACCTTGACCTCCATGACATCATCTGCAAGATTGGTGAGGTGGTAGTCTCGGGTGGTGTACGTCGCAGTGCCCTCATTTCACTATCGGACCTCGATGATCATGATATGCGTCATGCCAAGGATGGCCAGTTCTACCTTACCGATCCACAGCGTATGATGGCCAACAACTCAGCTGTGTATTGGCAGAAACCATCAAATGCAGAGTTCCTCGACGAGTGGGTTTCCCTTATGAAGGGTGGCTCGGGGGAGCGCGGTATTTTTAACCGTGGCTCTATTCCTAAACAAGTCCCCGCACGTAGGTGGAAGACCCTCGAGAAGGATTTTGATACTTGTGGAGTAAATCCTTGTGGAGAAATTATCTTGAAGTCAAAGCAATTTTGTAACCTCTCAGAAATTGTGGCACGTGCTGACGATACCGAGGAGTCCCTTCTTAGAAAAGCACGTATTGCGGCAATCTTGGGTACCTACCAATCATCACTTACCAATTTCGGCTACCTTTCAAAAGAGTGGAAAGAGAACTGTGAGGAGGAGCGTCTGCTCGGTGTATCGATTACGGGCCAGTGGGACTGTAAGGCAGTGCGTGACCCAAAGATCATGCAGAAGCTTCGCGACGAAGCGGTCAAGGTAAACAAGGAGTTCGCAAAACGCTTTGGCATCAACGCGTCAGCCGCAGTAACCGCGGTAAAGCCTTCGGGCACGGTGTCACAGCTTGTGGACGCGTCATCAGGTATGCACCCTCGCAATTCGCAGTACTACATTCGTCGTATTCGTATTGCAGCATCTGACAATCTCTTCAAGATGATGAAGGACCAAGGCGTACCGTATCATCCTGAAGTAGGGCAGTCAGCCGAGAGTGCGGTGACGTATGTTCTGGAGTTCCCGGTTAAGGCTCCTGAAAAATCAATCTTCAAGAATGATCAGACTGCATTGGAGCAGCTGGAGTACTGGAAGATGGTAAAAGAAAACTTTACTGAACACAATCCTTCTGTTACCATTTCAGTAGGGGATGATGAATGGATTTCTGTTGCCAACTGGATTTACGAAAATTGGGAGCTTGTTGGTGGCTTGTCGTTCCTCCCACGTTCGAACCATGTCTACCGGCTCGCTCCTTATGAAGAAATTAGCAAGGAGAAGTACGAGGAAATGCTAAAGAAGTTCCCTGAGATCGACTTTGCAAAGATCGTGACGTACGAACGCGAAGACCAGACGCAGGGTTCGAAAGAGCTTGCATGTGTGGCAGGAGTTTGTGAAATTGCATAAATTATAATTATTTAAAATAAATATCATGGCAAAAGGAAGAGATGCTCATAAGGAGGTAAAGAAACCAAAGAAGTCAGCAAAGAAGTAAGGGCCGCTCGCTAATTTACTTTTTAGGGTACGGATTTTTTGAAGCTTAAAAAATCCTGAAGTTCTCGCGCCGTCGCGCTCGAAACCCCCTAAAAAGTAAACTAGCTCGCTCTAAGGTGAAATACAACAAAAACCCTGCAAATAGCAGGGTTTTTTGCGATACACAAGCACTTGATTTTTTGGTTAATATGTGCTATACTGTATGCACCTGTATCAGATGGTCGCTCCCGAGCAATCGGGGGAGGAAAGTCCGAACACTCCCGAGTTTTATTTATAATTCCCGGAGCAGGGTAGCGGGTAACGCCCGTCGCGTGTAAACGTAGAGGTGCGAGCAGAGACGCCCCGAGCGAAAGCAGAGGGCACCCCATGCGGGTGAGCTCTTGTAGTAATACGAGAGGTGAAACGGCTAAATCCTTACTTGAGTGCAAGGCCGTGTCGCGTGCGTAGCACGCAGTCCATAAAGTTAAAAGTCCAAGGTCCTAAAGTAAATGCATTCCTGTATTCACTTTCGACTTTACACTTTCGACTTGTGACTTGCGCGCTGCGCGCGCGAAGTGCCGCTCGAGCGGTGAGGTAACTCATCGCCTAGATAAATGATCGTCACCCTTTGGGGTACAGAATTCGGCTTATCGATATAGGTATATGAAAACCCCGCGGGAAACCGCGGGGTTTTCTCTTTTGCATGAGATGCGTCTTCTCTGTATACTACAAGGATATATGGTTAAAAAACTCCTATCGCTCTTTCATCGTGAGTGGAATGGTTTGCATGAGGCGGCGTTCTTGCTCGGTATTTTTGCTATTCTTTCGCAGGTGCTCGCACTGGTTCGCGACCGCCTTCTTGCGCACAACTTTGGCGCAAGCCAAACCCTCGATATCTACTACGCGGCGTTTCGCATCCCTGATTTCGTTTTTGCCGGTATTGCTTCATTTATGTCAGCCCTTGTGTTGATTCCTATGTTGAGCAAGCGCGCAGAGGAAAGTGACGAGCGCGCGCAAAAATTCCTGAATGACATCTTCACCGTATTTTTCACCATTTTGATTATTGTGTGCGCAGGAGTTTTTATGATCGCACCCGAGCTTACCCAAATGTTGTTCCCTGGTTTTGAAGGAGTAGCGCAGACAGAGCTTGTTACGATGACGCGCCTCCTCTTGCTCTCAACCGTCCTTTTTGGTCTCTCAAATCTTTTAGGAAGTGTTACCCAGATGCTCCATAGGTTCTTTGCGTTTGCTCTTGCACCGCTTTTGTACAATCTTGGCATCATTCTTGGTGCGGTATTTTTCTACCCCGCCTTTGGCGCGGTTGGTCTGGCGTGGGGCGTTGTTCTTGGTGCATTTTTCCATTTCTTCGTACATTTTTTTGTGAGCTCCCGCAATGGGTTCGTCCTTACGGCGTCATGGAGTCCCTCGTTTCTCGATGTCTGGGAGGTTGTTCGGGTGTCGCTTCCTCGCACTATCGGTCTTTCGGCGAACCAGCTTGCACTCTTTGCCCTTATTGTTCTTGCGGCGGGAATGGAGCACGGGTCCGTCACGGTGTTTAACTTTGCATTCAATCTGCAGTCTGTACCGCTTGCGGTTATTGGCGTGAGTTATGCTACCGCAGCATTCCCCGCACTTTCCAAGCACTTCGCGGGGGACGATATGACAAAGTTCCTTGCGCAGATTTTGTCGGCGGCACGCCATATTGTTTTTTGGTCACTTCCGGTGCTCGTGCTTTTTATCGTGCTCCGCGCACAGGTTGTACGTACAATCCTTGGTTCCGGGTCGTTTGACTGGACCGCGACAAAGCTGACTGCTGCATGTCTTGCTATCTTCACGGTATCTATTGTTGCGCAGTCGATAATACTTCTTTTTATGCGCGGGTTTTATGCGACAGGGAACAACGGGATCCCCCTTGTTGTTAATGTGCTTTCGTCTGTGGTCACCGTCGTTGGTGGGTACGGTCTCATGACATTTTATGCGAGCTCGGTATTCTTTCAGGATTTCATTGCGTCGCTCCTGCGTGTTGAGGGGCTCCGCGGGGCAGAGGTATTGATGCTTCCGCTGGCGTATTCGATAGGCATGCTCTTGAACGCCGTACTCCTCATTTATCTCTTCCGTCGTCGTTTTGGGCGCTTCCTCTCGCCCGTCAAAGATACCCTTATGCACGGCTCATTTGCAGCGCTTATTGCAGGATTGGTTGCGTATGAGTTTCTTGAAGTGCTCGGGCTGTACCTCAATCTCAATACCTTCTGGGGTATCTTTATGCAGGGCTTCTGGGCGGGGATTGCAGGGCTCCTTACCTGGTGGCTCATCCTTGAGCTTATGGGTAATGAGGAGATAAAAGAAGTCCGTACCGCCCTCCACCGCAAGTTCTGGAAGGCTGGTATTGTCCTCCCGGATAAGGAGGGAATCTAGTTTCCCAGGAAGCTTTGACAGATTTTTGGTGGTGTGATACAAGAGTAACAGGCAGTACATTTCTCATCTGAGAAGAGGAGTAGGTATGGGGAATAATACTCAGAACAGCGTGCTCACGCCGCTAACGTTACCATTTGTCCTTTTTGCCCGAATAGCTGCAAAAAAAGTTCGCGCTATCGTGCTAAGGATACATCCAGTGAATCACTATGCTTCCTGCAAGGAAGGGAAAATTGGGCTTGCGGAGCTTGTTCGTCATCGAGGTAGTATGATGGAGACGCTTTACGAGCGCAGGAAAATTCTTCCTTCAGGTCAGGTGGTGGTGCAGGCACATTTTCGATTTATTGGTGACAGGGCATTCCCGGGTGGCAATAAAAAATTTATACAGCCTGGGGATGTTATTTCCGCTGAATTTATTGTTGGAAGGAACAAAGGGGAATTCCTCATCGCAGGGGGATCTAAGGACACCCTTCCTAAACACGCTCTGCTTTATTGGCAGAATCCAAAAAGTGGACCGGGGAGTATTACTCCGATTAAAAAATAAACATAATTAATGCCGCGCAGTACTACACTGCGCGGTTTTGTTTTTCAAAACCCCAAAACCCTTTGAATTTCAAGGATTTTGTGGTATGGTACAGAAGTTAAAGGTCGAAAGTTAAAAGTCGAAAGTAGATACAAAATGCATTTACTTTCGACTTGAGACTTTTGACTTTGTGACTAACTTTATGTCTACCGAGCTTAAAAACATCCGCAATTTTTCTATTATTGCCCACATCGACCACGGCAAGTCGACGCTTGCTGATCGCATGCTCGAGGTGACGGGGACGGTCGAGGCGCGCAAGATGAAGGAACAAGTTCTCGACTCGATGGAGCTCGAGCGTGAGCGCGGTATCACCATCAAGATGCAGCCAGTGCGCATGGAGCATGCATACAAGGGGTCCAAGTATATTTTGAACCTCATCGACACGCCGGGGCACATCGACTTTTCGTACGAGGTGTCACGTGCTATGAAGGCCGTAGAAGGGGCAATCCTCCTCGTTGATGCAACACAAGGGGTTCAAGCACAAACACTCTCGGTGCTCGCTATGGCACGCGAGGCGGGGCTTGTGATTATTCCTGCGGTGTCCAAGGTGGATTCGCCCATTGCTCGCACCGATGAAATTAAAGAAGAGGTTGCAAAGCTTCTCGACATTGACCCAGAGGGGATTATCGAGGTATCTGGCAAGACTGGACAGGGAGTACCTGAAATCCTTGCAGAAATCATTGAGCGTATCCCCGCGCCGGTGTCTGACCTAGGGGTGAGCGGCGGCTTCCGCGCTATTGTTTTTGATTTTGGGTATTCAACGCACAAGGGAATCATCGTGTACGTCCGTGTGCTCGACGGCGAGGCAAGCAAGAACGACACCCTCGTCTTTTCTCAAGCCGGCGAAAAATTTGGCGCACTCGGTGTGGGGATTTTCCATCCCGATATGGTTGATACCGAAAAGATATCAGCCGGTGAAATTGGGTACATTTTGACGGGTATTAAAAAGCCGGGCATCGCGTCAGTCGGTGATACTATTTTGACACAGCGCAGCACCCTTCCTGCACTTCCTGGATACATGAAGCCGCGCCCTGTGGTATGGGCTTCGGTCTATCCCGAAAGTGCTGACGACTTTACGCTCCTCAAGCAGTCCCTCGAGATTTTGCGCCTATCGGATTCCTCACTCTCGTTTGAAGAAGAAGTATCGGGAGTGCTTGGTCGTGGGTATCGTTGCGGATTTCTCGGCATGTTGCACATGGAGATTATTACCGAGCGTTTGCGTCGCGAGTTTGATTTGGAGCTCATCGTCACCACGCCGTCTATTACCTACGAGGTAGATCTACGAAATAACGAGCACAAGATTATTTACTCACCCCACATGTTCCCTGATTATGGAAACACCAACAAGATTTTTGAGCCGTGGGTAAAGGTAAAAATCATTACGCCACCTGATTATGTGAGCCCTGTGATGACCCTTTTATACGAGCATGAGGCTATTGTTGGTTCCACCGAGCTTTTTGGTGACAACCGTACGGCGATTGAGGTTGAAATGCCGCTCCGTGAACTCATGCGTAATTTCTTTGATGATTTAAAGAGTGTGTCGTCAGGGTTTGCGTCGCTTGCATACGAAATTATGGGCTTGCGCGAGGCAGATGTGGCGCGTTTAGATATTTTGATTGCTGATGAAATAGTTCCTGCGTTTTCAAAAGTGGTGTCGCGTCGTCGTATTGAAAAAGACGCGGAAGAGATGGTGGAAAAGCTGCATGGTATTTTGCCACGCCAGCTCTTTACCGTGAAGATCCAAGGACAAGGACTTGGACGCATTATTTCATCGCGCACGCTTTCAGCGATGAAAAAAGATGTGACGGGATATCTCTATGGTGGAGATATTAGTCGCAAGAAGAAGCTTTGGGAAAAACAAAAGCGCGGGAAGAAGAAACTCAAGGCGCAGGGGTCCGTGGACATCCCTCACGAAGTATTCCTCAAGATGGTGCGCGGAGGGGAGCAGTAGGTAAAAGAAAAAATCCAACCCAGTAGGTCATTCTACTGAATGAGGACTCCCCTTGGATTTTTTTGACTGTGTCCTACAAGGCTTTTATAGGATTATCTAAAGAGGCTTGGTGCTGCGTAGAGGAGTACCATACTTACGATGACGAGTAGGGCGACGACGACACCAAAGGTGTTCCAGTATTTTTTATATTTTTTATCGAAAAGCATGGTATTTTTTATGAAAGGCAGCGCTTGCCCCAGTGTCTAATACCCACTATACTACAGGAGAAATGCTCCCATTTCAAGAGCGCAAACAATTCCGCAAGATTCTCTACTCAAAAGCAAGTATTTTTGTGGTTTTTGTGGTTTTTGTATTCGTCGCCCGCGGAGCCTGGCACGTGCACCAAAAGGCGGAAATTGCCCGCGCTGAGAGAGATGGGGCAGTAAGGGTGCTTGCGGAGCTTCAGGAGCGCAACGAGGCCCTGGAAGCGAGCCTGGGGCGTCTGAAGAGTGATCAGGGCATCGAGGATGAAGTGCGACAAAAATACGCGGTGGCGCGTCCTGGGGAGGAAGTGGTGGTCGTGGTTGACGATAGTGGTAAAAAAGGTAAGAATGGGGACGAGGCACTTCAAAAAAGCTTTTGGCAGCGCCTCGTTTCCTTTTTTACAGAGGAATAAATTGCGGGTATCGTTTAGTGGTAGGATGGCTGCTTCCCAAGCAGCAGACCCGGGTTCGATTCCCGGTACCCGCACAAAACGTAAAGAAAAACAGTGCCTGCGCACTGTTTTTCAGTTTTGTGAACCGCAGTGATGTTTTGCGAGCACGCAAAACCACGAGGTGGGGCCGGCAAACACTTACGTCTGTGAGGATGTACTCATCCGAAGAGACTTAGTGATTTGTGGACAAGCAAACTTAGCGCGCGTAGCGCTCAACTCTTATTATATCTGTGACCGATTCTCCCTACCCGCACTTTTTGTGTATAATACTATTATGTCCATTCCTAAATTTGTTCGTCCAGAATTTTTTGATATTTTTGGTATTGCCACGTTTGGGGTTATTACGTTTGTGGGTGCGCGAGGACTCTTTTGGGGCGAGCAAGTCCCATTTTGGGCGCTGATTTTTCTCTTTGTGGTGGGGATTGCAGGACTCATTATTGATGGAGCTATTGTCTACAGGACTTACCTCAGAAAAGACGAAAAATCTGGCACTGACACTCCTAATATGGTAAACTAAGGAGGTTATCAGGAAATTTCGAAATTCACGATTTTTAACTTCACACCCTTAAATTATATGAAACCAGTAACGATTTACACAACGCCAACGTGCACCTATTGCAAGATGGCAAAGGATTTTTTCACCGCTAATGGTGTTGAGTATGTTGAGTACAACGTAGCGACCGATCTCGAGAAACGCAAAGAAATGATCGAGAAGAGCGGCCAGATGGGCGTACCCGTAATCTACGTCGGTGACGACATGACGGTTGGTTTTGATAAACCACGCCTCTCAAGCCTCCTCGGGATTGCGTAGGTTCTTTAAAGAAATTTAGTTTTGACACAAAGGCGGCTCAAGCCGCCTTTGTGTCAAACATTGCCGCTGTAGTTCAATGGATAGAACAAGGGACTCCTAAGCCCTAGATGCAGGTCCGATTCCCGCCGGTGGCACAAAAAATAAGTTGACTCAGCCACCATTCGGTGGTATGTTTACAAGCGGAACCAACGTTCCTTTTTTGTTTTTTAACGCAACGGAAAGAGGGGGAATTATGTGTGAGATAACAGTACTTTTGAGCGGTAAGCCGGTTGAAATTGATATTAACGATTTTGACCCCAAAAAGCATATCCTTGTCGGGAATTCAGTCTTTGTGAATATGATCCCGAAAGAGATCCGCAAGCTGCAACCTGATGCTGTCTACTGGTACAAAAAGAACATCGTGCCGCTTTTCCATGGGAAGCCTTTAGGGGCGATTGATCCAGGAGAGGGGGTCCCTGTCTATCAAGTCAGTTTCCCTCTTAGCGGAATAGGCCTGCAATGGCTTCCTAAAAAAGCCTGTGAACAGGTGGCTGCAACCCCATAAAAACAATCTCGTAACCATTCAAAAAGACCTTCTTTGTGAAGGTCTTTTGTTATACTAGGAGAGGGTTGACCCCCACACCTAATTTTGCATCGTGTTTTTTATTGCATGCTTGCTCAATAAAGCCCGCCCCTGTTTTATTGTTGGTAGTTTTAAGGCAGGAATAGTGAAACACAATGCAATAATGCAAAAGTAGGTGTACGGGTTGATTTTGAGGCAAAATTTAGTATAATGCCCACATGGACCTTGATTCCCAGAAGATTGACGAGCTGTTGGAATTGACGCGTGAGAACAACAAGATTCTCCGCTCGATGCGCCGTACACAGCGCTGGAGCTCATTCTTTACCTTTGTATATTGGGCAATCATTCTCGGATCCATCTTTGGGGTGTACTACTACTTCCAACCAACGATTCAAAAATATATGCGGACCATACAAACGTCTGTTAGTATCTTAGAAAAGTTTGAAGGGCAAGCGGGGGCAATACCTACCGACTTGAATGTGGTAAAAAATCTGTTAGGGAGGTAAGGGCAGTTATTAGCCACTAGTAAATAGCCAATAAAATGTAAGTTAAAAAAGTTTCTTACTAAATGCTAGTGGCTAGTCGCTAACAAACTAAATATATGCCGAGGTAGCTCAGTTGGTAGAGCATTCGCCTGAAGAGCGAGGGGTCACCAGTTCAACCCTGGTCCTCGGCACAAAAAAGAAAAACCCCGTGAGGGGCTTTTTCTTTTTACTTTATAGACTTTTTGACTTGCAACTTTTGACTGAGTATCTACACCGATTTAATCTTGATTGACTGCACGCGTCCTTTGTCGATCTTGGGGAGCTTTATCGTGAGGAGTCCACGGCGCTCGGTTGCTTCAACTTCCTCTGTTTCAACTTCGGCGGGGAGAAGTATGGTGCGGGAGAATGCACCCCAATAAAGTTCCTGATAAAAATAGTTTTCTGAAAGAATCCCCTTGGGAGCCTCACGTTTGCCTTTGATAGTGACCATCTCGCGGGTTACTGAGACAGAGAGATCCTCGGATGCTACGCCAGCGACCATTGCTTGGATTACAATTGCATCATTGGTCTGGTATACATCGACACCGAGTTCGCCCTCTGCGGGTTCGCCTTGATCCCATGCAGCAAATGACGATTCGCGAGGTACTGCTTCAATAGCAATTTCCTCTTCAAAATCTGAGGCGCGGTTTTTCAGCGAGATCGTTCCGGTGAGGCGTTCAAAAAAAGATGGTTTCATAAGATGGTTTTTTCGTTAGGGTTCTTTATGTGTTTAACTACCTGAATCAAAATGATGATACCGATAATTGCTCCCCAGAATGGTGCGAACACGGTAATTGTGTTAAGTGTTCCGTACGTATTCATTATAGATAAATTAAAATATGCATGCAAGAGTGTGGCGAGCAAAATACCCACTACGCCCGCAATAAATTGAATCCAAAATCTTGCATAGAACGCAAACGCAAACGCAATACCGAGAATCGCCGCGGAAACAATATGAAGCGTTGTGGCACCGACAAAACGGAGGTTGCTGTCAAAGAATATTGTCATTCCACCACCGTTCATAATATCTTTCAAAATATACAGCGTGTTCTCCATCGCGGCAAAACCAAGCGCCGCGGTGATGAGGTAGAGGATAGCGTCAAGAGGCTCATCAAAATGCTTGCTTTGGTAAGCAACAAGAAACACGGTGGCAAACACACCAAACTCCTCGATGAATGACCAGAGTATTGCCTGCACCGTTTCGAAAGAGGGGGCTGCAAGGGTAAACTGAGCAGCGAGTAAATCGATACCTTGCATGAGTGCGGGCATGATTGCAACAATGAATTTTTGTGCGAGGGCCACAAAGAACACCACCGCCATGCCCGCAGCAAACGAGAGGGCGATAAGGCCTTTTGGTTCTGGTTTTTCGTGGTCCTGACGGAGCCAAAACCAAAGCCACACGAGTGCAGGGAGGACACCTCCTGCAAACGCGACAGCGAGCGGTTTTATGCTGAATATGGTTTCGGCCATGGTTCGATAATAAGAAGACTTTTATCCTTGTGTGGAAGGAGGCTCCATAGCTCCTCGGTAATAAACGGAATGAACGGATGGAGCATTTTTGTGGTGGCGGCAAGAGCCTGAAGCGTAATCCATTGTGCAGATGTTTTTGATTCACCTTCTTCACCCGCAAGACGGGGTTTCAATTCTTCAATAATCACATCAGCAAACGTGCTCCACAGATAGTGGTAGAGCTCTTCTCCTGCGAGATGAAAGCGGAAGTTCTCGAGGTGTGCGGTGACGCTTTCGATGGTCTTGTCGAGCTCGGCGAGGATTTCTTCGTCACGCGGTGTGAGGGTGGGGCGAGGTGTGTCGAGCGTAGTGTCGCCTGCATTTGAAAGTACAAAGCGTGAGACATTCCAAAGCTTGTTGCAGAAATGTTTGTAGCCTTTTATTTTGTCCTCAGCGAGTGCAATATCGTTGCCGGGGGTGTTGCCGACCACGAGCGCAATACGGAGCGCGTCAGCACCGTATTTATCGGTGAGTTCAATGGGGGAGACGACATTACCCTTGCTCTTGGACATCTTTTTGCCGTGTTTGTCGTTGACCATGCCGTGAAGGTATACCGTACGAAATGGTACCTCGCCTTTGAGATAGAGACCAAAGAGTACCATGCGCGGAATCCATTTGAAGATGAGATCGCGACCTGTCTCCATCACATCAGTCGGGTAGTAGGCGAGGTCTTTGGTGTCAGGGTATCCGAGCGCAAGGAGTGGCCATTGCCCTGAAGAGAACCAGGTGTCAAAGGTGTCGGTGTCGCGGGTGAGTGTGCCGCCACAGTTACACTCAGAACCTTCGATTGCTTCGTTGTCGAGAACACCCGTATTGCAACTCAGGCACACAAGCGCGGGGATTTGAATACCCCACACAATTTGACGTGAGATGTTCCAGTCAATGGTATTGTCCATCCAATACAAAAATACTTTCTCAAAGTTGTCGGGAACAAATTTTATTTTTTCTGCACGCACGGCGTCAGCGGCCATTTTTGCGAGGGGAGCCATTTTAACGAACCACTGTGGCATTACGCGCGGTTCAATCGTAGCGTTACATTTATAGCAGACGGGAACCGCATGGGTGTAGTCCTCGATTTTTTCAACGAGGCCGAGCGCCTGTAGGTCTTCGACGACTTTCGTGCGTGCCTCGGCAATCTTCATCCCCGCGTATTTTCCTGTCTTGTCGTTGAGCTTACCAAACTGGTCGATGACTTCGACGCGAGGGAGCTGGTGCGTCTCGGACATACGGAAGTCGTTGTGGTCGTGAGCGGGGGTAATCTTGAGTGCACCCGTACCAAACTCTACATCAACAGCCTCATCAGCGATGACTTTGAGGGTGAGGGGCCCCTCGGGATGTTGCACTTCAATATCCTTACCAATGAATTCTTTGTAACGTGCGTCGTTAGGATTTACGGCAACAGCGACATCACCAAAGATTGTTTCGGGGCGGACGGTAGCCACCACAAAAGGCCCGTACTTTAAATAGTAAAGCTTGTCGGCTTTTTCGACCGTCTCGGTTTCAACATCAGAGAGGGAAGTCTGATGTTTCGTGCACCAGTTCACGGTGCGGTAGCCACGGTAGACAAGGTTGTCGCGATAGAGCTTGCGGAAGGTTTCTTGCACTTCAGAAACAACGCTGGGGTCGAGGGTGAATTTTTCACGTGACCAATCACACGATGCACCGAGTGCCTTCACATCGTTTTCCATATGCTGCTTGCTCTCGAGGGTGAACGCCATAATCTCGTCGTAAAGCTCCTTGCGGTCCATCTTGAAGCGTGAGCGCCCTTCCTTTTCGAGCTTCTTTTCGTAGACTACTTGAGTCTCAAAGCCTGCATGGTCTGCGCCGGGCACCCAGAGGGCCTTCTTGCCCTGCATACGGTGATAGCGGGTCATGATGTCTTCCAGAGCTATCGTGAGCCCATGGCCCGCATGGAGCCTCCCATTGGCATTAGGAGGGGGCATAATGATAGTAAAGGGCTCGGTGAACCGACCAGACAGGCCTGCCTGCGCAGGTAGGTTGTCAGGGTTAAAAAACCCACTTTCTTCCCAAAGTTGGTAGGTACGCCCCTCAGTCGCCGCCGGGTCGTAGGGCTTATTTAATTTTTCTGGGACTTCAGCCATATAGAGCGCATTTTACCATATTTTTCATGCCACTTGAAGAGCTTGATTTTTTGAGTTAAGTGTGAGATTGTTTCTATGGAACAACGTTTAAGGAGGAAGCGATGAAACATATACCAAATTTCAGTGAAGAAGATATTAAAGGTATTTCGCAAGCAGTTAAGGAAATGGTAGAAAAAGCAACGCCTCTCCCAGGCAACAAGTGTCATGACTGTGAAGGGGAGGTGGTCAAAAAAGCACAGTCACTTCTTCGAGGGAAGTTCGGATACGCCGTTCCTGAATGCCGTAACTGTGGACGTACGTATTTGTATGCAGAAAATGTACGTTCAGGAGGAACAGAAGAATTTCTTGACCTCCTTAACAAACCTTATTTTTAATCCCCCCGCAAAACCCCGCTGGAAGGTTCCAGCGGGGTTTTATTTTTTCTCCTATCATCTATTTCAAGTCATGACTTGAAATAGATGATAGTGACGATAGTCATGTTCGACGGCTTGTTACCCCTTCTTTTTCCTCAACTCTGCGAGGGTTTTGGTGGCTGATTTGGCGAGGCGGAGGTGGCCTTCGGCTAAGATTGTTTTTTGTGTCCTTGCGGAGCGGGTGAGGCCGACGATACCGATCATGAGACCGTTGTCCGTTGAGAGGGTGCGATCGGGGAGGAAAAGCGTTACGCCAGGAAGCTCACGCGCAATGGTCGTGTGAAAGGTTGAGCGAATCTTTGCGTTGGCACTCACGCCACCACCAAGGATGATTTCATGTACTTTGTATTTTTTTGCAGCCGCGAGAGTTTTTGCGAGGAGTACTTCTGTAACCGAATCTTCAAAATCTTTTGCGATGAGCGCTTTTATTTCTGGCGTGAGATTAGGGATTTTTTTAACCATATACAAAACCGCGGTCTTGAGTCCTGCAAAGGAAAAATCAAAATCTTTTGAGTTGATCATGGGACGAGGAAGTTTTTCAGGGAGAGTCTGTCCACGAGGAGCGGTCTCTGCAAGCTTAGAAATCTCGGGGCCGCCAGGGTAGGCGAGGCCGAGCATACGCGCTACTTTGTCGAACGCCTCACCAACGGCATCATCACGCGTCTGCCCAAGTATCTCGTAATTACCTCCGCGCGGTATGAGTACGAGCTCGGTGTGCCCACCCGAGATGAGGAGCGCGAGCGCAGGGTAGTGTGGCACCGAAAGGGAGAACACTTTTTTGCCGTTTTGTGCAGGCTTGGGAGTAAGGAGCGATGACATGATATGACCTTCCATATGGTTCACGGGCATAATGGGGACACCCCAGAGGGCGCCGAGTGCCTGAGCGGTGTTGATGCCGACCCAGAGTGCCGGTTCAAGTCCAGGGCCCGAGGTGACGGCAATAGTGTCGATTGCGGGGACGCTGATACCAAGAAGCGTTGTTTGAAAATGTTCGAGAAGCTCGGGTTCTTTATGAAATATTGTTGCGAGTGTCTCTTTTTCTTTAGGGCCAAGGATGCGCGGATTTTTAGGAGTGCGCAGAAGATCCGCCTCGCTCAATGCTTGGATAATGAGCGGCATCATATTCTTTGCATGTTCACGTCGTGCAACGGCGGGAAAGACGCCGCCGTATTCAGCATGGATGCTTGCCTGAGAAACAAGCACATCGGCAAGGACTTTTATCTGTGCGCGCGGAGAAATAGCCCCCAGCGCTCCGGTGGTTTCGAGGATGGCAATGCCAGTCTCATCGCAGCTTGTTTCTATTGCAAGTATTCTCATGAAATTTAAAACGACAAGATTATTAAGAGGTGTGGGTAATGATGCCACTTCGCGCCCCGTAAGATAGCGAGCATTGCGAGCTTATCTTCTGGGGTTTCGATAGCGAGTATGCGCATAGTATTAGTCTTTTTTGATGAAGAGGTTGGGGTTCTTTTTTAGGACCGCGACAATAAGAATGAAATATTCTTGGATGACGGGGTCATGCGCAATCTTTGCGTGCTTCCCTTCGTAAAGCTTTTCCAGGCTGACGTCATTGAGCTGCCATGAGCGACCTTGGTCGAGCATGATGTTAAAGATAGGGAGCAGTTTGTCGAGCGCATAAATAAACTTACTCTCAGGGTCAGTCTTTTCTTCGTAGGCGCGGAGCGTATCGGTGAGAGCAGGGAAGTCGGGGTATATTTCTGAAAGTTTCTCCGCGGCCTCTCGCTCAAGATTAACTTTCTTTTGCTCCTCCTCGGCCGTTCGGTGGAAAAATGCGTCGCCTGCGTATACTTCTACAATGTCGTGGCAAAGGGCGTATGTCAATGCTTTTTCCTTGCTGAGTGCGAGGCCTTCTTTTTCAATAAGGTACCAAGCAATGAAAGCAAGCTGAAAACTGTGCTCGGCGTCGTTTTCGAAGCGGTTTTCACCGGTCGCGTAGATACGGCGGCGAATCTGCTGAAAACTGTGGGTAAGTGCCACAAGGCTCAGTAATTCCTCAAGATGAGAGGTTCTGTCCATACAAAAGGCATCATAGCAGATTAGTGGACAATCGCCAACTTCTGTGCTGATTTGTGGGGCAACTAAATACTCTCGAGGATAAGGTTGGTTTCGGCAGATTTTTCAGCTTGTTGGTTTGCAATATCGGCTGCTTTGTCTATGGTTGCACGCTGGCGCTGGTATTGTGTTGTCGGGGTGGTGCCATCCGCGCTGTTTGGTTGTAGTTCGGATGTCGTGTTGCTTGGGGTAAGGTAAACCTTTGCCATCATGAAGACTAAAATAGATGTCCCAATGAGAACCATGAGAACCCCTACATATCCAGACTGATTGGTTGCTCGGTTCATGTAGTTACTTGAATGGATTCTCGCCCTTGATGACGCGCACGAGAATCATAACAATCGCCACGATGAGGAGGATGTGGATGAGGAACCCTGCAATATTGAAAATGAAAAAACTAAAGAACCAGAGACCTAAGAGAACGAAAATAATTGTGGTGAGTGTGGTCATGATAAAAATTAATATTAAATCTTATATTTTGGTGGGCGATGGGGGAATCGAACCTCCGACCTCTACAATGTCAATGTAACGCTCTAACCATCTGAGCTAATCGCCCGCACGTATTTAATTTTCAAACCTATGTAACTATTCTAACATCAAGCGACCTGCCTAGCCATAACAGCTAATCGCACGCTTATTTTCAAAAAAATCTAGTCTGGCGGTGGCGATGTCCCGAAGTTAGAACCAATTAGGACGCTTCATTTCAGTCGTGTTGATAAAATTGTACGTGATTTACGGCGAATTTACAAGGAAAACCCGGCCTATTTTGACGTTCCGGCTTTCGCACAGAAGGTCTACTAGGACCGGATTTTCGCAAGCTTTAGCGATTATTCCTCCCCTCGGGCATCCTCGATCAATCTCTGCTCTTTGAGGTATCGGGTTACCGAATACCACCCGGCATTGATCACCGGGATCAATAATGCCCAGCGAGGGTCATTCTCGGCATAGGCTATCAGTATCGGCAAGACGGCTGATACTGCGGAGTAAAAGAACACGATCGCAAGGTGCTTCAGGGCTTCTTTTTGTGGTGTTGTCATAGTGGTTAAAATGCTCGCTTAATAATTTCCAATCCTTCCTCGATTTTCCTCACACCATCCTCGATAGAGGGATTGGTCGTCTGTTGGCCGGCAAGGTCTACCAGTTCGTCGAGAATCTGTTTGTTGCTT
>MHUW01000003.1:0-1703 GCA_001823575.1 Candidatus Yonathbacteria bacterium RIFCSPLOWO2_01_FULL_47_33b | reverse complement strand
TGGTTTCTTTGAGAAGATCTCAAAGTGGCCAACGATGTGATTCCGGTCGACTGGAATCTGCCATCGCTGGCAAATTTCTCGGATCAAGGTTGCACTTGATTGCTTCATAGAGTCAGTCCATACATCGTTTGGCTTACCCTCGTGTTCGATCCCGATCGTGTACAGGTTCGGGTTCACATTCGGTTTTATAAGCTTCCAGAGAGGTGCATCGACACGACCGGCGTGCCAGGCGGAATCGTTTTCTTGCACATACTGGTGGACTTCGCCATTTTTTCCGATTCCGTAATGCGCGCTTACTTGCGATGAGGGATTTGCGAACCATGAATCAGTGCCGATGAGTGTGCCGTCCATGATGTGGATTACCACGCCCTCCGGCCGGTAACTTTTGCGACCGACCCAGAAGTTTGGTGATTTCTTTTGAATGATTTCCATAAGTTTATTTGTTGATGGTTAGTAGTAAGTTAATAATTGCTGTGATCAGACCTCCCACTGACGCCGTAGCGATGATCCAGAAAAATCGTTTGAGCCAATCAACGTCAGTTCCGACCTTTGTCATGTCGGTTTGTAGGTGTATGAGATGATTGTCTTTGATTTCGTTCACTGTCTTTTCTACACGATCGAGACGCTCATCTTGTATTTTGTTTTGATAGGCTGTTCTTTCCATATTGTTATTTCGGTACGTACACCGAATCGAATCTGTTGATGAGACCTCTGCTCTCCAACGCTTGCTCGAGTCGATCTTGAATGTCTCGATCACGCCAGAACTTTTCTTTTTCCATGTCGACTGATTTTGCTTTTGCACCGACGAGTCCGTAGAGAAACTTCACGACTCCTGATGTGTTGTCATCGGAAAGTTTTCCAGCTGTGGTGTAGAAGCGACCAAGAGCGGTATTGAGGAAGTGAAGCTTATAAGCGTTTCCTCGATAACTGATATTGCCGTCCTTATTTTTATGCTCGGTAACCTCAAGCCAGTCACGCAGTCCGGGGACTGCATTCACGAATGGATAGACTCGGCTGTTTTCAATGATCGGCTCACCGGTGAACAAGTTCTGTCCGGTGGCCGCTTCGATCGGATACTTCAGGATCGGCGATAATTCGCCGACCATGCTCGCCAGCGTTCGCTGAGGGCTTCCTTTATAGAGTCGGTTGATATCCTCGACTGGTAGACCCAAACCATAGAGGTATTGAGAGAATCCATTTTTCTCGCCAAGTCGGACCGGCAATCCCTCACGCATATACGGAGGTAGATATTGGAATTCCTCTTTGGCTTTTTCTTTATCGACTTGGAGGTTGTCTACAAACTTGCCAAGAGCGGCGTACTTACCCGGTTGCTTTACCATCTGCTCGAGCTGAAGCGGAATGTTGCCACGAGTCCATCGGTAGAACGGCAACAGTCGCTTCATAATGTTCTGCTCAAACGGTGCGAGTGCTTCCGGTGCGTAGTCGAAGTGGAATTGGAATACAGACTTTGCGGCTTGCTCTGGTGCATCTCCTCTGATTAAGCGATCCACAAAAAGAGGCAGACGCAATCTGTTCTCAGTGATCTCCATTGCGTTTTTCGGCAGATCCATAAGTTTGCCGACAGCACCTTTACCGACATCTTTTTCGACCTCACGCATCACATCCAAGTAACCGGGCTGTCCTACCACTCCCAGCTTCTCAGCAATTTCTTTTATTTGCTGGTAGGTGTATTTCGTACCCAG
>MHUW01000002.1 GCA_001823575.1 Candidatus Yonathbacteria bacterium RIFCSPLOWO2_01_FULL_47_33b | reverse complement strand
AACCATGACGCCATCAGCCTCGGCAATGATTGCATCAATGTTTTCAATAGCCTCTTCGGTCTCGATTTTTGCAATAATCTTGCCCGTTGCTTTTGCCTTTGCGAGGATAGCGCGAAGCTCGGCAACATCCGAAGGACGACGCACAAACGAAAGCGCAAAGAAGTCTACTTTGTTATTGACACCAAACACAAGATCTTTCTTGTCCTTCTCGGTGAGGCAAGAAATCTTGAGCGATACGCCCGGGAGATTCACGCCACGACGTCCCTTTGTGTCACCTCCTACCATGACACGACACTTAATCTCATCGCCATTTACCTCGAGTACCTCCAGGCGCTTCTTGCCATCATCAAGAAGGATTGGGTCACCCTTTTTAATTTCCTTAGGGAGTGCCTTGTAGCTCACAAATGCCCTCGTCTCATCACCGACACATGCCTTGGTGGTAAGGGTAAAGATTGAACCCTTTTTGAGATTGACGCGCTCCTGATAGAAATCACCGATACGAATCTTGGGACCTGAAAGATCTTGGAGGACAGCAATAGGCGCTGCGAGTTTTTCTCTCACCGTCTGAATGTTTTTTAAACGTGCTGCATGCTCCTCGTGTGTACCGTGAGAAAAGTTCAAGCGGCATACGTTCATACCTGCTTTCACAAGGCTCGTAAGCATTGCTTCACTTTCCGAAGCGGGCCCGATGGTTGCTACAATTTTTGTCTTTTTCATAGATGGATTGCTTATAATTAATGAGCCCACATCATACCAGAAAACGCTAGTCTCCGCAAAACAAAACCGCCTCCTAACGATTTTGTTAAGAGGCGGGTTTTAGTAATTAATGTGCGTATAAAATCCCTTACTTTTGTACTTTCCTGCATGAAGTAACGCTTCGTCGAGAGGCAACGGCGGATCGAACTTGATTCGCGTAGAATCCCCGCCCGCAGATGAAAAGCGTTCAACAGAAGAACAAAGCGTGTCCGACACCATCGTGATGGTAGCCGACATCGTTACGCCACTACATTGTTCCTTTCCAAAAATCTGCCTGAGTAGAGAAGATATCAGATCCATAATTACCTCCGTAGTAGTAGAATATATTCACGCAAAGGGTGCTTAATAGAGCACTTTATCTATTTTCGATACTACAATCTTGGAATTGAATTGTCAAACTTCCATACCTATTATTGGTGACCCTCTTTGCAATTTTTGTCAATTTTGCTATGATACAAATCGTATTCCGCGGTAGCTCAGTGGTAGAGCAAGCGACTGTTAATCGCTTGGTCGTAGGTTCGATCCCTACCCGCGGAGCAATAAAATGGACGCCCCCTTTCTTGGGGCTTTTCATTTTTTGCTCTGCGGGAGAAAGCCGACTGCTCGGCTTTCGTTAGGGATCGAATGGCGGAGCTATATTTTTCTAGCAAGAAAAATAGCGAGCCAGTGCCCAGACAAATTTGAGTGACGACGAAAATTTAGTCGAGGGAGATACCCCTCCCGCGGAGCCAGCAAAAACACCCATATTTATATGGGTGTTTTTCTTTGCCACACTTAAGAGATCGAACCTGTTGGCTATTGCGCTGCCAACGGCGTAGGGCGTGGTGAAGAAAACCAAAATAGTTTACAGAAGATTTCCAATCCACCTGACAATGTTGTTCAAAAATTCGTACCTGAATTCACAAACACGAACATCTGAAAGGATATTTCTGCATTCCTGTTGAGTAACAAGAAAAATAATCAAACATACGACAATAGCAAACATCCCTATAGCAACATATTTTTGACCTTTGCTTAAATATGGAATTTTCATAAAATTATTTCCTTTCGCATCCTTTGAGATTGCCGGCAATGCATTGTGCGGGAGAGACGCCCGAAACAACCTCCCCGCAGTCTTTATACACACGATTCTTGTCTATAGAGTACGAGCCCGTAATGCTCATGCCATCTGGGTTCTTATCGACCAGCCCAACAATACGGAATGTGGCAGAATCAGCGCCGGCAATCGGTGTATCTTTTGCCAATACTGTCCGCGCATCGGCAACATAGTACTCTCGATACATTTCGGCTCCACCACAGAACCCGACGATGTGGAAGGTTTTTGGATCGAGTCCTGACATCTTCACGACGCTATATACCGCTCCATCAAATGGAATATAGTAGACGGCCTGAGCATCTTTTGCATACTGTCTATTTAGGACCATGAAGGTATTTGGATCAAGGACAGGGACTTCCATATATCCAATTCGATTCACTGGCACACTATCTACAAGATACACATGCTGTGCATCTCTGACAAAGAGCTCTGAGATGATCTTGAGTGTGCTTACGTCTATGGCTGGCGTTGATGAACTGGCAGGCAAAATTTCATTACCTTCAGAGAAAATTCTTGCTTTGTCTTTTCCGTATCTCCCCGAAAGTCCCGCGAAAGTCTGCGGGTCGGTGTCCGCTTCCGCATTTACACCCCGCTCAACTGACACAGAGGTGAATGTTTTTGCATCCGCACCAACCACTTCAAATTCATGGATTTGCTGATGAATCTTATTGTCATCCCATTGTACCTGCATAACGACGTCGTAATACACCTTGCCGTTTTTGACGACATGCCCAGTGATTGCTTCTTGGGGAGTAGGGCGATACTTTACATTCCACCACCCCGCTCCAGCAATTATTAAAACGAGAGCTATAATAATAATGATTGTATGTTTTTTCATATTTATATCCTTTCCCACCAATGAAGAAAGCGGAAACTTTGCCCTATGTATTCAATCTCTTGTGGCAAAAAGCGCCAGTCCTGGATATAGAGACTCCAAAGTTCGCCACCGTGTACGAAATTAAGATTGTATTGATTATAAGCTATGCTTGGTATTATTTCTCGCGTCCCTACAGCAAGCGCTCCCCCGATAGTTGTGGTGGTCGCAATGTACTTCCCTCCGGCAAGACCAGATCCATAAAACCACGACTCGGCATCGTTGGCTTTAGTTTTAGCTATCCACAGAAATACGAGTGAATTTGGTTCCAGTGCATCATCAAGGAATTGCAGCGTGTCTGCCCCCGTAAAACCATTGGGGGCTGCTGGATGGCGAGCTTCATACGGATGTGAAATGTCGGAAGGATAGGCAATCACAAACCCAAGCTTTTTGTTTTTGTATTCAGTCCACGTGTGCCCAGAAGGAGCCTTTAGGGTAGATCGTGCCTTAGTACGCAAAACTTCATTAAAAATTGGCGCAGTCCCAATGATGATCAACGTAAGGACGGCGAGAATAATAAAAGAGTATTTTTTCATAGGCCTATTGTCTCATATCAGCATCATATTTGTCACTTTGCTCTTTAATCGTTGAGAGAAGTTTGCGTGCGTCTGCCGAGCATCCGCTATAATTGTAATCATTTTTATAATTCAAGAGTACTGTTTTATTTTCATTGTTTTCTCCAAGGTACCCAACTGTAACGATACCGGTAACACCATCTATTCTAATATCTTTTTCAAGTTCTGGATGTGGGAACATGAGAGCTTCGCAATTTGCACGCGCCTGTGCATCAGAAATTATTTTATACGCAGGGTCGGCGGCATACGTATCCAGCAAGTCATTGAATACCCCGAGAGCTTGGCTGCCGGGATACGGATACAGAGTAAGAGTGTACACGCGATTACCCATAAATAAAAAGTTGGTAAGTGCGGGAGATGCCTCGGTCTCGTGCCCAACCTGAAGCGCCCGATGTCCATGTATATCTACCCATATTTTTGAGCGGACCAATGCCTCATCACTGAGCCATTGCTGCCCCGCCACCCATTCTTCTGGTGAACGTGTCGTGATAGAAAGAGAGACCCTCACGGAGTCTCCGTAAGCAGACGACTCGACTGCGCCCACGCCAGGCAAGTCTTTTTGTTTCGTGATGAAGTAAGAACTATCACTCGTACGGTGCGCGTACCAGCCGATGGGTAACGTGGGGAGCGAAAGATGTGGTCCTGAAATGTCCAGCTCGCGTGTCGTTCCTGAGCTCCCGAGAAAAATATTGGGGTCAATGCGAATACCCGCCTCCCGCGTGTCAGAGCGGTGCGAAACACTCCAATACACCACCAGAACAAAAAATAGTGTAAACACAAAGGTGAACAGAGTCGACTTTTTCATATGTCTATCTTACCATACCACTCTTTGTTGGTTGTGGAGATGAAATATGTGGTGGCGGAATGCTTGCTCCATTTTTAGAGACTACGAGGTTGTCAAAAACAACCACAAGGAATACGAGGATGAGTAGCATTGTTCCCGTAGCAAGAAAAACATACTTTACACTCATCACCTCTTTCAACAATACCAGCCTCGGGTTGCGTTTCAAAATAATAAAAACTCCACTAAAAATTATGAAAAAATTGGAAGCGACACTAAAGCTAAATTGCAAAAAACGAAACGATGTTGGGTACTCTTGAGGAAGCCCCAGTCCAATTTGATGAGGAAACCACTCTGCAAGAGGACTGAGCTGAGAATGATTTTGAACGACAAATGAAATCGGCCAGCCCAATTTTATCCCACTTAATTCCTTTTGATTATGAGCAGTGCCTCTTGTCCACAACAAAGAGCCTGAGGTAAAAATAATACTCAGCAGCAAAACAGCAAGTCCTTTTTCTTTGAGAAACTCAATCATTTTTATTGTGAGAGCTATTAACTTATAGCTTGTAATAAGCGTGGGGACATGCCACCCCATAAGGTTACCTAAACACTATCCTGATTTCATAAACGCGTTGGAAGCAAACTACGAATATACGATACATCAAATCAAATAGCACTCGTGCTATACTCAAGTGGCACTTATGTGCCACTTTTTCTATTATATACTGTGAATAAAAAACATATCACTATTCTCGTGATCTTGCTCCTTGGTCTATCTATAGAGATAATCTTTTTTATTGACAGGAACAAAGAAAAAATAAACGAACAACCTTGGAAAACAATTTTAGCCATTGACTATTATGGAGTATCTGTTGATTACCCACCAAATCTTACTGCCCAATATTTATGGCGAGAAGGCATTATTATTTTCTTTGAAGGACCAATAGAAAATAATAAGATGTTGAGAAGTCGCATTATGCTCCTTACAAATACAAAATTAGAACATCACCCTGATGGAGTTGGGTCAAAGAGATTCGAAAACCTTCCAGGTGGGCACACCTACGCTAATGCGGCAGTCTATAGTGGAGAAAAATTTGTCGATTTCGAACTCTATGACCTTGATGAATCTACGGCGAATCGTATCATTTCCAGTCTTAAATTTTAAAAAGGGACATAACGCATCCTCAACAATTCCCCTCTACTATTACCCTCTGAACTTCATCCCAGGTGTGGAGCCAAACATAGGCACAATTTACGGTATATATTTTAATTGGTATACTAAGACTATGCAAAAAATAGCCACCCGTATTTTTATTTATTCATCAATCGCTTTTGGGGTTATAGGGATTATATTAATCATAATCGAGGGGCCAGATGCGGACAATTCAGTGTTATACCAAACAACACATAAACTTCTATTTACGACTGTTTGCATTATATTACCTTCATTTGCATTAAGTGTTGCAGGTAAATACCTGAGCGATAAATCCTAGTTCTTCCACCTCCATCATTATCTTTCTCAAATTCAAAATTCTGAACTTATCTACCATACTATGGAAATTACAATTTTTTTAGCACAGTTTTGGGGCAGTCTTTTTATGATTCTCGGAGGGTTGTCTATGGGTGCAAAGTTGTTAGGCAGAATTATAGGATACACCGAGGATAGAGCCATCACAATCGCTACCGGCTATATTACTTTTTTACTTGGGTTAGCCACCGTGGTTGCCCACAATGTTTGGGTTGCCGACTGGCGCGTCGCTATTACTATTTTGGGCTGGGTTACGCTATTCAAGGGTATTGAGAAAATAGGATTTCCTGAAAGAATCAACAAGAAAGCAAAAATGTTTCGGAGCGGTCAAGTATTTTGGGGTGGTATTATATTCCTCATCGGCGCTTGGTTATTCTGGATGAGTTTCTAATTATTAGACTGGTTTTTCAATGCTTGATAAAAATCCCCTCTCTGGGGATTTTTATGTTTCTGTTTTATCGCGGAGGTGTTATGATAATAATCGTAATTAACGTTGCCTGATAAAGTCAGACAACTCCCACACCCCGTGAACAAAAAATTAAAACAACAGCTTGTTCATATTTTAAAACTCCTTTTGAATCCTCGTGCAGGGTTCCATCGCGTAGTTCTTTTTCTAAAAAAAAGACAGCTTATATTGCTGACTATCGTCGTCGTGATTCTCGGTTTCGTTTCATTCTTTGAATACACCTATCAAGATCGGTTTTACCCTGGTGTATCTATCGGCAACATCTCGGTCGGCGGCAAAACATACACCGAAGTGACAACACTTCTTGGGGATAGGGCAAAAGTATTGACTGATACAGGCTTGCACCTTAAATTTCTTGATGGCGGAACAACTAAAGAAATAATCATCCCTATATCAGCTCCAGGCTTCAACCCCGACAAATCATTTGAGTATTTTTCTCTTGGAGAATGGGGAAAAACCGTCGATGAGGCCTATCAATATGGTCGTACCGGATCATATTGGCAACGAACCAAAGAACATGTTCACCTTGTTCGAGGAACAAGATTTTTGCTTCCTTCTACCCTCTACGAAGTAGCCGTTGACTCCTTTCTCTCACGCGAACTAGAACTTTTTTTAAAGAAAGCAGAGCCGGCACGATTTGCCATAGATAGAAACGGCGAGGTATACATAACACCCGAAAAGATTGGCGAGCGTATGGACACCAAGGAGGTCATCATCATTCTCAAAAAAAAGCTGGCATATTTTGATTCATCACCAAAAGACTTTAAAGCAGAGGTGCGCACTCCCCTTTCTACTCAAGAAGACCTTCAACCATTCTTGCATTTTGCACAAGAATTATCTCAAAAGAAAAAAATGGTTTTCCACTACAAAACATATTCGTGGAATGTGAGTGGTGCAAAGCTGGTAACATGGCTGACGATTGACGCCAACAAACAAATTGGCCTTGATCAAGAAAAGCTCCGAGTGTTCTTGTCTCAGACCGTCTCTTCGGTAATCAACGACGCACCAGAAAGCAGTCGCTTTAAAATATATGACGATGTCCTCACCGAGCTGACGCCGGGGCACGCGGGGACCGTTGTCGATGTTGTTGCGACCGCTCAAAAGGCAACGGACGCTATTGCGGGATTGCAAATACTTACCACTCTTTCTCCCTCAAATACTGACGCCACGCACAAAGAAGGGGCTACTCCGATTGACATCACGATTGAAATAACTCGCGAAGAACCCAAAGTTACCAATGAAACTATTGGGCAGTACAATATTCGTGATTTAGTAGGATTTTCAAAAACAAGTTTCAGGGGAAGCAGCGCTGATCGCATAAAAAACATCAAGGTTGGAGCTGAAAAACTAAATGGAAGACTCATCGCGCCCGGTGAAGAATTTTCTGCCGTCGACGCTATTGGCTATGTTACCGAGGAGGCGGGGTATGTAAAAGAATTTGTAATAAAAGATAACAAAAGTGTTAAGGAGCTCGGGGGTGGCCTCTGCCAAATCGCAACCACACTTTTCCGCCTAGCACTAAACGCTGGACTACCTATTACCGAGAGGGTCAGTCACCGCTATGTTGTGGGGTATTATGGTCCCGGACTTGATGCAACGATTTATGGCCCACACCCAGACCTTCGGTTTGTGAACGATACGGGACATTACCTACTCTTGCAAAGCAGAGTATCGGGCACAGACCTCATCTTTGAACTTTATGGAAAAAACGATGGCCGCGAGGTACGTATCTCTGAACCCATTCTGTCCAACCGTATCCCTGCACCTTCTACTAAATACGTATCGACGACCGACTTGCCCCTCTACGCAGAGAAATGTAGCGAGACTCCTCGAGGCGGTGTCACGGCCGATGTTACCTACCGAGTAGCACTCCCCAACGGTGGTATTCGCGAACAAATTTTTAATAGCGTATACCAACCATGGCAAAAAGTATGCCTCGTAGGGACGCCTCGATAACCAGACCAGACCATTGCAAATATTGCGTGAGTGTGGTATAATATATAAGTGATACCTTATATTGACGCCCAAACATTCTTTCAGCCCCTTGTTACTTTTACCCAGACAACGTCAGGTTTTTCTGACAGAGCGGTAAGCGTGCCTGCCGAAGAACCCAAATCCCTCGACGTCCCCTTTTATTCTCAACTCAATGACATCCAGTCACCAGACTGGAAAAAGAGAGGCTGTGGCGTAGCGAGTCTGGCGATGCTCATCGAGTATTACAAACCAGGAACGGTGTCGGTAAACACTTTGCTCAAACAAGCGATTGTTTCGGGTGCCTATTTGCAAAATGCGGGATGGAAGCACCGAGACCTCGCCCTCTTATCTAAAAAATATGGATTGGAAGGTCAGAATTATGATCTCTCGGGATCAACCAAAGATGTTGCATTCGCAGAGATTAGCGAGTTCCTCAAGGACGGTCCTGTCATGGCGTCTATTTACTACAAATTTGACCCCAAGAGTACCATCCCCCACCTTGTTGTTATCAACAATATTGTTGGAGATACCGTTTATTACAACGACCCTGCCGAAAAAAATGCGGGGAAACAAATTTCTACGGCTGACTTCCTCAAGGGGTGGAAGAAAAGATTCATCGTTGTCCGACCGGGAAATAACGAGGTGTTACTTGCTAAAAAGTAACCCTACTCCTTGTACATATATACGGTAAAATCCCATGGGAGATAGCCGCGTGTCATTACGACGTGGTCGGATAGTGTTTTGCAGTACGCGGTGACCTCGTCGATGTCATACGAGACCAAGGTGTCGTCGGTGGGGTGTTCGGCATTATTGAGCATATTAAATGCGAGTCCCTTTTTCGAAAGTTCGAACATTTTTTTAATCATCGAGAAATAATACTGCTTGCTGTCGGCGACCATAAAATTGAGCGCGCCCGAAGCGAGCACGTAATCATACTCCCCGCGCACCGAAAAAATATCTTCAACGCTAAATACCGCACCGGGAAACCGCTCTCGTGCACGGTCAACAAATGCAGGGACAATATCAATACCCGTGTACTCAACGGGAATCTCTTTTGAAATGAAAAACTTATAGAGGTCGCCTAGGCCGCACCCAACATCAAGGACGCTCTTGTTGCCAAGGGCTGCTACCCCATTCAAAACCTCGAACCGCACGCGTTGGGTTTCTGTATCCGCCCAATGAACGCTGCGTGCATCGTTGCCATAGGTATTCAGGGTGTCTTCATAGAAGCCTATGATTCTTTTTGAGTCATCATCATTCATATCGCCATACTATAGAGAAAAACAAAAATAAGCTATACTTATGTTCAACCCATGAATTTTCGTAGAAACATCAACTATATCCTTTCCCTAACCATTGCCGTCGCTTTTTTGAGCATAAGCGTCTTTGGAGTATTCGGAATGATGAACATGGACCACCGTGGGGTGGACAGCATGAGCACCTGCCCTTTTATGATTGGCGAAACAGCCTTATGCACCATGAATGTCTTTGACCACGTTGCCTCATGGCAAGCGATGACCGCCTCGCTCCCCGTCGGACTTTTGACGCTTGTTTTTCTCATTGCGTCACTTGTGATGACAGGAACCTGGCTACGATACCTCTTTGGTCCACCCAATACCCAGCAGGCAAGGATTCTTTTTCCTCGATCCCACAAAACGCACATACCTTCTTTTGCTCTGCTCTTTCTTGCAGGCGCACTGAATCCTCGTGCTCCATAGCATTAATGCTTTTGGTTTGTATTACTCATTAACAACTAAAACTATGGAAACAAAAAACAATGTTCTTATTATTGGACTGCTCTGCTTAATCCTTGGGTTCGCTGTGGGGTACTTCATGAACGCAAACTCACGCCAATTACCCAAACCTACTTACACCAACATGCACGGAGCAATGTACGGCATGACGTCTAGCCTCTCAGGAAAAACAGGTGATGAAATGGACCGAGCGTTCTTGGATGGAATGGTTGTTCATCATGAAGGTGCTGTCGAAATGGCGCAAACACTTCTCAAAGAAACAAAACGTCCTGAACTCCTTAAATTAGGTAACGACATTACGGTCGCTCAAACGCAAGAGATACAGATGATGAAAGAGTGGCGCAAGGCATGGTTCAACCAATAACCTAACCACATTAAACACTCGAAACAAAACCGCCTTAAAGGCGGTTTTGTTTTACCCATAAAGACTCATACTAATTGTTGTGCTTGAATCTTTGTGGATATTTGTCATACTCAAGTAATATCACCTGCGCACCCATGACCGACCGATCAAAAAAATTTATTCTGTGGTTCGACGAAGTCGGCATGAATGATGTTGGTCTTGTTGGTGGCAAGAACGCAGCGCTTGGCGAGATGGTCTCCGGACTCATACCGCTCGGCATCAGCGTTCCCAACGGCTTTACGGTTACTGCGCACGCGTATAATTGTTTTATCAACGAAGCGTCACTTCGCCCCTTCATCCTCGAGACGCTCACGGGGCTAAACACTCACCACATAGAGGACCTGCAAAAACGCGGGCTAGCCGTACGCACCGCAATCCTCGCCGCTGAAATGCCCGCTGACCTTAAAAAAGAAATCGTTGATGCGTACCACAAAATATCTGATCAATACGGGGGCAACACTGATGTCGCTGTTCGCTCTTCCGCTACCGCCGAAGATCTCCCTGGCGCATCATTTGCCGGACAACAAGAGACATACCTCAATGTGGTGGGCGACGATGCTGTCCTTGAGTCGGTGAAAAAAGCTTTTGCGTCACTCTTTACTGATCGTGCAATCTCCTATCGAGAAGACAAAGGTTTTGCGCATACCGCTATTGCACTATCGGTCGGTGTGCAAAAAATGGTCAGGAGCGACCTCGCTTCTAGCGGTGTTGCATTTTCTATCGACACAGAAACAGGTTTTGATAAGGTGGTGGTCATCAATAGCTCCTACGGCCTTGGCGAAATGATTGTGCAAGGGAAAGTAACGCCCGATGAGTTCATCGTCTTCAAATCAACACTCAAGGACTTCAGACCAATCATTTCAAAAACACTCGGCAAGAAAGACAAAAAAATGATCTACACCGAAGGGGGGACGCTCGTTGAGAATACCTCCCCCGCCGACACGTCACGCTATAGTTTGTCCGATGAAGAAATATTGAAACTTGCTCGATGGGTTGTGCAAATAGAAGAATATTTTTCAGAAAAAAATAATCATTATCAGCCTATGGACATTGAGTGGGCAAAGGACGGAAACACGGGCGAGCTTTTTATTGTTCAAGCGCGCCCCGAAACGGTACGCTCACTTGAGGATAGGAATGTGTACAAAGAATACGCCCTACAAGAAAAGGGTGAAGTTCTCACCAAGGGCTCGGCCGTTGGGTCCAAAATTGCGACGGGAATTATCCGCGTCATTCACGACACCAAGGATATAGGGAAATTTCAACAAGGAGATATCCTCGTCACCGAGATGACCGACCCCGACTGGGAACCAATCATGAAGATTGCATCCGCAATCATCACCGACAAGGGCGGTCGCACTTCACACGCAGCAATCCTTTCGCGAGAGCTTGGTATTCCTGCAATCGTAGGGACTGGCGACGCCTCCAACGTTTTAGAAACCGGCACCACGGCGACCGTGGACTGCTCGTCGGGCAGCACGGGGTTTGTATATCGAGGAACCTTGGCGTTCACCCTTATCGAACATCGGCTGGACACCATCCCAAGAACCACGACCAAGGTGATGGTAAATATTGGTACCTCCGACGAGGCATTTCGCTATCACGCACTTCCCGTTTCTGGTGTTGGTCTGGGGCGCCTAGAATTCATCATTGCTTCGCATATTAAAATACACCCCAATGCGCTCATTCATTTTAATGAACTGCGTGATGGAAGAAAACACCCTGAGCTCATCACCCACATTGAAAACCTTACGGTCGGATACGATGATAAAAAACAATTTTATATAGATACCCTCGCGCAAGGCATCGGCATGATTGGTGCGACCTTTTGGCCCAACCCCGTCATTATTCGTTTTTCTGACTTCAAAACCAACGAGTATCGCAAGCTCATTGGCGGAGAGCTGTATGAACCAGAAGAAGAAAACCCGATGCTTGGATGGCGCGGTGCATCACGCTACTACCATCCCGATTTCAAGGAGGCCTTTGGCCTCGAATGCACCGCGCTCAAAAAAGCACGCGAGGAGTTTGGGCTCTCGAACATCATTCCCATGGTGCCGTTTTGTCGCACTCCCGACGAAGGACTGCGCGTCGTCGCCACCATGAAAGAGTTTGGGCTCGACCGCGAGACCGACCAAAGCTTGAAGATTTATATGATGTGCGAGATACCTTCCAACATACTTCTCGATGACGAATTCTTGAACATCTTTGACGGTATGTCTATTGGCTCAAATGACCTGACGCAACTCACCCTTGGCCTCGACCGCGACTCACAAATAGTAGACAAAATCGCAAACGAAAATGACCCCTCGGTAAAACAACTCATTGAGGAAGTTATCAAAAAAACAAAGGCACGCGGAAAGTATATCGGCATCTGCGGGCAAGCTCCTTCAGATTTTCCCGAGTTCACCGAGTTCCTCGTCGAGCAACACATTGACAGCATCTCGCTCAATCCCGACACTGTCATCAAGACACTCTCACTTATCGCAGAAAAGGAATCCGCACGTTCGTAGTACGCTGGAAAGGTGGACGTATGGACAGAGCACAAAAAATGTGCCATTATTGCAGTAGCAATTTTGTTCTCTTGTACTATTATTCCGAAGGAGGTCCCATGAACCAACTACCAGCGCTTTTCCAATCCCCGTCTAACGGAGAGTTTGACTACAGTAACGGTGCTATTTTGCAATGCCTCGGCATCAAAAAGATCGAGGATGAGCCAGTCGTGTCAGCCACCATCGTGTACCGCTTGAGTGACGATTTGATCGAGGCGGGGCAAGGTAAGTACTACGGCCTGGCGTTCTTTTATTACTGTCTCCAAAAATACGGCACCGAGGAGGAGAAGTTGACCCTCAGCTTTACGATCACCTTCCCTATGGTCGTCGAAGCCATGCTCTATTATGGAGCGGCGCTCTGGAGCGACGATACACGCTCACACTCATCGATTGCACCATTCCGTGTCGCAGCACAAGATGTAAAAGATATCACCGTGCAGCTGAAATACGAGCCACATCACTAAAACCTGGGTTACTATTCTAGCACCGCAACGATTCTTTTGTTGCGGTGTTTTTCTTTTACATCTTTAAATGCAGGACATTTTATGTATAATAGACAAAGTATTTCTTTATAAACAACCGAGGTGTAACCATGAAAAAAAACATAGCTCTCAACAGCGCAATCCCTTTTGAACACGAGCGGAGATTCCTCCCCGACATGAGTGCTTTGCCATTTGATTTCAAGGACTATCCGAAAAAATCTATTTTGCAGGGATACCTTGAGGATGACCTGCGGACACGCATTCGTGATGAATACAACGACAAGGGGCACATCTACACACAAACAAGGAAAGCCGGCAAAGGGGTATCTCGACTCGAAGACGAGCATGAAATCACGCAGGATGAATTTGATCTTCTGCGGAAAAAAGCTAGTTGTTCTTTGGTTAAAAGTCGGTACTTCATTACGTGGGACGGCGTTGACGTTCAACTCAACATATTTCATGCCGGACTGGATGAATATGTCCAGATTGAGGTTGAGTTTGAAAGCCACGAGGATGCAATTGCGTTCATTCCACCCGCCTGGCTTGGCAAGGAGGTCACGGACGACGGTGCGCACGGGAATTATTCTCTTGCGAAGAATGGTTTACCGAAGTAACAATTACCACCGAAGCGAGCTTCTCGCTTCGGTGGTTTTTTGCACAAATTTCTAATTCTCAAAAAAAGCTTGACTTTTATATCAAAATATGCTATCTTTAACAGAACAAAAGTTGTTGGTGGAAAGAGTAAGTCGATTTTCTTGTAGCTATATTTTTGTATATTAGTTGTGTGATTAAATAAAATTTTTTATGAAAGGTACTATTAAAACCCTCAAAGAAAACGGTTTCGGTTTCATTACAGGTGAAGGTATGTCAAAGGACTTGTTCTTCCATCGCAACGCGTTGGTGAACGTTGAGTTCAACGACCTCCGCGAAGGTGACACCGTTACTTTCGAGACAGAAGATTCTCCTAAGGGAATGAACGCTGTAAACGTAGAGCGCGTTTAATACCGCTCCTCTCAAAAACCACCCCTCACGGGGTGGTTTTTGTTTTGCCTCTACCCTTTCAAAAAAACTTTTTTCTTCGCGAGCCACTCTTTATCGCAATACCCACAACAACGCCAGACGTTACCAAAGTGCGCACCTGCGGACAGCCCAGCATCGGCGCAAGCCACTTCCCCCTATCCCCCATCACTGCCGTGAAGGAGCAGTGTGGCTCGTCTTTAAATCCCCACGCGGTGTAGAGAATTTTATTTTTATCATCCTTAAACACCCCCGCCGACAAGACCCTCCCACCCACCTCTTTTTGGAAAAAATCTGCCCTCACCCCTGGAGCGAACCCTACCCCTTCAATGAAAACTTTTCTTTTAGATTTATACTTTCCCCACAAAGAAAAATCGGGTACCTTGCTTGGACATTTCATAACCCCATTATATCAGAATTAAAAAACACCACCCTCAAGAAGAGAGTGGTGTAAAAGACCTACGAACAGCGTGCTAGCACGCAAGTCCGCACCGTGCGGTCAGGCGATGGCGAGCGAGTATCCGGCTGAGATACCGAGCCACGGCAACGATAACCAGAGCCGCAATCAAGGCACTGATCCACCAGCCATGCATCCACAGCATTTTATAAAAAGGATCGCTCATGCAAACAGCATTTGCTTGGAGTGCCGCAAAGTCCAGACGGAACATCGCGCCCCACATTTCCTTCATATGGGTAAGCAAGTGCTGTGCAGGAGTCATTGTCGCAAAAAGGTCAGGTGCGGCAGTGTGTCCAGACGCCCACGCAAACGGCATCCACACCAAAGCGCACAGCCCCGCCACGAGCATCATACAGGCACGTAAAGTTTTCATAAAGAACTATCCTTGTAGAGGACCAGCACATACT
>MHUW01000001.1 GCA_001823575.1 Candidatus Yonathbacteria bacterium RIFCSPLOWO2_01_FULL_47_33b | reverse complement strand
CGCCCGTACGGCCAACCTGAAGCACAATATCCTCAACCACGGTCGTCACCTGCTCAGCAGGGAACTTGAATGCGATACCAAAGCGCGGCGCCTTGCCGGTGTAACCGAGCTTGTCTTGATATGCTTTTTCGTTTACTTTTACCACGACGCCATCAATCCAATAGTCCTCCTTGGGTGCCTTTTTCTGCCATTTTTGCCAAAATGCAATCACCTCTTCAATAGTTTTGCATTCCGCAAAATGCTTATTTACTTTGAACCCTAAATCCTGCAAAAATTTTAATTCAACACTCTGTGTTTGTGGAAGCTCCTCCTCAAGCGCACTCACATCGTAAATGAACACATCAAGCGATCGCGCTTTTACCACCGCAGGGTCAAGCTGGCGCATGGTCCCTGCCGCAAGATTACGCGGGTTGGCATACGGCTCACGCCCGGCCTTAATTTCTTCTTTATTCAAACGCTCAAGCGTTGACTTTGCCATCCATACTTCCCCCTCAAATACGCCTGAGACTTTCTCATGGAGAGCGAGCGGTATCGACTCAATCATTTTTACATTTGCGGTCACATCCTCACCCACGGTGCCATCGCCACGCGTTGCCGCCGTCACCAGTACCCCCTTTTCATACGTCAGAACCACTTTAAGTCCGTCGATTTTAAGCTCACACGTGTATGATGGTGCCACCACATTACCATAGGCATCCTTCAAAAATCTTTTGACGCGCGCATCAAACTCACGCATATCCTCAGCAGAAAATGCATCATTAAACGACCACTGTGCAACGGTGTGGCGTACTTTTTTAAACCCTTTAAGTGGCGCGCCAGCAACACGCTGCGACGGCGAGTCCGGTGTCACCAGATCGGGGTATGCTTCTTCTATCATCACGAGTTCGCGCTTGAGCGAGTCGAGTGCTTCAGGCGAGATTTCGGACTGGTCGAGTACATGGTACAAGTACCGATGCTTTTCAATCGTTTTGCGCAACTGAACAAGACGCTCCATCGCCTCCTGTTTGGACTTAGGGATCGCGTATCCTTCTTTTGACATAATTAGTATTCGATATTCAAACCACGTTCGACAGTTCGTATGTTTGACGTTATGGTAGCGCACGTATTGTTATACCCGCGCGCTTCAATAAGCGTGCTTGCGCCACTTGGCGCTGGCTTGGTGATCGTAACATTTACACAACCACCATAAGTATCCAGCTGAAAGCTCCCCGATGGCATCGCTGAAGCTCCCCCTGTTGCTGCTCTGGTATATTCCAAACTCACAGAGCCCGAAAGGCTGTATTGATCATAACAAACAGCCCCAACGTCGGCGCCAACAAACTGGACTGCCCCGTAATCCCAATCATCTGTATCTCCTGCGCATCTTGGTGTTAGAAGAGAACCCCACATATATGTACCAGGATCGTACGTCACGGTTGCTACCGCTACCCATGTAGGAATAGCCGTATTGAAACAAGAGGGTGTAGCAGATGGGTGCAGATCCCAATACAGCACACACTCAAGCCCTGAATCTGCTGTTGCAAGTGCCAGCTGTGTTTGTTTCCAAAATGATGAAAAATAGAGCTCCTTGTAGATGCGCTGGTAAACACCCATCCCCACAGCAAGAACGACTGCTGAAATCAAAACTGCAATAAGAAGCGTTATACCGCGCTTTTGGTGAACCATAGATTTTGTTGCTTGGTAGTTCATATGGTTATTCTGTCCAATTAAAAATAGACTCGGATACCGTGATTGACCCGGGAATATTGCCGGTAGTCCAAGTCACATTTACGATAACGGTGTATTCATTGTTATTTACTTTATTTGTAGACATAACACGCCTAAAGTTAGTAGGTGTCCCAGTTGGGCTTGAGACATACTGATGATACAACAGGTCTGATGAACTTTGATAAACACGCGTATTATCTCCTGCTCCGCAGGCCCCATTACATCTTGTGATATTCAGAGGATTCACATCAACCAAACACTGATACCCCCCACTAGTACAATCTCCTGTCCCAAAACCACTATCCCATGCCGTTGAACCGCCGACAAGGAGATTGGTATCTCGCTTTTGCCGCACGACCTCTATCCCCTCCTGTGCAAGATTCACCGCAATAGCTTGATCACGTACAAAATATACCTTTGAAGGAGCACCTCCAATAAGCGAAATAGGCCCCACTACCGCAATGAGAAGGATTGCGATGGCTACCATCGTTTCGAGAAGAGTAAACCCACCTTGCATTTTCTTAGGAAAATTCAGGTAGACAAGCCCTCTTAACTGGTTGTGTTCTTTAAATATCATAATTGCGTTGCGTTATCGTTGTTTGGATCTTAAATTTCGCTTGTCCTGCGGGGTTTGCGGTGGCCCCAATTGATCCATCAATCACTACCGTCACATACGGCTGAACCGAATCTCCTGTCGGCAGAACCCCCGGCGTGCTCCCTTGAACGATAAACTTGAGGCCTGTGCCACTCGTTATGCTAACCTCAGGTGCAGTTACATCGATAGGAGTATCGTAAACTAGTGAGTTCACACAAGGTGCCACTATGCATATATGCTGCCGCGTAATCTTGTTACCTTCAAGCTTGTATGTTGTTCTTGTTATGCCGTCCTGTTCGGTAAATGAAATGCTTGTTTCGCCAGAGCAACCACGTACCCCGCCAAGCTCTCCCCCTATACCACAATAATAGCTTGATCCTGTGCGGACCCGCCGCTCCATGTCCTCAAGGGCGAGACTGAGATTATCCGCGGCTATGCGTGTTGCGCGTGTTTTTCGATCAGCATTCACTACCGTAAGAAACGCACTCGTTGCAATAAAGAGGACAATTGTGAAAAGGCCGATTGATACAATCATTTCAACGAGAGTAAACCCCGACACCAATGTTGGCATGGTTTTTGCTGCTTCACTAGAATACGCACCATCTTCACGTTTCTTTCCCCATATCATTTTTGATGCCAAACGAGAGCAAAAACCTCGCAGCAATGCCAATATTGGTGTGGGGATAAAACCTTTTTTTTGTGAAGTTGTTTTCATAATTACTGAACTGAAATCTGCCCTGCTGCTGAGATCGTTATTGTCGATATTCTAGATGTATTGGCATCAGAAAGAGTTATCCATCCAGTTTTAAACCCGGCAGACAAAACATCATGTGTGGCTAAGTCAAAAATATACGCATCAGGGCTCGGGCGCCTAAAAGTGACATCCATAACAGCACCAGTAAAAACATCTCCGACGCAGTCATCAGTTACCAAACCACATTTAATTCCCGTAAGAGAAATTGATGAGTTCCATGAAATCACCTCTATTTCTTCTCCGAGCATTGGCCCATATAAACCATTGTTGTCTCTGTCGGCAAAAATAATAATTTGATTGGGGGTTGATGCAGCAAAATGCACACCATAGGCACATTCAAAGTTTGTTCCTGTTCCACAAGCCATCGCCGTATCTCTTTTTGTCCCCACCCCATACACTTGCGCCTGCCTCAAGGCAAGGACAACATCTTCACTTGCATTTGCAAATTCTGCATTGGTGTTGAAAGTACGATACTTCGCAAGGACAATGCCCGTGAGGATAGTAAAAATACCTATGGTCACAAGAAGTTCAACCATCGTAAACCCCCTATGGGCAGAATTTGGAATTTTGAATTTAGAATTTAGAGAACTCATAGGAAAGTAATGAACGTAATTGATCCATCAAAAAAGTTCACTCCTGTAAAGTATACAACGATTGTGCCTAGAATGAGAAATGGCCCAAAGGGTATTTCGCTATTCATTGAGAGCTTAACCCCTGAAAAGCCTGCTGCTAGACGCTGATATGCCATATGGAGGAGCGCCCACGCAGCGCCAATCCAAAATGCAAGCATGATTGCCGAGCCGCCAAGCGTTGCGCCCAGGAACCATCCGATACCGAGCGCAAGCTTGCCATCGCCGAGCCCCATCCACCGCCCTTGTGACACGAACCAGAGTGCCCAAAATGGGAAAAAGAGCATGGGTCCCGCAAGGAGTGCCCAAAGGTGTGGGAAATGAAATACATTCATAAAACCACCAGGCACCGTGTAAAAAAACCAAACGAGCGACAGTATTGCAAAAAGTGCCGCGAGACCGTCAGGGATGATTTGGTGACGCAGATCATAAACCGCGATAATCAAAAGTGTCGAGAAAATAACTACCAGGTATACCGATTCGAGAATTGGTTTACCAAGAAGAAATATTGCAACGAACATCGCCCCCGAAATTACCTCGACAAGCGGGTACTGCCACGAGAGACGCACTTTGCATCCGCGGCACCGCCCACGCTGTACAAGGAAACTCGCAACGGGTATTAGCTCATACCATGAGAGTGTTTTACCGCAAGCAAAACACTGTGAACGACCGGTGAGGGGTGATCTGCCACTGTTATAACGATAAATTACCACGTTCAAGAAACTGCCAATAATGGCACCGAATACAAAAATGATTGCAAGTATAAGAAAATCCATACTGTTATTCTAGCATAAAACAAAAACCCGCCATAAGACGGGTTTTTGTTTTATGCTAGAAATTAACTAGTCACATTTAGCAACCGTACCATCAGTGATGAGGGCATCGAGCTCTGCTTGAATTGGTGTCCCATCAAGAGTCTCCTTCTTTGCTTGTCCTGAACTATCAACACACCACGCTTCGGTTGTTGCATTCTGTTTCAATTGAACACCAACAGCCCATGACCCACTGCCTGTTACCGTAGACATACAGGAAGCAAGCCCGCCACCAGCAGTATCTGCGCCGTTAACTTGACCCCAGAGGGTTGCGTCTGCAAAGATCGTATCAGCTGTTTGAGCACAGACACCCAGAGCAAAAGCTGTCGGTGTTGCATCAACACCATAACCTCCGTTCGTGTCGTAAAGAATCTCTGCTTGAGCACGTGTACTTGCCAAGTTTGCCTTAACTGCTGCATCAGCACCCTTTGAACGTGCTGAGTTGAGTGATGCGAGAACAACTGATGCGAGAACACCGATGATTGCGATAACAACCAAGAGCTCGATAAGTGTAAAACCTTTTTGTTTCATATTTTTAAAACTAGTAAACATTAACATTAATAAACGTGTTTTAAGGAGAGAGAGCGGCATGGCCATCGGCCGCCCTCTCTCTCTATTTAACACCCTTTCATTATACCGCCGAGCGAGGAGCGACGCAAGCACAAGGGTTTTTTTATCCACAGGAGAACTAAATCCCTTGTGCTTATGGCGTCCGAGCGATGGTGGTATATGGTACTCCATATACCACCTGCACCATTTAGGACGCAAGGGAATTGTGGGGAATACTGGACCCAACCTTGGAGCGAGTGCACCTCCTTTTGATAGGGTCCGCAGGCGCTTTGCTTGGTTCGGGCGGTACTCCGCACGAAAAGCGCCGAGGATTAGCGAGCTTTCCGCAGGAGAAAGCTCGCGCCCTGCCAAAAGGATGGTGCCGAGCGGACTCTACACATTCCCCGCAATTTGGTAGATAGGGACAAGCACTGAGGCAAGGACACCGCCCACACCAAGACCAAGGGCGACAATCATCACTGGCTCAATCATGGACACGAGCGTATCGACAGCTGTATTAACCTCGCGTTGATAAAAGGACGAAAGTTTTTTCAAAATATTACCCACTTCACCGGTTTCTTCACCCACTCTCACCATTTGAATCATTACATTAGGGATTTCTTTGTGTACTTCAAGCGCCGTAGAAAATGGTGCACCGCCCTTTACCGCAACAACAGCTTCCATTAACACATCGTGGTAAATCTGGTTATTCACCACGCTTGCCGTGATTTCAATACCACGCACCATAGAGATACCGTTTGCAAGCATGGTATGCATATTGTCAGCAATACGCGAGAGATAGAGCATGCGGTAGAGCGTACCAATACCAGGGAGCCAGAGCTTTGCCTGCGCAACCATGTTTGTTCCGCGGGTATAGCGCCACACAAGGAATATCGCTACCACAAAGAGGATGAACGCGAATGCGCCATAATTGATCAAGAACGAACTTGCGCCAATGACCGCCTTGGTATACACCGGTACCTCCTGCCCGCTTGAGGTAATAACATCAGAAAGTTTAGGAATAACGAGTACCAACATCAATATCATCACCACAAAAAAGGTGGCAACAATAAACGCTGGGTAAATAAGTGCCCCGCGAACCTTTGAGCCAAGCTCATATGAGCGCTCGAGGTAGTCCGCAAGGGCCGTAAACGTATCGGCGAGTTTACCCGACTCTTCTCCACCACGCACCATGTTCACATAAAAATCAGAGAATACGCTCGGGTGTTTGTAGAGCGCGTCAGAAATAGGGACGCCGTTCTGCACATCATCAGCAATTTCTGTGAACTTTTTTGCAAGTGTCGGATTCTCGGACTCGTTGGCGAGTAAACGAAATGTTTTGAGGGCAGGAACGTGTGCTTCGAGAAGCGTCGAGATTTGACGCGAAGCCATGGATATCTCTTTTGCTGACACACGATTCAAAAAAACGATGTCGTACTCAAAAAGACTTTTCTGGTCAGCAGGACGGGCAGAAATCACCACCAGCCCACTACGCTGAAGCGAATTAACTGCCACATCTTGGCTCTGTGCCTCTATCTCACCTGTGGTTTCTCTCCCCTCTTTAGTGACCGCCTTATAAGCAAAAAGCATAATATGGTTGATTAGAATTGAAGCGTACGTTCAAGACCTTTAGGGTTAAATGAATACAGAAGTGCATTTTCAGGAGTAATCTCGCCCTTGCGCACGAGCTCCGCAAGACAGCGATTCATATCGATCATGCCATCCTTCATACCCGTTTCAATCACGATATCGACTTCGTGGGTACGACCATCACGAATAAGGCTTGAAATGGCATTGTTGTTAATAAGGAGCTCGTAGGCAGGTATCAATCCACCGGAGATACGAGGGACCAAACGCTGAGAAAAGATACCGAGGAGACTGCCTGCAAGCTGAACACGAATCTGTGACTGCTGCTCTGCGGGGAATGAGTCAATAATACGGTCAATCGTCTGTGAAGCATTGTTGGTGTGGAGTGTCGAAAGCACGAGGTGCCCTGTCTCAGCAGCCGTCACCGCAGTGGAAATGGTCTCAGGATCACGCATTTCACCAATCATGATGATATCCACGTCTTGACGGAACGCGGCCTGGAGTCCTGTTTTGAAGTCCTCGGTATCGATTCCCGCCTCGCGCTGGTCGATAATGGATTTATCTGCACGGAAAAGGTACTCGATAGGGTCTTCTATTGTTACAATATGCTCCGCACGCTCACGGTTGATGAGCTCCACCATGGCAGCGAGTGTCGTTGATTTACCTTGTCCAACTGGGCCTACCACAAGGAAGAATCCTTGCTTCTTTCGTGCAAAAATCTCGAGGATAGGGGGAAGTCCAAGCTCGCTAATAGTCTTTACTTCCGCAGGAATTGCACGGAGCGCAACACCGACTGCCCCCCTTTGGTAAAAAGCGTTACCGCGGAATCGTGCCTTGCCGTAGAAATCATACGAGAAGTCAATCTCCTTATTGGCAAGGAATCGTTCTTTGAATTCAGGGGTAATGATTTCACTGAGAAGAGCAATAACATCATCAGCATTCAAGACACGCAAATTCATCAAAGGAACAAGGTTCCCCGAAACACGCACGGTTGGATACGCCCCTACGGAGAGGTGGACGTCAGACGCACCGTCTGCAAGAGCGCGCATAATGATATCCTCTATTTCTTCTTTGTAGTTGTAGCTTGGCATGAATGTTTCTTGTAATAACTAATAAGCGTGTGCAAACGAATCACCTCCCTCCAAAATAGTGACTACCTGCTCTACTACCTCTGAGGGCGTAGCGAGGGCCTTAATGACGTACCCGTTTGCTCCCATGGTGCGACTTTTTTCTATATCGGCCTCTTGTCCGAGACTTGAAAACATTAATACTTTTGCATGAGGGGCCAATCCTTCTGTTTTAATAGTACTCAAAAGTTCAAACCCATCCATTCCTGGCATAACGATGTCGAGAAGGATGACGTCGGGGTCTGCGCCACCGCGAAGCTTATCAAGGGCATCGGCGCTTCCTAAGGTGTGTTCGACGTCGAAACCTTTTCCCGCGAACTTGGAAGAATACATATTGAGGAGGAACTTATCGTCATCAACAATAAAAATCTTTTTCCCAATATTTTTTTCTTCCATAATAGCTTTATTATAGTATGTTCACGAGGGAAAAACAACACAAAGCAAATGTTGGTTTTAGAACCTGTCTAAAATCTCATGCCTGTTCAAAACTCCACAATTCCCTGCGAAAATCACGCATTCCGACGAGGCGTATTGAAATACGTCGAGGAGGAATGCGTGATTTTCGCAGGGAATTGTGGAGTTTTGAACGGCAAGCATTGATTTTATTGGTTAATTTGCGGTGAGATTCTAGACAGGTTCTTAGAGCGTATTTACCTCCTGGAATGGGATTGAACCTTCCATACATTTGAGCATTGCGTCTTCTTTGAGCGAGAGCATGCCTTTGTTTCGAGCAGCCTCCCAAAGGCGTGGCTCGGTCGGCTCGGTAAGGATTATCTTTTCAATCTCTTTGTCTACCGAGAATATTTCAAATACTGGTCTACGCCCGCGTGTTCCCGACGGACATTCGGGGGTCGAGATAGCCTCATGGAATGGCCTCGTAAGATTGAGTTTATCCTTAAATGAATCAGGGAGGTCGGCAAACTGTTTATCAACTATCATTTTCATGGCTCCGTCATTCGGAATCTCTTTGGTTCCTCCCGGGCACATCGTTTTCACCAAGCGTTGCGCAATAACAATAGTGAGCGTTGGTGCAATAAGGTACGGATCAACACCCATATCAACAAGACGCGGGATAGCACCAATAGAAGTATTGGTGTGGAGTGTCGAAAGCACGAGGTGGCCCGTGAGCGCCGCTTGAATCGCCAACTGTGCGGTCTCTTTATCGCGGATTTCTCCAACCATGATAATGTCCGGGTCCTGACGAAGTGTCGTACGCAAACCCGTCTCAAAGGTATAGCCGATTTCGGGACGCATTTGCGACTGACTAATCCCACCAATATTGTACTCGACAGGGTCTTCCAAAGAAACAATGTTTTTTGTCTCCTTGTCGAGGGCGTTCAACATCGAGTAGAGTGTTGTTGATTTACCAGAACCTGTTGGGCCGGTGATGAGGATAATACCGTAAGGGCGCTTGATGGCTGCGTTGACGGTAGCAAAATCATCGGTACTGAAGCCTACATCAGCAAGGGCCTTTACCCCTTTTTCGGTGTCGAGGATACGCATTACCACCTTTTCGCCATAGTAAGCAGGGAATGTTGAGACACGGAAATCAATCTTGCGCCCATCAATACGTGCGGAAAAACGTCCGTCCTGCGGCTTTCGCTTTTCATCGAGCTTCAAATTAGCAAGGATTTTGATACGCGCCACCATAGAGCTGTGAACATTGACGGGCAAGATAAGGCTCGTAAAAAGCTCCCCATCAACACGAAAACGTACGCGCACCTTGTCCCCCGTGTGTTCTATGTGTACGTCAGACGCTCCACCTTCTGTTGCGTGACGAAGGACCACCGCCGTAATCTTTGCTACGGGGGCATCCTCGACAACATGTGCTTTTATTTTCTCAACGCTTTCTTCTTCTCCTGCTGGCGCTTCTTTTATGATTTCATCCCCTGTTGTTTCTTTAATATCAACCTCGAGCTCAGAAAGAGCTTTGGTAACTTCTCCCGTGAGTCCGCGATAGCTATCAAGGATTGACTTGAAATCTTCTTCGGAAACGAGAAATATTTTAAAGGGCATCGAAAGCCTGGTCGCAATGAACTGTAGCGCATCGCGTGCCTCAATATTTTCAGGGTCGGTGACACCAACCTCAAGCACACCACTCGCAACCCCAAGAGGCGCAAATCTATAGTGTGTTGCCGAGTCTTCAGGGATATATTTCAGAATTTCAAAGGCAACACCCTTTGCCTTCAGGTCGCGAACAGGGAGGTTGTAATAGACCCCGCGCGCACTTAAAATATCCTCTTTTTTAACACCAACAGAAAGAAGAGCAGCCTCCAAAGACTCTCCTTGTTCTGTTCGCTTCATGAGCTCGGGTAAAGCCTTCTTCTTCACAACACCCTGCTCTACTAATGTATCAAGGACTGCCATATGTTTTATATGCTGGGAGGAGTAACTGTTTTATTTTCTTGCGTTGACTTGGGCACAACAACCTCTGGGGTCGAGGGAGTAACACTGCTTGCACCACTCGAAGACCTCCTACTTGCTGCCGCCTCTTCGTCTTTCATTTTTGTCTTCCAGTCTGTAATCATAAATGGATTATCACGCCCTACTGGCTCTTCGTAAACTTGCACGGTAAAGTCCTGCAAACTCCTAAACTCAGTAGAAGTAAACACCTCCACGGAAGCCGCTACTGCTTTTTTAAGCTCACTAAGCTCTGTCTTTGTGCGTGAGATGTCAGTACTTATGGCGATTGTTTGTGCAATACCTGGCGTTGATACCGTAGCACCAGACGTTGTGGTATCCATTTTTTTGCCGACAAAAGCAAAGTAACCGCCAGCAATAACCCCGAGAACCAGAGCTCCTGTCGCAACATTCATCATCATTTTTTTTGTTTGTGGCGTCATATGATTACTTTAGAGAATAGGTCTCAATCTCAATATTAAATTGATATAAAGGCGGCACTCCTTTTTGAGTCGCCTTTTCATCACCACTCGCTGCAAGCTCCTTGAATGAAAGTGATGTTATGTTAATGAGCCCGAGGCTCTTTTCCATATCATTCAAAAACAGGAGAAACCCTGAGTACGTTGTTGCGAAGGTGAAGCTTGCCTTGGTTGCAAGGAATTTTTCTTTGGCCTCAGTCCCCCCTTTTGCGGCAGGGGTGGTTGCGTCAGCAATCGGTCGATCGATGGCGAGGACTTTACTTACGGTACCTGGTGTGGGTTGAGTACTGGCAGATTTTTCCTGTGTTTTTTCCTTTTCCTTTTGTTCTACTTTGATATCAGAAAGAATGAGGCCATTGGCAGACCCGATATGCTGGAGATTGTTTGCAAAGCGGATACCGTCTAAAGTTTCTGGCAAAAAAACATCGAACCGCGCAAGGTCGTCTGCGTCGACAGCACTCAGACTTTTCCCCGTCTGCTCGATAATATCCTTAATCTCACTTGTTGACTGAGCAGTCTTGTCGAGCTTTTCGATATCTGCCCGTGCATTTTTTATATCGTCATATGCAGGTTTCGAGTAGAAAACCCCGAATGCAATCGAGAATACTATGACGATGAGCGATAAAATGGGTTTGATCATAATATATTACCAGAATTTAAACCACGACCACCACGATGTGGGGGTTGCTGCTGGCGCGGTTGTTACGGTGGGTGTCTTTGTTGTTTCAGCAACAGGGCTACCAACGACAGGTTCTACCGTCCATCCAGACGCAGCAGAGGTCGTCCCAAAAGATGCGGAGGTTTCGGTGGTCATCGCTGTCGTTGTAGCAATAGATGAAGCATCAGAGGTCCCCGCAGGGGTAACTGGCGCCGTAGGGGTAGTCTGCGTCTCAAACGAAGGGACAATCGGCTCAGAGGACACCGTTGGTGCCGAAATATCCCCTACGGGGGTACTCTCTATTGTGGGTTGAGGAATAATACCCTCCTTGGTATACAAAAGTTGTTGTTGAGCAAACGTAACGACAAGTCCGAACGTTACTGTTCCTGACTTTGTGAGAGCAATATTACTGATGCTGAAGTCTACAAACTCATTATCCTTGTTTTTCTTGTTCAAGACATCAGATTGGTATGCGAGCGACGCATAGCTTGGCGCCTCACCAGTAAGCGTGAGCGACCAGCCATTGCTCTCACGCTTGAAAGAGAAGCTGTCATACAGAATACTTCCAAGGGTACTGTTCGAAAGAAATGTAAAAATAGGTGACACGACGGTGTGCTGATCTAACAACGCGCGAGCAAGGTCAGCACGAGCACGAAATACTTTTGCTTGGTTGATCTCAGGAGACTGAATAAAGACACGCTGGGCATCAGCGATATCCTTTGCCTTTTTCTCGACTTCTGCCAAAAGTGTTTTTTCGTAAAAATAAAACCCGCCGTAGGACCCGACACTTACAATAAAAGCGAAGATTGCTAAAAAACCTGTAATACTCCGCGGACGACGACGCATCATAAACGACTCTTCGCGAGCGAGGGGTCCCTTAGGGATGAACGATACTTTTGGAGGATTACTGACCATGTGTTTGTATTTAGTATACCCCCACACCTACTTTTTGTATAGTCATTTGTGTGCTTGTATTTAACGCAGACCCTCGCGTAATGTATTCGATGTGTATCATGATGTAAAAGTAGGTGTGGGGGTATACCGCAGAAAGAATTACTCTTCTAGTCCCTTAAGTGCAATACCCACCGCAACCGCAAAGTTTGGACTCAAATCCTTGAGTGTTGGTGCGAGGAATGCTGGCGCATCGAGGCGCTCAAACGGATCACCTATTACCACAGAAACACCAGAAAAACTTTTTTCAATTATTTTCTCGATACCCTTGAGGCGGGCTCCACCACCAACCAAGATAAACTTGGAAACTTTCGTTCCGTGTTTTCGCTCATAGTTTTCAACAAAGTGCGCAGCCTCGTTTATAACATTTGCCAAAACAATCTCAGCAACCACCGTAATATCACGCCCCTCTTCGTCTCCCATAGTACCCACGCGGCACTTTGTCTCCTCAGCTTGAGTAAAAGGAATATTGAGGGACTTTGCAAGAGCAAGCGTGATGTCTTGCCCTCCCATGGAGACAACATGTGAGCCACGCACTACTCCCTCATCCACCAGCGCAAGCTTGGTAGAACCTGCACCAATATCTATCACCATGATTGGAGAGAGGTCGCGTCCGACAATAGCACGCAGCGTACTAAATATTTCGATTTCAAAATGAACAGCCTCGCCGGGAATACGAGTGGCTTGTTGAATGACTTCGTATTTTTTAATAACCTCGTTATGGATTGCCGCTATAATAACCTCTATCTTTGACACCGGCGCTGGCACACCCCCTGTGGGTGCGCCATTTTTTTTCTCTGCCTTACGCTTAGGAAGCACCCACCAATCAAGAGAGACTTCACTCAAAGGAACGGGAATATACCTTCGTGCTTCAAGAGGAATCATACTCTCGAGTTCTTTGTTCCCTACTTCGGGGAGCTCGGCAACAGAAAGAAGGCTTGCACTAAAGGGGATAGCAAACGAAACATGACGTGGCGAAATGCCCGCCTCCTGAAAAATATCCCTGAGGGCTTCGGCAAGGGCTTCAGGAGAGAGGTTGGTTGCTTGTCCTGCAGAAACACCCGCACGAGGCCCAAGTGCAATCTCGCCGTAGTTCTTCAGGACGGCACGTTCATCAACTTTTTCTACTTCAACAACTTTAATCGATGATGCGCCAATATCAACACCAACGGAGCTCCCTCTATGGGCACCGGAAAACATATTGGTGATTGACTCGGTGATTGATACCATATTAACTATACTATGTGTACTTAGTATACCATGCACAATAAATATTGCTCTTATATTTATTGTGCGTTATCCACATGCGCAGACTCACGATAATTTTTAACAATATTCTCGACCTTGTTTTTCCGCGACAGTGTTTAGGTTGCGGTACGCCTCGCACGCTCTTCTGCGCAAAATGTCTCGCGGGGGCGCCGTCTGCTCCGCCTGCCGAACACTCATTCATTCGTGCAGCGTTTGACTATCGTCACCCGTCCATCAAGCGCGCAATCTGGCGATTTAAATATGAAAATGTGCGTGGTTTCGCAGAAACATTCGCAGAAAGACTTTATGAAGAAATACTGGGTGACCTTGGCGACAATCTGCACCTCTCCCCAGGAGAAACTTTTTTACTCGTACCTATCCCCCTTCATAAAAAACGTTTGCGGGAACGCGGATACAACCAAAGCGCGCTTCTCGCGCGAAAAATTATTGCACTCGACCATTCAAACACATTTGAGTACGCACCAAACCTTCTCATCCGCGCGCATGCGACCGCCCCACAAGCACGGAACGAAAAACGTGCGGCGCGGCTCACCAACCTCCGGGGAGCATTCACCTGCACCGACCCTACACGCGCCCGCGGACGTACTATTATTTTAATTGACGACGTCACCACCACGGGCGCCACCCTCCTTGAAGCCAAGCGCGCCCTTGCCTCGTCAAAACCACGCAATGTTTTAGCGTTTGCGGTGGCACACTAAAAGACAGTGGGGTTCGCCTCCTGCGTTGATGCACTCGAAACCCGCACACATCTTCCGACAGATACAAAAAATGACCGGGAAAAACTCGGTCATTTTTTGTATTGCGGAGACGGAGGGATTGGTCACGAGTTTCTAATTCGCTTCGCTCATAAGTACTCTCGACCCCAGCTCGGCGACCTTATGAGTACATAAGGTGCCCGCCTCCGCTTTTCGAATCCCTCCGTCTCTCGCAAAAATATAGCCACTCGACGCTTTCGCGTTGGGTGGCTTATTTTGCGGAGACGGAGGGATTCGAACCCTCGAGGGGTTTTATCCCCTGCCTCGTTAGCAGTGAGGTGCACTAGACCAACTATGCGACGTCTCCAACTGGTCCACTATAAATCAATTAAGCCATCTATTCAAGTGCTTGGGATTATTGGAGCCAACCAAGCGAAAATATCTTTCCATATCAGACTGACTCTCAAGCCTAACCTCCTTCCCGTTATTCGTGACCCTTGGCTTCATCCCTAAGGTGCTTAATATTTCAAAAACAGACCGCAACAGTGGTACTGAAGAATTTGTGAAGGAAAGTTTTTTATAGCAATACTTTTTCCCTTTTACAGAATAGCGATGCTTAATAACGCAGCCATCGGTATCCACAAGACCACGCAGGCAAGCGATACGATAAGATTTTCTCTCTTTTACCCACAAAGGTATGTCGATTTGCTGCCGCACCTTGCTTCCTATCTTCAGGCCAAGTTTATTCACGCAAAATTGAACTAATTCGGTTCTTGAGATGACAATATTGTCTGCTAATGATTTTTTATTTCTATATACTCCCGGAGTAACCTGAAACAATTTTTTGATCAATTGGCGAACATACTCACTGTATGCCTTGTCGTCATATCGATGTAACGTAATCACAACCTGTCGTTTGCTTAGGCCGCCATCACCGAGAATAACCCCCACAAATTCTGCCAATGAAGAGGAGAAAATTGGCTTCTTTATCGGTTTTACTATGTTCAAAATCGCATGCTTTTGAAATTGCCCTATTGTGCTCCACCATATGTGCCATTTTTCTTTACGTTCTTCCTGGTCACCTCCAATATGTCCATATTTTTCGTAAACAGCTGTACCGCCAGCCGACGAACCAAGAGATGTGTACCAGTACGCTTCTTTGATTTTAACGTTAGCGTGAAGAGGTATCCCAGATTTCTCTGAAAGAAACTCCGCAGCACTGAGTGGCATTGAGAACTTTTCTCTCTTCCAGTCAGCGAGGGTCCTTGCACTCTTCCCTGCGAGTTCGGCAAGTGCTTTACTGTCGAGAGAAAGCGTACTTTGAACATTCTTGATGAACTTTTTTTGTTCACCTTTTGGAAAGAAAACTCTTTGAGAAATAACCGACTCAGCCATACCTCCATGGTATCAAAGCGTGACAAAAACGCAAGCATTTATTTTATAAATACCATATAATAGTCTTCATGCCCCACAAACTCACCCTCACTGACAAAATCCTGGCGAAGACCCTGCTTAAACTTATCCCAGAGTGGGTGACCCCCAACATCATCTCATGGATGCGTTTTGCGAGCGTACCGTTTATTGGCTACTTTTTCTGGATTGAAAACTACCCTATCGCCCTCCCTCTTTTTATGCTCTCTGCTTTTTCTGACGCGGTTGACGGGTCTCTGGCACGCACGCGCGAGCTTGTATCTGATTTTGGGAAAATGTTTGACCCCCTTGCCGACAAACTCCTCGTTGCGACAGCCGTCATTATCATCGTTCCTCGCTACCTTAACTGGGAACTTGTCTATGCAATGGTTTTGATAGACCTCATTCTGATTACGAGTGCGTATGTCCGCAACCACTACTACGGCACGATCATCCAAGCCGAGAATTCTGGTAAGTTCAAGATGATTACACAATCACTGGGAGTTGTTTCACTTCTTCTTTACACCCTATGGCCTTTTCCTCTTCTCCTTACGGCTGCCCTTTATCTTTTTTGTACCGCTATCCTTTTTGCGCTCATTTCGCTCGTCGTATATCGCGCCGTGTAGATTTTTAGAAAGTGTTCGGGTATAGTACCCCTATGAACAGAACAACGTACACCCCAAAAGATTTTGCATGGACAGCGTGGACTGTCGCCGATATTAAAAAACTTGCACCTGAGATTCTTGCTGAGAAAAAAGCACGCCTTGCGGTTATCAAGAAAATAAATCCTGAGGAGCGCACCTTTGAGAACACGGTGTACGCCCTCGAGGCATCTGACCATGGACTCACGGAAACAATTTTGAAGATTGATCTTTTGCAAAATGTTTCTCCCGACAAAAAGATTCGTGACACCGCAAAACAAACTATTGAGACCATCGAAAAGCAGATGATTACTGTTGAGCACGACCCAAAAGTCTGGGCTGCACTCAAAGATTATGAGGTGGGCTCATGGCGCGAGGAGCGCAAATACCTTGAGGCTGAAGACCAAAAACTTTTCCGGGATATGTTTCTCGAATACAAACGCATGGGGTTTGATTTACCTCCTATGAAACAAAAACATCTCAAAGCCCTTGAACAACGCCTTGCAAAACTTTCCAATGAGTTCCGCCACAACATCAATGCGCACGAGGACCATATTGTAGCGACTGAGGAAGAAATGATTGGTCTTCCCGAGCGATACAAGCAGGGATTAAAGAAAGACAAGCAAGGTCGCTACATCGTCACGCTCGCCTATCCTGACTATCACCCTTTTATGGAGCTCGCGCAGAGTGAAGCAAAACGTAAAGAACTTGCAGAGAAGTTTTTGAAGCGTGGTGGTGCAAAAAATATGAAGGTTCTTGAAGAAATGCTCGCTATTCGTGCGGAGCATGCGGCACTCTTGGGGTACAAGACCCACGCCGACTACCAAACCGAGCTTCGTATGGCAAAGTCAGGAGACGCCGCCCTCGCGTTTTCTCTAGACCTCCTCAAAAAAGTCGAGAAAGGCGGCAAAGCAGACCTCGAGGAACTTCGCGCGCTCAAATGCGAAATGACAGGAAACAAGAAAGCGGTACTTCACTTTTACGATATCGCCTACTATGGAAATGAGCTACAAAAGCGCCGCTTCCACTTTGACAGCGAAGAGGTGCGTGCGTACTTCCCTGTCGCGCGTGTCCTTGAGGGTACGTTCAAAATCTACAGCACCCTCTTTGGTGTGACGTTTGAAGAGCTCAAAGGGTTCTCTCTCTGGCACCCTGACGCAAAACTCTACGCAGTTAAAACACCCAAAGGTGAAGTCCTCTCCTATTTCGCCCTCGACCTCTATCCACGCGAAGGAAAGTACGGCCACGCTGCGGCGTTTGGCATTATCGGAGGACGCAGCACGGAATTCCTGGGGGATGATTATATTGCGCCGTTTGCAACGATGGTCACCAATTTTACAAAACCTTCCTCTACACACCCGTCTCTCCTCTCGCACAGCGAAGTCGAAACATTCCTTCACGAGTTTGGTCACATTATGCATTGCGTCCTCACAACCGCACGTCACTCATCTCAGTCTGGCTACCATACGTCGTGGGACTTCGTTGAAGCGCCATCACAAATGCTTGAACATTGGGCATGGGGAAAGAAACCACTCGCACTCCTCTCGGCACATCACGAGACCAGCAAAGCACTCCCTGCATCACTCTTGAATAACCTCCTCGAAAGCAAGCGCCACCTCCTCCGCTACGCAACCCTTCGCCAGCTCATTCTTGGAATCTTTGACCTCACCCTTCATACTAAGAAAAACCCTCCGGAACCCAACAGGCTCTACCGCGACCTCGTGAAAAAACACGCAGGGATTATTATGCCAAAAGATTCTCTCTTCCCCGCAGGCTTTGGACACCTCGACGGCTATGATGCCGGGTACTACGGCTATATGTGGTCCAACGTCTACGCTGCCGATATGTTCACACGCTTCAAAAAAGAAGGAGTAATGAGTAAAAAAGTAGGCGCCGATTATAGAACATGGATTCTTGAAAAAGGTGGCAGCATCGAAGACATCGAACTCGTAAAAGGTTTCCTCGGTCGCAAACCCTCAAACAAGGCGTTTCTCAAGGAGATTGGCGCGTCAAAGTAAAAAATAACGGGAACGTGGTAAAATCGGTATACCATGCCTGCAAAAATAATCACCGTCACCCCCTCTACCTCGCTTGCGGATATTTTTCGCCTTACGCCAACACAGAAAGTTGGGCTCACGAAACTTGGCATCGCGACCGTAAATGACCTACTCTACTATTTCCCTACACGCTACAGCAACATTGCAGAAGTAAAACTCATTCGCGACCTTACTGCAGGAGAAAACACTATCGTCTATGGTCGCGTCGTCTCTGCAAAAACAGCAAAAGGGTTTCACTCAAAGATTCCGATGACTGAGGCAGTTATTGAAGACGGCACGGGAAAAATAAAAGCTATATGGTTCCACCAGGCCTACATTGCAAAACAACTCGAACCCGATACGATGGTCAAACTTGCAGGACGCGTTGAAGACCGTAAGGGGGTGCTCTATCTTGCAAATCCTGAACTTGAAAAAACAAAAGAGCTTCCTATCGATGCAGGACACTCGCTCTTTGGCGCTGATGCCGCTGCTTTTTTCTATCCTGTGTACCCCGAAACAAAAGGTATCACTTCGCGTTTTCTCTATCACCATATTCAAAAAGTTTTCTCAATGGGTGTGCTTGGTCAGGTGGTTGACCCAATCTCTGAGGAGATTCTTACCTGCTACCATCTCCCCTCCCTTCGTACCGCACTTGTGTGGATTCACACGCCACAAAAAGAAGGCGACGCCCAAGCTGCGCGCAAGCGTTTTGCGTTTGAAGAAGTTTTTATGATTCAGCTTGCACGACAGCGAGACCGTGTAGCGTTTGAGTCCCATGATGCGTTTACTATTATTCCTGACTCGGTAGCCCTCTTACGCTTTATTGACCGCTTCCCTTTCACTCCAACAGATTCACAATCAAGCGCGCTCGAAAGTATTTTTGCAGACCTTAAAAAAGGGACGCCTATGGCACGACTCCTTGAGGGTGATGTGGGTTCAGGAAAAACATTTGTTGCCGCGACCGCTGCATACGCGGTCGTCGCCACTGCCCCGCGCGACAACAAGCACGGCAACCTTCAGGTCGCTTATATGGCACCGACTGAAATCCTTGCTGAACAGCATTTCAAAAGTTTTATTGAATACTTCAAGGATCTTCCCATTCAAATTGGCCTCCTTACGGGCTCTGGTGCAAAAAAATTCCCTTCCAAAGTAGATCCAGCGGGGGCTACTGCTATTTCAAAACCCCAGCTCCTCAAGTGGGTTGCTGACGGAACTATTCCCATTCTCATCGGCACGCATGCACTCATTGAAAAAAGCGTGCAGTTCAAAAATCTCGCCCTTGCTATCGTGGACGAGCAACATCGCTTTGGTACCAGGCAACGCGGGAAGCTCACTAAAAAAGATACTGTGCTCCCTCATTTTCTCTCGATGACCGCAACACCAATCCCCCGCACGCTCGCGCTCACCATTTATGGCAACCTAGACCTCACCGTCATTGACGAGATGCCTCGTGGTCGCCTCCCTGTTAAAACAGAACTCATCACCCCTAGTGCCCGCAAAAAAATGGAGGAGGAAATTCGCACAGAGCTCAGACGTGGCCGCCAAGCCTATGTTATCTGCCCACGCATTGACGAACCGGATCCCGAAAAAGCTCTTGCTCTCAATGTAAAGTCCGTCACTGCAGAAGCGGAACGTATCGCCACCAATGTTTTCCCCGAGTTTGAAGTGGGGGTACTCCACGGAAAAATGAAGCCTTCAGAAAAAGAATGGGTGATGGCAGAATTTACCAAAGGGACTATTCACATTCTCGTCGCCACTTCGGTCGTCGAGGTGGGTGTCAATGTCCCCAACGCCACCATGATTGTCATCGAGGGCGCCGAGCGCTTTGGCCTCGCACAGCTTCACCAGCTCCGTGGACGCGTACTGCGCAGTACGCACCAGCCCTACTGCTACCTCTTTGCCAGTACCGACAACGAAACTTCCATCAAACGCCTGAAAGCGCTCGTGTCCTCAAAGAACGGTTTTGAGCTTGCCGAGCTCGACCTCATGCTCCGCGGTTCAGGTGAGCTCGGCGGTGGAAAACAGTGGGGTATTTCAGACCTTGGTATGGAAGCAATCAAAAATATCAAAATGGTCGAAGCAGCACGCACCGAGGCAAGCAATATCATCACCATCGATCCCGACCTTACAAAACACCCACTCCTCCGCGCCCGCATCGAGGCGTCACACCGCGACACGCACTGGGAGTAGAAACTTTTATCTCAAGTCTACTTTCCCGTCACTATTGAAATCAAGAAGTGGTGCGCCCGTGTTAAAGGCAGTGAGGTCTGCATTATCTATCTTGTGGTCGCCGTTTACATCAGCATATCCACATCTCTCAAACGCCGCGTGACCGATACAATATGAAATAATCTGCGTATCTGAGTAGCCGGCCGGATCAAAGAACGCCGACTCAAACCAGTTAAGGATCCACCCAAGGGGAGTAAAACCTGATCCGCCAAAAACGTCATTCCTCATAAGCTTCACGAGATTGAGGTCGCGAGCGTCAATCGTTCCATCTTGATTAAAGTCTGCTCGAGCACATGCACCCGATGCGGAACCTCCCTGGCAAGCACTAAACGCTGTCATGTCGGCACCGCTTGCATTGAAATCGGCAGTGCCATCATTATTTAAATCATATTCTGCAATCGTTGCGTAGGTAAGCTTGCCGTCATCGGTCTCAAAATATTCATCCTGTGGTATTCCGTCCCCAGACGCTATCGGCCTAAAGAATGTTGCCTTAAACAACGTTCTTAAATCAACAGCACTTCCTACTGAGGAGCTGGTTACCCAGTTTTGGAATTTACTAAACTGACTGCCTCCTCCATAGACGAAACCAAACGGCATATTCATGTACCCATTAGTTATCGCGCATTTGTTCATGAGTGCTGGCGCCTTGATCCACGTAGCACCGCTGCAAGCAACCGTCGGCATCCCGGTGATACCCCCGCTACCGCCACATGAATACCCAGAAATGTACCAAGCACTGGACCCACCGTCTGACCATGACTGATTCCAGTTTTCGCGAGGGAGCATCGCATGAACATTTGCACCTGGCATCTTAAAGAAGCATGACGCTGCTGCCGTAGTATTTGCCAATTCAATGACTCTGTTTTGATTTACGTCAAAGAGGTTGCCTTTCTGAGTGAACAGCACTATGTCTGAGAGGTTTGTCTGACCATCACCATTCAAATCGGTCTTTACACAAAGGTCATACGTAGTATTTCCCATACAGTTTGATATGACCGAATAATCATTACTGCGATTTATACGCGCATTAATAATATTCTGCAATGGTGTAACTGCGGTCGTCGGCGACGTTATGGTGACAGGTGCGGCAGCAGCAGGAGCTACTGGCTGCGCACTTGGGTTTGTTCCTCCGTTATTTAAAACAGGTGCTGGTGCGCTTGGTGTTGGTGCAACGGGAGTGGCGGCAGCTGCAGGACTCTGCCCCACCGGTGGCAACGTAAGGTTGAACTCTACCAAACGGGGGTCAATTGAATTAAGGATGAGGTATGAGGTAAGCACCAACGTAAGACCGATAAGGGCACCCATAATGCGCTCCTTTGCGTCACTTTTTGCACTAGGGTTAATACCAGCAGCTACGTACTGAGTACCTCTAATGATAAGCATGAGGACCGCAATAGCACCACCTGCGGCAACAAGAAGCTTAATAGCACCGACCAAATAGCTCGAGAGTGTGTAGGTGTCGGGAGTGGTTCCTCCTTCTCCTATGGGGAGTGGTGCAAGGGGGGTGTAGGTTTGGGCAAACGCAACAGCCGTAAAAGCTAAAAATCCAGTAAGTACGCCGAACCCAATCGCTATTTTTTTCATTGCTTTTATTGTATCATGAACCCGACTTGCGAGTATATACAGTTTGCTATACTATGGCTAGCAAGGCTTTGCTGATTAAAAGATAGCGTCCGCACGGAGCCGAATTAGTAAATTCGCCTCGCGGGTCAGTTGGTGCTTTGCCCGTAGGTGATTTTGGTAAAGTTTATGGCCAAGCCACGAACCAGCTGATTCGATCACGGAGCTTATAATGACAAACGAGGAGCATATAAAAGAGTAATCTCTTTTATAATGTCCGAGTGCCGTCATTATATGTACCCATATAGTTTCAAATGAGGGAGAGATTGATAAATAGTGTGCGCCCATAGCTCAGTTGGTTAGAGCACGGAGCTTATATCTCCGCGGTCCTTGGTTCAAGTCCAAGTGGGCGCACACTGTTTAGCAAAAACGAACGAGTGCTGGCGATATATAGTAATCTATATATGTACCCATATATCTCCGCGGTTCCAGGTTCTGAATCAGCTGGTTCGTGTCTCGGACATAAACACAAGCAGGTTCAGAATTTACTAATTCGTAAGTGGGTAAACACTTAAAACCCAGCTATTCAACTGGCACCGAAACATAAAACGTCGTCCCCTTGCCTTCTTCTGAAGTGAACCAGATTTTACCACCGAGTAGTTTGATATATTCTTTCGCAATGTAAAGCCCCAGACCAGAGCCAGGAACACCCGACGGGCGGTTGCTTCCTCTAAAAAACTTGGTGAAAATAATCGCTTGTTCTTCATCGGTAATTCCAACCCCCACATCAGTGACCTTAACGAGCAGGTCTTTCTCTTCCAAGGTCGCCACAACCTTCACTTCCGTATTCTCCCTACTATAGATCACCGCATTTTCAATGATTTCAAAAAGGGCTTTCTTCAATAATTTTGGATCTGTTTTGACTGCTATCAGGTGAGACATCGGCTCAATCACGAGTGCCACCTTGCACACGTTTACCTTGTATTCCAAATCATGCTCCAACTCGGTAAACAAATCTACAAGTTTTACGGTTGCTTTCTGTGCCATAATGTCACCTTGGTCGATTTCTGATACCTTCACCAAATGCTCCGCAAGAGCTTTGACACTCATCAATGCATGGTGAGCAATCCACATAAATTCCTGTCTTTTTTCTGGAGACTGCGCGGTCATCGCTGTTTCAAGATTCCATACCGCCTCGGTGACCGGTGTCCGTAACTGATGTGATGCGTAGGCGAAGTCCGAACGAAGGTGCATCGACTCGCGCTCTTTGGACGCATCCCGAAAAACGATAACGGCCCCCTCTATATTCCCGCTCGTTCCAACGAGGGGTGATACACTGTCGCCAGCTACGACTTCACTTCCATCTTTCTTTATCAAAAGAGTACCTGCTTCCATAGAAGAAGGGTTCCCTGAAACCATCGTATCTTCAATAAACGCAATATTTTCCTTACGGTCGCGTTCACGAATAAATTTTATAATGGCACGAAGTGGCTGACCAAGCGCTTCCTCCTTACTCCATCCGGTAATCGTACTTGCCGCCTTGTTCCATAGAGTAATACGCCAATCGCGATCAATCGCAACAACACCATCCCCTATGCTCTCAAGCAAGGTTCGCTCACGATCTCGCTGGGCCTTGACCGCAGTCCTGCTTTGCAATATGCGATAAAAAGAGAAACTGGTGATGAGTATAAGGAGTACCCAGATTATGGCAAATTCTACGGCTTGATGGTTTCGTTCGGCAAAAGCAACACGGGTCTGCTGTACTACCGCAACACCAAACCCATAGTCCTGTACAGGAGCGTACGCAACTACCTGCTCCTCGTTCTCAATAGAATTCTGGACCACCTCAACGCCATGTTCCCCTCTGAGGATCTTTTGAACGGTAGTGTCGGAAGAATAATCTATTAGATCACCGCCTACATTCAAATTAGGATGTGCTACCAATATCCCATTTTTATCAACAACATAGATAAACCCGCCAGCCACGATATTGATGTCCTTGCTCCATCTGACAACGGCGTCTAGGTTAACCGCAAACACGAGAATCCCGAGAACTTTTTGCTCAAGCGACTTTACGGGCACACTCACAGTAATGATATTGTGCTTCGGAGCGATAACTGACGTAAATGCTGCCGAGACGTATGGTCTCCAGTCCTTACTCACCCCTTGGTAGTAGTCGCGATAGGCGAAATTTTTTCCAATTATCTCAGGATTCGGCGAGATGATAGCCTTCAGTATCCCTTTGTTATCAAGAAACGAGACCGTATCAATATAGGGAAAGTCCGGCGGTGTCCCTTCGAGACTTTTCATAGCCCCATCCCAGTCACCTTTCTCTATATTTTGATACACTCGCGCACGCGAAGCGAGAGAAGTGCCAACATCAACGACATTGTCAAACTTTGCATGAACGAGTGACGCTCCCAATATAGCAACCGACCCCCGTCGGTCAAACGCAATATTCGTTTGATGGCTAAACTCTTGAATACTCAGCTATGCCGCCGCGAAAACCATCGGTGAAATAACCAACAAGAGTGTCGCAGACGGTGAGAGTCGCTTCATTTTATTATTTCTTCCTTTACTGCCCCCCCCCCCGAATGACAGTAGTCCTTCTGTTTTATTATTCATACTACTGCACAGTGTACACCTTTTGCATGCAATAAAGTACCGCGTGTTATCCACAGGTACACAAAAACCTCTCAGTGATATTCACTGAGAGGTTTTTGTGTACCTTTATATTACCTTCTCTTCCTTTCTCTTTGGCATAATGCCGTTGGCGATGAGGATTTTTTCAAATTCTTCACGTTCGATGGATTCTTGTATCACGAGTTCGTCAGCAATAGCGTTGAGGGCTTTGCGGTGCGTGGTGCAAGCCTCGCGGGCACGGGCAAAACCTTCATTCATTATTTTTGAAACCTCCGCGTCAATCTTTGCGGACATATCCTCGGAGTATTCGCGGCCTTCTATCCCGCGCCCAAAGAGCGTGCGGCCACCCGAACCTTCGAGTGCTACGGGCCCCAATTTATCTGACATCCCATATTTCGTCACCATGTCGCGAGCAAGCGCGGTCGCAACCTGCAGGTCATTCGAAGGCCCTGTCGTAATATCACCAAACACCATCTCCTCGGCAACATATCCGCCGAGTGACATTGCAATGTCATCCAAAAATTCTTTCTTTGATTGGAGGCGACGTTCCTCAAGAGGAAGCTTCAAGGTGTACCCGCCCGCATGCCCGCGCGCAATAATTGAAATCTTGTGCACGGGATCTGCGTGCGGAAGCACCGATGCGACAAGTGCGTGACCAGCCTCGTGGTAGGCAGTAATCTTTTTCTCCTGTGTCGAAAGGATGTGGCTCTTGCGCTCGGGCCCGAGCATTACCTTTTCAATCGCACGAATGAGATCAAACTGCGCCACGGTCTTTCGGGCTTCACGTGCTGCGAGGATTGCGCCCTCGTTCATGAGTGAGTACAGGTCGGCACCTGAAAATCCTGGTGTACGCTCTGCAATGACTTTCAAATTGATATCCTCACCCAGAGGCTTCTTGCGAGCGTGAATCGCGAGGATTTCTTCGCGACCTTCGCGGTCAGGAAGCTCGAGGGTCACACGACGGTCAAAACGACCAGGGCGTAAAAGCGCAGGGTCCAAAACATCAGGGCGGTTCGTTGCGGCCATCACAATAACTTTTTCTGAAGGCTCGAAACCGTCCATCTCCACAAGGATTTGGTTCAAGGTTTGCTCGCGCTCATCATTACCACCGCCCGTACCTCCTCCACGCACGCGGCCAACGGCATCAATCTCATCCACAAAGATAATTGCGGGTGCAGCTTTCTTTGCCATCTTGAAAAGGTCTCGCACACGCGAAGCACCGACACCTACAAACATCTCAACAAACTCCGAGCCTGAGAGATGAAAGAACGGCACGCCTGCCTCCCCCGCTACCGCGCGTGCAAGAAGTGTCTTGCCGGTACCCGGAGCACCCATCAAAAGCACACCCTTGGGAATGCGTGCGCCGATATCTAAAAACTTTTGCGGACTGCGGAGGAAGTCTACAATTTCCACAAGCTCTTCTTTTGCTTCCTTTGCACCAGCAACATCTTTGAAGGTCACCTTTTGTCCTGCGTCGTTTGGGTCGATGATGCGTGCTTTTGACTGCCCAAAACTAAAAGCCTGCATGCCAGCCCCTTTGACCTGTCGTGAGAGGAACCAGAAAAAGAAAATAATAAGGAAGAGTGGCAACAGGAACGGCAAGAGATTGAGTGCCCAGTAACGGAGCCCGCTCTCACTCTTGACCTCGATGATTACCGAGGCAATCTTGTCCGACGTCACGCCATAATTCACGAGTGTCTCCGAAAGCGACGCATCAACTTCCCTCTTGGACTTTTTCTTTGAGCCATCGGCGTATTCGGCATTTACCATACCTCCCTCAACGAGCAAGCTCTTTACTTGTCCTGCAGAAATATCCTGCGCAAGTTTTGAAATTGCCACTTCTTCGACCTTACTCTTGTTCTCCGAGATCATCGAATACAGCGTTGCGATGATGAGAAAGACGAGTACTGCGGTGATGATGTTCGAAAGAAATTGTCCGCCCGTGGGCATCGTCGGTAACCCCTCCGGAAGCTTCCCAAGAGGTCCTTTGTTTTTGCCGGCAGTATTTTTCTGCTCTTTTTTGTCTTTTTTGTTGTTCGCCATAATGTATTTGTTTATATAAAAGTCAGTATACCCCCACACCTACTTTTTTCATAGCATAAAAATGAAGAGGGTGAAAAGTAGGTGTGGGGGTATACCATATAGGGAACGAGGATTTTATGCAACAAAAAAGCCCCGCGATGCAGGGCTTTGAATTTTTCTTTTTTTATTCGGTCGTTGCCGCTGTTCCATCAACAGGGTTGTGGCAATCCACCCTTACCATGCCGGGAAATTCACGATTCTTATTTTTCCGCTTGAAACACCGGCAAACCTTTTTGAGCATACTTTTGAGTATTTCCAATGCGACCCCCTTTCATTCACGATGTTTGTACCACCAAAAACAAGTATAGCACCTTTCGTGCCTCTTGTCAACAACCCTCCCCGACTGCTAGAATGTCCCTATGTCGCTTATCGACAATAAAAAGGTACATTTCAACTTTGAAATACTCGAGCGATTTGAGGCGGGTATCGAGCTTTTGGGTGTCGAGGTAAAGGCTATCCGCGCAAAACGCGGTTCGCTCGAGGGCTCGCATGTGACAGTGCGCGGTGGTGAGGCGTTCCTTATCGGTGCGACCATCAACCCTTACCAGGCTGGCAATACCCCAAAAAGCTACGAGCCTGTACGGCACCGCCGTCTCCTCCTGACCAAGGACGAGATAGCGGAACTGAGCGCCAAAGAGTCACAAAAAGGCTTGACAATAGTGCCCATCGCAGTGTATAATAAGGGTCGCAAGCTCAAGGTAGAAATCGCGGTGGTGCGAGGCAAAAAAGCCCACGACAAACGCGAGACCCTGAAGAAGCGTGAGTCCGAGCGCGATATCATGAGAGATATCAAACTCGCCCGCTAAAATTTTTCGTAGAAAAAACTTTGGCGGACAAGCTCGGTAACATTGAAAACAGAATAAAAGCTTGCAAACCTCGTCGAGATGAGCGTTTTTGAGACCTTGCGCAGGAGCTCGGCGACGAGCAGAGCAATTTTTCAGCAGAAAAATATGCGTGTCCTCAAAAACGCTCATCGAGAAAAGAGGTTTGCAAAACAATATATGGGGATGATCGGCCTAGACAGGCGATCAACTCTGGTCGGTGCTATGCCGAGAATGCTCGAGAACTCGTTAAATCTCGAACACCAACCTCGTTGCAAAAAACAACCTCGTTGCAAAAGTAAAGGCATCAGTTTCTCCGTATTTTACGGCGAACGCCTTTACTCCTGCTTACGCTCTCGTAGCCTAAACAGCATTCGCGCTTCGTACGCCCTCTAGGTAGTCGCGGGTGATATAAAATGAGGGCTCATCACTTTGAATGACTCTACCAAGTGAAAAAACATAGAGCATCGGTACTATATAATTTAGAATACTTTTGATATATAGTGCTTAAAACAAACAGAAGTCTTCTACGCATAGTAGGCTCTTACCAGAACATCGTCTGCACGGGGGTTCGATTCCCCCCATCTCCACATCAAGGGAACCATTAGCCTGAACTAGCTCAAAAAGCTTTATGCCGTCTGACATTTCAGTGGTTCCATATCCTTCAATCCGGTCATAGACCGGATTTTTGGTACATACGAGTTTTGTAACGAGCCTTTTCCCTTTATAATTTCCGTTTTCCCAAGCAACTGCTGGTTTTTTTATAATACCGAAGACCACATCCAGGGCGGTTCCATACTTTTCTGGGTCTATCTTTTTCTTTTTGTTTTCCTCTATTCTCAAGATCTCCGAGTCAATCGTTTGCACCTTACCTTCAAGAGCTCTCATAACAGCCTCATTTTGGGTTTTCACGATCTTGTCGACAACTTCCCCCTTTTCCTTCTCTAGTGCCACCTGTTGACGATTATAGCCCTCAAAAACGCTCTTTTGGTTATTAAGTCTTCTGTTCCAAGCATCTTTGAAGATCGCTTCTGTAAGCCTGATGACCTCTTGTTTTGGTGTACACTTTTGAAGTAGTTCGTGGAACTCTTTTTCTATACGCTCTTTACGAACATCTTTGCCATAGTAAGAAACACAGGTTTTCTGACATTTGTAGTATGGGTAGCTTTTGTTTCTCCCTTTTGACCACCCAGCGGTCATAGAGCGCTGACACTTTAAACAGGCAACTAGACCCCTGAGCGGGAAATCCTCATTATCAACAGAGCGAGAATAATGCCTTCCTCCTAGTTTTTCTTGCGCCTTTTCAAAAGTTTCGATGGAAATAATCGCCTGATGGTGGCCCATTCTCCTTGCCACACCCCATGGCTCGTACTCTATATATCCGGCATAGACAACTCTGCTCAGTAATCTTTTTACATATTCCAAATACACTGGACGATTACCCTGCATATTTTTTGAGCGCAGAAACTTCTGTACATCTACCTGCTCTCTAAACCTACCAGAAGCAAACCCTTCAAATGCTTCTCTAATTATTTCTGCTTTCGAGTTAGGAGTCAAAAGTTTCCCGTGTAGCGAATCCTTTGGGTGGTCATACCCAGGAGGTGGGAAGAACGTCCAATACCCTGAATCAAGGCGAGCTTTCATCTTTTGCGACACTTGTCGCTTGTTCTGCTGTCTCTCAAGTTGTCCCTGCGCAGCAAGGATTGTTTCAATAAACTCACCCTCTGGAGTGTCCTCAAAATTAAAATTAAGACACTCAGGCTTTGCATCGCGTGCTTTCAGTGCTGTACGCAATTTAATGTGGAATTGTGTATCCCTAGCGAACCGTTTTAAATCATCGAAAATGATGACGTATTGTGTGAATGGCCTGTCATCAAGATACTTGATCAAGTCTGACATTGCTGGGCGGACCATAAAATCTCCTCCACCAGAGACACTGTCTCGAAAAACTCTTTCAACTTTATAACCTTTTGAAGTAGCGTACTCGCGACAGCGATGCTCCTGACTATCTAGCCCGTGTCCCTCACTAGCTTGCCTATCTGACGACACACGGCAGTAGAGCAAGGCAACCCGCGGTCCAGCATGAATTGTTTTTATTACTTTATTTTTGCGACTGGTAGACATGTTTTTTCTTTGTCACTAACAAGACCTTCTTCAATAACATAGTCTAGCACTTGTTCCACAAAAGCATAGAGAATGTCTCTTGTTTCTTCGATTTGCTTATCAGGAAAATTTAAATCTCCCAGATAGATCTGGCATTCCTCTACGGACATTCCGTATCCACCTTCTTGTTGCAGGACCTCTCTCATAAAAATAGTCCCTACTCCCCCTCCCATGAAAATGTGAAGTTCCCTTCAAGTCTGTCGGTGATACGACTGCGAATCCTATTATATTCACGGATGCCAGCAACCTTTGCTGACAGATCGAAATCCTGCAAGATAATCTTAGAGAGTTCACGATCAACAATCTCGCGATCAAGACACCCATCGAGTATGGAAGCAATCCTTTTTGCGATGTCTACATTTATCAACAACCTGGAACTGGATTTTCGCGCAGAATCAACCTGATTTGACTTGACGTCATATGCGCGCACGTACGCCCTAGTAGCGTTACTAAAGCACTCTTTGTCCTTTACATACAAGAGACAAAAAAGTTCCTGCTGAGGACTCAACTTTCTTTTCTTTGGGTTATCTTTAGCAGTCATACAAATTGATAATGAAAATACCGTAGGTATGACTCTACGGTACCCCAGCTGTAAATTTTTACTCAGGGCATTTATTCCCTGAGAAATAAATGTCACCCATTTTTGAGTTTACTCTGGCGAGAAACTGTTTTTCTTAAACTATCTGCGGAAAGTTTAATTCTATGGTTCTCCTTCAAAATCCTAGAAACCAAAGCCTCTTTAGAAGAGCGCGCATTTTCTGCAATCCCTAACTCTTTCTTCAGCTCACTCAAGCTTTTGTCCATATGTTCCTGAACAAGCTGGTGTCGTTTTTTACTCTCTGTAGTCCGCGAGCGAACCGCCTTAATTTTACCTTTAAGGTGTGCCTTCATCCATTTCCATTCTCTTTCAATATATCTAATCAATCCTTTCTCTGTTGCCCCCTCATACACAACAATCTTCAAAACACGTCTTCCGAGATCTTTTTCATCTTTCTCAGAGGGTGGTTCAATTTCAAAACACTCATAAGCTGGGGTTTCACCAACTAAAATTTCATCCATTACCCCTCCATCCATTGCTACTGAAAAACCATACCTCCTGAGAAACTTCATACGTTCAGAAATGTACTCTTTCCCTGGAAGTTTTTTGTATTTGATTGGTATCTTTAACCCACGTGGTGCATAGAACTGATAAACCGCGGATTCGTAGGCAGATAGCAACCACTCTTGAATTTGTCCTTTTGAGTATTTAGGCTCTTGGGGAACACTAAATTTTTTTACAAAAACGGCTAGATCTTGCTTAAAGGAAACACGCTGCACGGCAAGCCGATGAATCTCTTTCGCTTTATCATAATTACTCAGCCCTTTTTTCATAATCAGCTCTGTGCTACAATTTTAGCACAACTGAATAAAGAAGTAGCCTAAACCATCGAGCAATCGGTGGCATGGCGAAAAAGCCCGATCAAGCATAAAAAACCCGTCATGGGGTTGCTTGATCGGCCGCGCAGGGAAACTTGCGTGTCTGGCGGAAACGCCGGAGACCCGTGGCGGGCTTTTTGTATGCCTTTGTCTGCCTAAATCTTTCTTAATTGATCAAAAATCATATGACTAAAAACAAAAAAAATATCGTAGGTCTCGCGTTAGGTATTTTTTTAATTGGCGTACCAAACCTGTCTCTTGCCGCTAATTTTGTAGACTCCTACTATCGATCTGACCCAGATTCAAACCCGTTCAATAATTACAGCTTCCCAGGAAATACCAATCCGTACACAGGAAAAACTGCTACAGGGAACGAAGAAACTTACTTATCAAATTACTACAATATCAAAACTTCGAACGACGAAGATTCTTTACTCAAAACATTAAATCCTGACTCGCTCCAGCGTGTCTTTATTACAACACCCATAAAAAGTGAATCCGAGAAATTACTTGAGGAGCAGGGAGTATATTTTAATAATCTTGAAAAAGAGAGAAGCGATGTGGATAAAAGACTTTACGAACTGAGGCAACAGAATACCATCTTTTCTAAGTGCGTTAACCCGGTACCAGTAGGGTGTTCTACAGAAAGCGACTACAGCAGTAAGTACGCCATAAATAGTCGATCTGGACTACTTAGTACAGAAATGAGCAAAAATGAACTAGCAAGCTGTAGAACTCAAATTGACACATACCAGGCAGCCAAGACGCAATATGATCAATGTAGGATAAACGTACAGAACGAAGCAATAAACAGCATTGCAGATAAAGAAGCCGAGATTGCTAGGCTGCAAAAAGAAAGTGATTATTATCAATCACTGCTGGTACAGGCTCGGAATAGTGCGCAAGTTGAATTGAATTCTCAACAAAACTCCTGCGTCAAAGAACACGGGCCGTATAGCGCCTACAGCAGGAGTTCAAATCAATGCCAATGCCAGCCGGGGATGGCGCCAGACTCCCTAACACCATTTAAGTGTATCCCGATTGAAATGTTCTGCAAAATTGAATCAGGGGTTGGTGCAACAAACAGACGCACAGACTATCTCGACGATGTCCCCAAGTTTGTTAATTGCACCTGCATAGATGGCTACGAATGGGATCAAGGCACAGACAAGTGCGAGGTTCGCATCCAGGAAGTTAAGGCCCCAGAAAGCTCCGAAATGACACAGGGTGGACTACTACGAAGAGCCGGGATCAAAATAAAGTCACCAGAGCGCCCCAAAGACACGGCGGTATCAGACAACGTGCCAATTAAATCACCGTCGAATACTACCAAAAAAACCGAATCCAGGTGTGGCAACTACGGCATCTACAGTGATCTTACTCCAGGATGTGAACAACTTAGTTCGTCTTTGAAAAATACTGAGGTACCAAACAGCTATGTGGCAACTAGTACCACTATCGAGAAAAACGAGCAGGTAATTGAAAAATCTCAAAATAAATCTGCGCAGGGCACCCGGGTTAAAAATCAAACAATAATTCAAAGAATCAGGAGTCTCTTTTTGAGTTTTTGGTGGTAAAAAATTACGATTTCCCCAGTGTCAGTTCCCTGAGTCAAACCAATAGCAAAATGAAGAAATCAACAAAGAAAAATATCCAAGGATTGTTTGTGCGGGCGCTGCAAGAAGAATACGACATTGAAAAATCAAGCGAGTCAGGACACAACAGAGCGCAGGGAAAGAAACAAAACAACCTGACGCCATTGGCGAAGCGCGCCCAAGAGCGAATGAAGCAGCCACTTATCGAACACTTGCAAGAAATTGGACAACTGCCTAAAAAATAAAATTAACCATACATGCAATATAAAACAAAATTTTACTCTTTCAGAAACCGATCTCGAAAAGAATGGGGACGTGATGCAGTCATTGGTATTCTTGGTGGTTATGTAATCACAATTGCCCTTGATGCAGAACTTTTTAAAGCACTTGGGAGCATTATTTCCCTGCTTGGCTTCTTGTGCAGCGTTGTTTGGGTGATAAAAACAATATCACCAAAGAAGAACTCTTTGCAACATACAGAATAGGGCGCACTTACCGACAATCAATAATAAAGTTTCCTAAAGCCAATTTGCCACACCCCCGTGATGCGAACAAGTCCCACGCCTGGATTGACTGAAACTATAAGTACCATCTCGACATTGTGCAGAGGCGCCAGACGGGACAGTATCAGAATAAGCCGGTGAGTGCACCTCGTTCCCTGCGCTATTAGTGTAGTAACTATCATTCGATAACCCTGAATTACTATCGGGGGCTGGAGAAAGAGTGCGCTGAGCCGTATCAACTGGCCGTGGAAGCTCCTGAGTAGCTCCCGACGACATTGCGGACTTGATTTCAACTTGTTGCACAACAGGAGCCATTCTCTGCGGTGCTGACTGATTCTGTGGCGCATTATCGCCACCTGACAAGACTAACAAGGCCACGAGCCCCAATGGGACCAAATAGCGCTTCTTTTTATACCAAGGCCAGGGATTTAGAGAATCCATTTTTTCACACTACGCCTTTGGTAAACCTTTGCAAGTTTTCAGAAATACAGCATAATTGAAAGGCGCTCGGTTGGTGAAATTGGTAAACACGCTGGTCTTGAAGAGTTCCTAACACACAATGTTGGGGTTTCCTCAAACTAGTGTCGAAAGACTTGCGGGTTCAAGTCCCGCACCGAGCACCCACTATCGTGGAAGGATGGCAGAGTGGTCTATTGCAGCACCTTAATAACGTGACATGGGTAAAACCATCGGGGGTTCGAATCCCCCTCCTTAGAGTTCCGGATCCTATTCGGGCTTCTAAAAAGAGGGCTTCTTTTGCCATAAAAACAGTAAATCCTGTGTACATACTATTCAGTATCTTGTATATAAAAAATACGAAACCTGATATAATTTTCATATGGTCCGTTCTATCGAAATTCAGATTGAGCCTTCAATTCTAAAATACGCGAGATACCTTTCTGGCTACAGTATTGAGGATGCCTCAAAAAAACTAAAAATAGAGGAGGAGAGATTAAGAAAACTTGAGGAAGAAAAAACTTCTATCACTCTAGGGAAAATAAGGAAGATGAGCGAAGTTTATAAGATGCCCCTTGTTTATTTTCTTTTACAAAAAGCTCCTCAGGACGCAATGATCCCGAAAGATTTTCGAATTGTATATGCGTCGGAAACTAGTGAATTTTCTCACGAAGTAATGACAGCTGTAAGAAAAGCACGCTACGCTCAGTCAATTGTTCAAGACCTACAAGATGGTGAAATAAAATACGCATTTAAAAGTGTTGGACTTGGTGATGACCTCGAAAAGGCTGCTACAGATTTCTTATCACTCTTGTCTGTGTCACCCGCGGAAAAGAAAAAATGGTCAACCCCAGCACTCACTTTACGTGGATGGAAAGACGCCGTTGAAAGACTTGGCATTTTTGTATTACAGCAGAGCCTCCAAAAAGATGATGTTAGTGCATTTTGTCTTGCAGATGAGAAGCCTTACATAATAATGCTTAACTCCGCTGAACATGAAAATAGGCGCATATTCTCACTATTTCATGAAATAGGCCATATTCTCCTTCATCAGTCGGGTGTATGCACTCCAGATAATTTTTCAAGAAATTCCTATGAATACACAAAAGTAGAGAAATTCTGTAACCAATTTGCAGCTTCTGTGCTTGTTCCAGTATCGGGGTTTAAGTCAAACGACATAGTCATGCGCATGAGTAAAATACCATTTGAAAACTGGCTTGCTGAAGATATTAAATCTCTCGCAAGAGTGTACCAAGTAAGCCAAGAAGTTATATACCGTCGCCTTGTTCAAATTGGTGTGCTAAGTGAAAAAAAATATGAACAAAGAAGGAACGAACTTATGAAAAGCTTTGAGGAGTACAAAAAACGTACTAAGAAGAACGTTGTAGTTCCCCAATACAGAAAAATAATTAGTAAAAACGGGAGGGCCTTCACCTCCCTTGTACTTCGCTCAATGAACGAGAGCCGTATAACCCTTACTGATGTATCAAGTTTTCTTGGAACTACTTCAAAGCATATTTCTGCAATTGAAACCAACGTCTAATACTTTAATATGTCCGACAAAACCTCTAGAATAATATACTGCTTCGATACTTCCGCTTTCTTGAATGGTTGGCGACGTCATTATAGACCAAAGTCGTTCTCAGGATTATGGGACCACATAGGAGAAATGATGAAACAAGGATTGATTGTTGTAGCTGAAGAAGTTCCTAAAGAAATAGGCGTGGGGACAGACGACCTTGTTTCTTGGTTCAAACAATACAAATCATGCGTAGTGCCTATCACCCAGGAACAAATTGAGCTTGTCTCGGTTATGGTGAACAAATATCCACTCCTTTCGGAATATAAAGGCGCAAAAGTTTATAGTGCCGACACTTTTGTTGTAGCAGTCGCAAAAATTAACAAATACGTAGTTGTAACTTATGAAAAACCTGACGGCAATCACTTGAAACCTAAAATACCTGCCTTATGCAAAGAGCATTCCGTAGAATGTTGTGACCTCGCAACATTCTTTGAAAAAGAAGGTTTGACGTTCAGCGTAGAATCCTAAAACGAGCACCAATTGCTGTTTTTATGTTTACTGGTTCTATTTCCCTTATGTGGTATTTAACTGTTGCATTTCCTTGGCGAAATCGAGCATTCCAAGGTCTTTGATGAGGTCGTATGATCGTAGAATATAGCTTTCTGCCTGGTTCCATACTCCTTCAAGGGTGTCCACAAACAAAACAATCCCCGCGAAAGCGGGGTTTTTGTTTATGGAGATGAGTAAAGCGCCTGCGCGCTTTACGTGGGGGAATCGAAAGGCGCAGTGATGTTTTTGTAATCAAAAACCACGAGCTGGGGTCGAGAGTACTTAGTCCGCGCAGGATGTACTCACCCGAGCAGACTTAGTAACTCGTGACCGAGACCACTTCCACAAGTCGCACCGCCCAACTCTGAAAGAGTTTGGCGGTTTTGCGATTGTGCGAAATGGGGGGAATCGAAAGCCGGAAGCGGGTACCTAGTGTACTCACTAGGTCGCTGAGGCGGGGTAGCGAACACTTAGCGAATGAGTCGTACTCGGCGAATTCGGTTAGTGATTCGTGACCGATGAACCTCGCGTGGGGAATCGAAAGCCGGAGACATCCCAAGGCTTTTGCGAGGGAGTCGAGTCGGGGTCGAGAGTACTTGGTGCTCTCAGGCGATTTTGCAAAATCGCGTCGCACAGTGTCCATTGAAGCGCGACGTTAACTCACCCGAGAACACCTAATAACTCGTGACCGATAAATACTTAGCAGAATTAGCTAATAACTTGACTTGCTAATAAAATATGTTATTGTGTAAATTCAGAGATTGATAGCAACCCGTAGTTGCACTTATGTTATAGATTTGTGTATAATATAAGTGTGCCTGTGGGCGAAAGCCTATTTCGGATAAGGAATTCCAAAGCCGAGGCAGGCACAACAAAAAACCCATCATTTGATGGGTTTTTTGTTGTTATCCTTTCATGACACTCCAGAAATGAATTCTGTCACTATTAACTATTTTCCTTAAAACAACCCTTATTTTTACATCCTGCTTCCCTACAACCTCAATAAGACCCCAATATTCAATTTCTTTGTAAACTTTTTTTCTACTTCCTCCCATTGGTGACAATCTTCTTTCGTATTTATCAACCCTTACGGCTAGATGGATAACCGACCTAACAAGGGGGAGTAGTCCAAGTTTATACATTGCTTCTTTTGGATTGCGTGGAGTATTATCTATTTTAAAACGTAAATGATTAAATCCTTGAGCATTGAAATATACATACTCTCTTAGTGCTGGGCAAAAAACTGGGACCCATGTTCCATAATCTGTTTTTCTTTCCTCAAGAAGTTTTTGGAATTTATTTTCAGACATTTCTTAAATAATGCCATATTTTTCAACCTAAATCAACAAAACAAACCCCCACAGCGTACTGCTGTGGGGGTTTAAAACAAATTTTATTCCGAAATATGCCACACAAACTGGTGCTTGCGTGCGATACGCAGAACGTACTCATCATACCTTCCGAACACACTCGTGTTGTGTGGCAGATTATTGTGGCGCTCAAACCGTTTGATGAGATGCTCCAGTGAAATACTGGACTTTGTATACCCTTGATCATAAAGCATCCCACGCGCTCCCCACAGAATAAATCCTGCAATGTTCCCTTTCTTGTTTTGGGGGTGATTATTTTTGAGCACATCAAAAGACCTTGAAACCTCCACTTCGCGTATATCGCAATTACGCAAAAGAACCTGCAAGCAACCCATGCTCTCATCGTAATGCAAGTGTGGATGAAACTTCCCTGAAGATGCGCTGAGTTCTCGCATAAACGACCCTATTGCTTTCATGAGTTTCTCCTCAGAAATAATGAGTGAAGTGAACTACTGAAACAACCCTAGCATAAAACATCGATATTTGTACACGCCTCGCCGTAAACAAAAATCCTCCTGATCATACGTTAGGGGGATTTACTAAAAACTTGTTCTTGTTTTGAGGGTAATGCACATGCTTGAGGTGGTGCGGGGTAATAAACCTAGAGCGTGAATTGACGATCCTCCAGAGTGTGTAATATCGCTTTCACTTCGCGAACATAGACAAGATGTTCCGGATTGAGTCTGGACTTACGCAAGCCTTCCGGTCCCATATTGTATGCGGCAAGGCCATACGACTTGTTACCCTTGCCATAGCGGTATACATAGTCAGTAAACACCCGGACGCCGCCAAAAATATTTTTGCGGGGGTCAAAGATGTTCCTAACACCATATTGCCGTGCCGTGGGTGGCTGCAATTGCATAAGACCAAGACAGGGCACCCGTGCAGTTGAAACTGCGCGAGGGTCACCTTGTGATTCTTGAAGCATAATGGCTAGAATTTCTAGCCCGGAAAATAAATTTCCTTCCGCCTCAAGGGCATCGACAATCATACTGCCGTAATGGGTGCGAATACATTCCGCACGAGCAATAAGACGCTCGGTGTTGTTTCTAATGCGTGATCCAACGAGCTTGCAGTTAACATTTTTGCGAACTACAGGGTTGTTGAGTGTTACTGCTTCCTCGCGAAGTGATTGGTCGGAATCCTGTGAATGAAGTTTTGTAAAAAGCGTTTTCTGAGAAGCTCCGGCGTGGCCCGTGAACTTCTCAGAAGAAGTTTTTTTCACGTCCACACAAGAATGATTCACTCCAGACTTCTTAAGTGCAATGCTCTCCCCTACCAAAATATGATTCGCTTCTTGTCCTGAACCGTCCTGAAATTGCTTTTAGTTCTGCGCGCCTTGATACCGTGTCTAATATTCTAGCGGGACTCAATCGTACACACTCCGGGAAGAACTCTGCTCTTAAAATTGTGAAATAAAAACCTTATCGCCGCCAGCACTTCCGCTGGCGGCTTTTTTGTTGCATTATCACATAATTATGCTAGTCTTCGGGGAGAAATTCTTGAACGTTACAACAGATATGTCAACAGGAGGCCCCCGATGGCGCAAATACAGGCACTCATACTTATCCCTTTAATTATCGAAGAGGAAAATTTTGAACTAGTAACACCCAAAGAAGCAGGCTTGCCCCTTTGGAGGCGAATACTTCGAGGAGGCCGAATGATTAAAAGGAAGGTCTCAACCCTCGTAGTAAACGCTGGCATGAGGACTTTTTACAAACTCGACTCCGTTCCTTCAGTGTTTGAAAAGGTGACGCTTCCAATCATTGTTCAAGGAAAAGAGCGGGTGATTTCTCTAGTTGTTACCAAAGTGACACCACCGCCATACCGAAACCCCTCACGTCCGTTTATTATACGCACCGCATTTGACCTGGGTTTCCTCGGGAGCGTATGGAAGTATGCTCAGAGAGGAGGGGTGGCTCTGGCGTAGAACCAACCTATGCCTGGAACTTTGGACACGGTTTACGGTTTGGGGAACTATGGAAAGAAATTCTTCACGATCGCACAACAGGACTTACGAGGTGGTACAAAAAGAAAACCATCCCGGTCGAGACTATCTAGCATCAACATTTAAAGTCGCACGATCCGCTCGTGCGACTTTTTCTTTTTTACCACACCAAAATTCTAAGCGAAGAATGGGGACCCTTGAACTTTTTAAATGAGAGGAATATACTTTTATGCAGTTGTACCACGGCTGGAGCTGTTCAAAATAATCTCACTATCAAGGAGACTGTTATGGGCAATCAATCGCAGGGTCCACAAGACCCCGAGTTTCAAAAACACCACGAAGAACAAATGAGCGAAATCTTTAGTGATTTCAATAGGCGCGTAGCAAGAGAGGCATTTGGTCGCGAACCGACCGACGATGAACTTATTATGCACTATATTGATAACGAAGGTGCAAAAAATCTCGCCATAAAAAACGGCAGAGACGTAATAGGCGCAGACCTTTAATCGCAAACATCAAAAGCGGGACAATATCCCGCTTTTTTCTTGCATTGTTGCCAAAAATCAACAACCGTGTTAATCTCTGTTCTTGTTCTTTTGTACAAAAAAGGAGTAGAAATTGAGTAATCAAGAAAGTCATCTTAATTTTAACGAAAATAACCGCAAGAATAAGGCACGCTACCTGGGACTCTCTGAGGAGAGTACGTGGGCAGAAATAAATCAGCACCTTGCCCTGCAGTATGCGAACCGGCCCCTTTTACACACCAAGCACAAAGAAGCAAGGCCGCCCACAATGCACGAGGGACTGCTCCTTACCGCCATATAAATCCATGCGTTAAGCAACCGCATACCCGAGCCCACGGAAAATTCTGTGGTCTTTTTATTAGCGACGTAGAGCGAGTGAAATAAGAAAGTACTCTTTCTTATTTCAGAGCCGAGGAGCTAATATAGGTAAACACCACGCGACTTTGCCGCGTGAATGTGCGAGCGAAGATAGCTCCTTTAATACCCCCAGGACTTTGCCCTGGGGGTACCTTTATTTTTTCTGGGTGTATACTATAGGAAAGGTCGGCACGAAACGTAAATTTGTAAGATTAACCATGAAAACAATTTTTAGTATAGTTATCGGACTTGCCGTAATGACCCCAACCCTCGCAAGTGCATGTTTTTCGAATGGAGGGTTTGAGCGATACGGAATGATGGGCTACGGATACGGCGGGGGTGCCCACGTATTTATGGTAGCCGGCGGGCTCGTTTGGATCGTTGTTGGTATCCTTGCTGGAGTATGGCTCTGGCAGCAGATCAACAAGAAATAAAATCCTCTTTTGGTGCGAAAAAGCCGCTTTCGAGCGGCTTTTTCGCACCCAGCCCCTAACCCCTTAAAATGATTGACTTTTACCCCAAAATACCTTACAATCCCTAGGACTCCGCAATATACCTTGCGGTGGTTTAATTCACCTTATATCCTTTGAATCCTAAGACGAAAATCAACCATCAAATTCGCGCAAAAGAACTCCGTGTCCTCACGGATACGGGCGAAAACTATGGTGTCCTTTCGCTCTCGGAAGCACTCGCCAAGGCGCAGGAGCTCGGTCTCGATCTTATCGAAATCTCTCCAAACGCTGAACCGCCAGTTGCGAAAATCATGGATTATGGTAAGTTTCAGTACCAGCAGAGCAAAAAGCTTAAGGAAGCAAAGTCTCGTGCTCATGTTACTGAAACAAAATCGCTGCAAGTAAAGATCGGAACCTCAGAGCACGACTTGGAACTCAAAGCGAAAAACGCTTCCAAGTGGCTCAAGGAGGGTCATCGCGTAAAGATCAATCTCTTTCTCGTAGGACGGTCAAAATACGCAGAAATGGACTTTAAGAAAGAGCGCTTAGGTAGAGTACTCACTCTCATCAGTGAGGAATACAAGATAGCAGGAGAACCGGTCAAAAGCCCCAAGGGGCTCACCATCATTCTCGAGCGAGCGGCAAAAAAATAAGAAAATCAAGAAGCGCAGCGACTATGATTTTCTTATCCAGCCCCACTTTTATCGGTTTTCATCTTTAAATAAACGACTTGTAAATAATCCTAAACTGTAGTAAGGTGCAGGAATGTAAAAGTGGGGCTGGATGGTGATTTTTATGGTCGCCTTGCTCCCTAAAAATCAACCACATGAAAACGAACAAATCATTTACGAAACGGCTTAAAGTAACCAAGACAGGCAAGATTCTTGGTCGCAAGCCAGGCCAGAACCACTTTAATGCGAAGGCTTCCCGCTCGAAACAGCTCGCCGGCAAGCGCCTTGGCGAGTTTGCAATGACCTCCAAGGAAGCACAGCGTTTTTTACCAGGACTTTTGAAATAATACTATGACACGAGTAAAACGAGGAACAACATCAGCAAAACGCCGCCGCAATGTCTTGGCGCAGGTCAAGGGATACCGCTTTGGACGAAGCAAGAAAGAAATCGAAGCGGGTGTTGCTATTGCACACGCTGGTAATCACGCATTTGCACACCGCCGCGACAAGAAGAACGTCTTCCGCCGCCTTTGGACCGTAAAGATGAATGCCGCACTCCGCCCGCTTGGCTTCTCTTATTCTAAGTTTATCAACGCTCTCAAGAAGAACAATGTTATTCTTGACCGCAAGATTCTTGCCCTTCTTGCCGAGAAGAACCCTGAAACGTTTGCAAACGTAGTAAATGAAGTAAAGGGATAGGGATTAGTTAGTTGGCCACGAGCCAATAATAAAAAGTAGGGAGTAACCAAAAGGTTACTCCCTACTTTCATTCCCCTAACGGCTATTCGCTAATAACTAGTGGCCAACTACATCACCCGCTCCCCTCCCTTCCCCCCAACATCGTCATAATTTTCGTACACATACGCGGGGCATGATTCACCAAGGTCGCATGTTTTTGTACGCTGGACCGTCTCAATAAGTCTCGCGACTATCTGCTTGGGGTTTTCTTCAAAAATAACAACGCCCTCGCCTTTGCGATGACTCTTGTCGAGCATATTTTCAAAGACTTCGTCCATCTCCCAAGGTCCGCGGAGCACACCAATTGGCTTGTGGTCTTCAAAGGCAATCGTAAACTCATTCACCGTGCCAATACGGCCACACCCGACAATTACCGCGTCTGATGCGCGCGTAAGAAGGAGGTTGCGTCCCGAGTACCCAAACCCTGTGTAAATAATGATATCAAGGTAATCAAGGGGGAGTTTATAGACTTCCACATGCTCCTTTTCGCTTGATGCAGGGGAAAGGCCGATAGAGATACCTCCTTCTTCTTTTGCCCCCATGGCTGCCCACAAAGGGAATCCTGTTGTAGCGCCAGAAACCAAGATGCCGCCCTGGCGCACAACTTCGCGACCAAGCTCCTTTGCTTGCTCAAGGGCTCCGTCGCCACAGTGGGTGGTGTCTGCGGCCCCCGAGATGCAGATCTTTACTTTAAAATGTTGATGTTTGTCATTTCCCATACGGTATTTCTGTAATTAATCGTTCTGTTCGTTAAAAATCTATCTCTATCACCTCCCCCTCTTTTGGTATGCGTGCGTCGACCGCGAGGTAGTCGCGTAAACGCTGCGCAAAGAAGAGTGCTGCTCCCGGTTCGGCATGAACGACAAAAACTTTTTTTACTGAGTCCTGCAGCACTGTCACAAACTCAATGAGTGCGTTCATGTCTTTGTGTGCCGAATATCCTTGAATAGTCACAATCTTTGCACGCACAGGGATATCTTCATCAAAGATGCGCACCGTTTTAATACCCTCTTGTAGGGCACGGCCCATCGTGCCAACTGCCTGGTATCCAATAATAAGCAGGGTGTTCTTGGGGTCCGAAAGGTAGAGTCTTTCATGATGCATGATGCGCCCGCCATTCGACATACCCGACCCTGCAATGATAATCTTGGGCGCTGGTACGTCTTTAATGGCAATTGAGTCTTCAGCGTTCAACGTAAAGCGTAGCTTGGGGAACTTAAAAATATCGTCTCCCCCTTTAATGGCGTCGGTTGTTTCCTTGTTGAAATATTCCTGACTACCACGGAAAACTTCTGTAACTTTAATGGCGAGTGGCGAATCAACAAAAACAGGTATTTCGGGAACACGCTTCCCTTCAATCAGACCATTCAACTCAAAAAGGAGATCCTGGGTACGTTCGATAGAAAATGCAGGAATCATAAGGACACCGCCACTGTTGACCGTATCCTCAATCACTTTCTCGAGAAGTTGCGTGCGCTCATTTTTTTCCTCGTGTAAACGGTCGCCGTAGACCGCCTCCATGATCAAATAATCGATACCTGAAAGGATTGCCGTGTCTTCAATGAGGGGTGACGGTGAGTTCCCCAAATCTCCTGAGTATACAAGCTTTTTGCCATTGTGCTCCACCTCCAGCATCGCTGAACCAAGAATATGTCCTGCATCACGGAAACGGATATGGAGTTCACCAATGACCACATCTTTTTCGTATGGCAATGTTTCCCATTGCGCCATGGCACGTTCGACGGCATCTTTGTGGTAGAGCGGTTCGTGATTGTCTGCCTTTGCTTCTCGGTCAATGACACGGACGGTGTCTTCGAGCATAAGTTGTGCGATCTGGCGCGTGGGTGGTGTAGAATAAATCTTGCCTTTAAATCCTTCGTTGATGAGCTTTGGAATACGGCCGATATGGTCGAGGTGTGCGTGGGTTACAAACAAAGCATCGACGGTCTTGGGGTCATAAGCAAAAGGGTTATTATTTTTATCATCGCAGACCTTCACCCCCTGAAAGAAGCCACAGTCGATCAAGATCTTTGCACCCGCACCCTCGAGCATGTGATTCGAACCTGTCACCTCCCCTGCCGCGCCGTAAAATCCAAGTTTCATTGTGCTCATAGCTGTAATAATTATTGTTTCTTATATGTATAGACCCACAGTGTCACCGCACTCACCAATCCGCCCAAGATATCAAAAATAAGGTCCCCTATGGTGTCGAGCACATCGTTCATACGCCCCACGGTAAGGCAGGAGATGATTGCCTCATATGCCTCCCAAGCGAGGCCTATGCCGATCGCACCAATCATTGCCCATACAAATATGGCCTTTTTGTTGAGCGGTGCCGTAGTAAACCTCCCTGAAAAGAACCTCCACCACAGCGTAACCCCTGCAACCCATGCGCCCCCCGCAAAATGCATCGGGATATCAAACCACCGCATAAGCCAGTACCAGTGGTAATATTCCGCAAAAGCATTGACGATCGCAATCGCCACAAGAAGAACAAGTAGTAATGCCGGAAACGGACGTGGCTGCATAAGTTTATTGTATCGCATTTAGACCACGTATGCCACACCCATGTCGTATAATATACTATAGTATATTATACGACATGGGTGTGGCATACTTTGCTTATAGAAAAAACCCCTACGCAGAGGCGCAGGGGTTTTTTCTAATTACTTGTGCACGAACCTAGAACTTCCAGACGTAAACGAACAGGACGACAAGCACTACAACAAACCCTAGTAAGATCATCGCATTTCTTTTTGTTTCCGTTGGCTTAGTTGTAATGTCCACACCTGCAATTGTTTCTCCTTTGACTACAAAGGTTATGGAGACTACCAAAAGAGATATCCAAAATACTATGCCGTAAACCAAGGTCTCAGGAACGAAATTTAGACCAACTGCGTAGGCGAGCACGACCAGCCCCCAGTAAGTCGATTGCGGTCTCGAGATAACCTTGGTGTCTGAAACCTTCAGTTTACCTTTTATTAAAATCAAAATACCAAAAATAACCAATATTACCTGTAGCATAATTTTCTAAAAAACTTATTTATTAATAATCACAACCTCAGTATAACAAAAAATTCTAAATCGTCATAGAAAAAACCCCTACGCAGAGGCGCAGGGGTTTTTTTTCTTAGAGCTATTTGTAGATATTGGCCCTAGAGAGAATCTAGGTGGGTGCCCGCAATCACACACCACGGTGCATGAAAATATGAGGCTCCCTTGCCAATAACTTAGGAGTCAATATCTCAAATAACCCTACGTTAACTGTACACCTTCGTATTCTTTTTTGCAATATTGTTTTTTACCACAAAACAAAAACCTTGAGCGACGCAAGCCCCACCACCTTTTGGGGCATCGCGAAGTTGGTTTTTGGGAACATGATAAAAACCCGATGTTTATGAATTTAAATTATTATCACAAAATTTTTAACGACTTCACAAAAAACAATGCCCCAAAAAGTGTAGGGGCAAGGTTTTTGTAATACAGCACATGAGTTATTTAATTAGAATGCCTCGTCGGCGTACACGTAATCGAAATTTGAATTCTTGTAATCAAAAATTTCATCTGCCTTAAAGAAGCGAGCAACTTCTGCTTTGCCGTTCTCCACTGAGTCTGATGAGTGTACCACGTTTGATTGAATCGAGAGTGAAAGATCTCCGCGAATACTTCCGGCGTCTGCATCATATCCCTTCGTAGGACCAACAAGGATACGGGTAGCTGAAACCGCATTGATACCCGAGAGCACCATTACCACGACGGGTGATGCTTTCATAAATGCTTTAATTCCCACGAAAAATGGCTTGTCTGCAATGTGCGCATAGTGCGCCTCAAGAAGTGCGTCTTCGAGGTTGATCATCTTCATACCGACGATTTTGAGTCCTTTGCGCTCAAAACGACCGGTAATCTCGCCCAAAAGCCCGCGCTGGATTGCGTCTGGCTTTACAATAATAAGTACCTGCTCCTCTTTTGGATGTGCCATAATATTCAATAATTACCTGTTAAGATTGGGCTATCTTAGCAGAAAAAGGGCGTGCGGGCAACTTTCCCATCGTGCCCAAGAACTACATTTTCTGTGTATCAGTAAAGTATTCCGTGATGGCTTTGTTCATATCTTCTATTGACCCGTTAAGCGTCTTGAGAAGTTCCAGCTGCTCTTCTGGTGAGAGCTTCTCCATAGCTTGCGCAATCTTTTTTTGAATTTCTTCTGGTGTCATAGTGTGTATTAAAATTATTTCTTCTCTCCCATAAAGTATTTTCCGATCTTGCCGAAGATTTTACCAGCGTGTATAGCAGCCCCCATAACCACGGGTATGGTTGCAAGGTTTGCAAATGCACTCCCTACCCTATGTAGATCCTGCTCATAGTTTGCGATTTCTACAAATTTTGCACGAATATTAGGGTCTCGAAAGTCTACGGGTTGGCCAAAAGGGTTACCTTCCATGCCAGATTCAGCAATAGTTGCACCGGTGGTTTCATTAAACACATCAACCTGATGCATATAATTTTCAACTGATGGCATCGAAAGATTTCCATCTGGGGTAATAGTCGACCATAGAGGATTACCAGCCAACTCAGGGCTTTGCAAAAAATTGGACACACTGTCTGGTAACATTGAAATAACTCCCTGTAAATCATGGAGTCCTAACACAGGGACCATTGCCGCCACAAGCCCAACAACAACAGAAACCCCTACAACATGTTCTTTATCTATTTTTGCGAGCTTGTCAAAAATGTTCGTAATAGCACCACCCATTTTTTCACGCAAAGCACCGAGCGCAGGTTCTTTCTCTTTAGTTAAAACTTCTTGGTCAAACTTGAAACCATTCTCTTTGAGTGCCTCGAGGTTAACACCTAGTTTTTCAAGTTCTTCTTTAATCCCTTTATTTACCTCCATTACTGCCTCAGTAGAGACCTCTGTATTCGTGCGTGATATACCAAAGAGACTATTCATCTCCTGTTCTTTATCTACTTTGATATTCATTTTCAACGCCTGCTCGTGCGCAACATCCTCAGCAGACAACTTTCCTTTTCCGGTAATCTTTTGCCACCATGTACGGTCTTTATTTCTTTCTTCTGCAAAAAATGTGTTGGCGGACTGATTCCTTTCTCTTTTTGTTTGATGCAATGCGTTTAATTTCTCTGATTGCTCGGGAGTGTTTACTCCTGCGAATTTCGGGTTCGGCTCACCGGTTACAGTATTATACCTGTGGCTTGGGTCATCTGCAGGCTTCTGCTCCGGCTTCGCCATCTCGGCAATCTCAGCACGGAGCGCCTCGGTCTGCGCTGCCTTTTCTACAAGGCTTTCAGGTGTTGCGGCCTGTGTCTCCGCAGCAAGCTCCGCCATACGCGTCTCGGCAGCGCTGGGCATTTCTTCCACAGCGCCTTCTTGTGCCTCTTTTTGTTCCGTTCCCGTTCCCTCCAATTCCCATTCGGGAACCTTGATGCCTGAATCTTTTATCGCCTCATCCTGCCAGTTTTGTTTTTCCATAATGTCCTTATTATGCCCCCCCCTGAAATAAAGTCAATGAAAAATCCTCAACTGCAGACTATAGACGTATAATGTACTATAGGGTTTTATACGTCTATAGTCCTAGCATGCGGGTCAATGCATTACTTATACAACTGCGCATGCGTGCCAATGGCAACAAAAGTGACTACCTCGTCCCCGTCAAAAAATATCGCGCGATAGTCTCCTGTGATATCAATACTGCGACAGCCGGGATATGCTTTGTCGACAGGGTGGTTGTCAAGGATCGGATCCTACATATTCTCAAGAAAAAGATTCCTCCGTTCCTTAAAAGCATCTTTGATTTTCTTGGGAAGTTTTGCGTACCTCTTCTCAAAATGTTTCTGTAGAAGAATACTTTTCCTCCTAAAGAGCATTGAGATATGCGTCCATATCTTTCATGTTGGTAAACTGCGGGGAGAGATTTTTACCCAATCTAATATTCTTGAGGGCACTATCGAGTATTTTGCGTGTCTTGTCATTCAATACTTGGCGCTGCACCGCCTCAATGGCAAGACCACCCTCCACAAAAGACCTCGTGGCAAGCGTGAGAACCGCAGAAAAAGGGATGCCCTCAGCGCGTGCTTTTTTCATCGCACGCTCCTTGAGCTTTTTATCCATCTTAAAAATTACTTGTGTATTCATATATATATCCTATATATATCTAATATATATGTCAAGTTGCCCCCTTTTTTTACCCCTGCGGGCGATAGCGGGCAAAGATTTCGGCGTTTACTTCTTCTTGAGGGAGGCCGTACTTGAGCGCTGAGAGTTGTTTGAGCTTTTCTGCCATTGCGGGATTTCCCGTCTCAAGCGGCAACGTCTCGATATTAAATGGTTTTGTCGGCTGTCCGTTTACCAACATACTTATGTAAGCATTGCGGTTATCGAGGCGCACGATATCCTGTGCGGAAAATGTCGGAAGGAATTTCTTTTCCAAATACTCTGCATCTTCTTGCCCGACACGGAACACTGCCACGTTACCCACATTACCAAACACCGCATCTCTGATATTGTCGGGGAGTTGGGCGATGTATTGATGCGCGATGTTCAAGCTCAAGCGATACTTGCGCGCCTCGGAGAGTATGGATGCAATTGAGGGTGTGGTCACATTTTGGAATTCGTCGATGTATAAATAAAAATCGTTGGGCTTTTGTCCCGAGCCAAACATATCTACGCGCGAAAGCGCCGCCATAGTAATCTTGCCTACCAACACAAGGCCAATCAGGTTTGCATTGATGTCGCCTAGACGCCCTTTTGACAAGTTGACGAGGAGAATCTTTTTTTCGTCCATAACCTTTCTAAAGTTGAACGATGACTCCCTTTGCAGCACAACGGGGCGCATAATATCGTTGGAAATAAAGGGGTCGAATTTGCTCGAAATATAGGGAATGAAATTTGCCAACCCTTGGTCGCCGGTCGTCTTTTCGGCAGCCGCCCAAAACTGCACAATAATAGGATTTTTGCATCGTGAAATCTTCAAATCACGGAATGCTTTGTCGGAAAGCACGCGGGTTATCTCGAGGAGTGTTGCCTGCTCGCTCGTATCCTCCATCAGGAGGAACGCGGCATTTTTGAAATACTGCTCGAACATTGCGCCACCGCCCACTTTCATATCAAAAAGCTGATTAAAAATGCCCATCATCTCGTTCACCACAAAGGTCTTTTGCTCGGGTTTGCTGTGGTCATACTCAAGCATATTGAGACCCATGGGGCGCTCAGTGCTCGATGGATCAAAATAGATGACATCGTCCGCTCGCTCGGGAGGAATGAGCGCAAGAATATCCTGCACGTCGTTTCCATGCGGATCGATAAAGCAGACACCGTCACCATTCATGATGTCCTGCATAATCATGGTCTTCAAAATATGCGACTTACCAGTACCCGTCTGTCCAATGACGTAGGTATGGCGCATGCGGTCTTCTCTTCCCATTCGCACCAATGTTTCTTTGTTATGGTAGGTATTTTTACCCAAAACAATACCTTCGTTCCCCATCTCCATCGGCGCTGGTGCCACGCCAGCCTTTGCCTCCTTGAGTTCAGCTGCGGTAGTTGCTGACACAGGGAAATGAAACATCGTGGTGAGCTCTTTGAGGTTGAGAGGGAAACTATATTTATCTGAAAAAATACGGAACGAAAACTCATAGATAGTGCGCATCAAATCGCTTTTTGCGGGTCTCTTCCACGCAATACCGTTTGCCTGTGGCTTGGTGAACTGGTTGAACGCACTTTCAAGCTCGGTGAGGATTGCTCGTGCACGTTCTTCAGTACCCGCCGAGACAACGATGCGAATATTTGTATCAACGATTGGTGATGCAATCTTTTCGGTAATAGCCTCCACGGCATGTTCGTCGATTGGCGCGTCCTCTTTCTTTTTAACCCCAAAAAGTATGTCCTTGGTTACGGCAGCAAACTCGGTCGTCAGGCGAAGCGCCGTGTGTTCAAGCGCTTTTTTCACTGGTGTGCCTTTTTTAATCTCCTCACGAATACTCTTGTAATGCTCATTGAATACTTTGCCAGCAGGCTTGACAACAAACTGCACCGACGCCCCCTCTCCTTCATGAAGCATCTTCCCAAACGCTCCCAAAAGCACGTTGAGCGGGTCTTGCTGGAACGCTTCAAAGGTCTTCACGGGAAACACCGTGCTCCCGACAGGTTCCGCAACCGAAACAAGCGTTACTCCTTTCTCGTTAAACGGATTGTAGTCCTCTTTATGCTCACGAAGCTTCGCATCAGGATACACAGCAAGGACCTGTTTCTCGAACAAATCAGCACGTTCGGTGGGCACCGAAGCATAAAAGACAATCTCGCTTGAAAAGTTGGAGAGTGCAAGCTCGAGGGTAAAATAGTTTTTCACATCAAGCCATCCGGCTGACGGGTTCTCTATGGAGAGCATGCCTGCATACAGCTGCTCCATCCCTGTTACAAGGTCTGCAAAACTGCGCGACTCGCCCTTTGAGTCAATAGGTGGAAGGGTGATCTCATACAAACGCATACGGAGCGCACGGAACAGTACACGCTCTTTTGAAACACTGCCTGCCATGCTTTCGTCAAGAAGAAACTGTACCAAGAAGCGATGGAAATCATCCTCGAGGTGGGGGTCGTTTAGTTTTTCCAAAATAGCGAGGGCGTTTTTGATACCACGCTCCATCATCACGCGCACAAGCTCATCTATCGTCTCCTCGTGCTCTTTCCCCATCTTCAAAACCCCTTCCTCAAGCTCGTGTGCCTTGAGCTGATATTCAGGAGCAAGGACCTGCGCGACAGGCTGCGCGCGATATTCTGCAACTTTTTCCTGTGCAACAACGGGGCGCTCGAGGGTCTGCCCCTCGGCTCCTACGATGCGCTCGCGCTCCGCAATCTGCGCGCGTAGATACGCAACCTCCTCCTGGGGGGATGCAAACTTACCCGCCACATCTTCTGCGACAGGTTTCATTTCTTCATTACGAGAACCAAAAAATGCCATTACCCTAGATTATACCACAGGTACTTGAGATTTTGCTTCTTTGGCGAGAATGACCAATGAAATGATGAGTGCAATAAGAAAAAGTGTCGCCCCAAAGAAACAGGGGGTGGTAAAGGGGTTTGCCGTAGGGACTCCAGAACACCCGATTCCCTGCCCTGGGAGTGCGGTGTAGAAATTGTATACTAGGCGCCCAAAACTTGTCCACGCAAAGATTGTTCCCGCTATCAAAAGCCACGAGAGATATTTTTCACTTTTACGACGCATTTCACCTTCTTTTTTGAGAATTAAAATTGCCCACCCAAGCGCAATAGCAAAAGCTATCGCTCCGTAAAAGCATGGAGTGGTAACAGGATTAGGATACAAACAATCATTGATCTTGAAGAGCGTGCCTTCAGCCTGGTAAAACCGCAGAAAATCCACTACCGCGGTCGTCCACGCAAAAAACGTCCCTACCAAAAGCGCCCCCACCTGCACCCAGTACATGTTTGTTTTCATGCTATGAATTATACCACACGACACAACAAAAAATCGCGCCCAAAGCGCGATATTTTAATCCTGAGCTTGTTTTGAAGGGTTAAAACTGCTTGATCTTAACTTTACAATCCTGTGGACACGTTAAGGGGTTCTCTCCTGCTTCACAGATACCATTAGAACACACTGAGGCAGGATTGACCACACAACTCTGGTTTGCATAGGTACCTGTAAGAGTTCCGTTGGTACAGAGGCGGGATTGTGAGGTACAAGCTAGTGGGGACATTACGGAAGCTGACTGGTATGCCGTGGTTGAATTACCGCTTGCGATGCTTCCTCCCCAAGGGAGAGGGCATGATGCAAGCGCCGTGTATGTCCCACTAAACGTAATCATTCCCCCAGAAATAAGAGTGAGGCTCTGTGATGGAGGGGTGGTGTGCCCAGCTACAGGATTCCAGGTGATAGTATAGGCTCCCGCAGGCTGTGAAGGTGAGGACTGTGAAGTTCCTGAGCCAGGGATGGTTACAGGTCCGGTGATTGTCCAGGAGGACGAGATACTTGAAGAGACATTTATGGTGCCCGAAGGAGAGACTACGGTAAAAGGAATACTACATCTCACTCCAGCCCCATGCCCTGACGAAAAGCCAAATTCCACATAATGTTGCCCTAAGCCAGCAGGTGCAACCAACTGAGTAGAAACAGTCCAAGGAGTCTTCCCCCCAAGCTCTCCTGTAGCAAAATATTGACCAGTTACCCCATCAACTTTTGCATAAATACTCACGACCCACCCTCCGCCTCTAGTAGTAAGATTTTGTGGTGGTGAATATAGTGTCGCGGTAATTGTATCACCAGCATTGTATGGATTTCGATCAAGGCTTTGAACCACATACGAAGAGCTAGTAGGTGAACAGCCTTGAGTTACCTCCGCATATGTAATGTTGGGTACTGCAAATAACATAGTAGCAATCAGCAAAAAAACTTGCGAGGAGATTCTCCGTGAAGACTTTATACTCAAGTTGTAATGACCTAATTTCATCATTTTTTCAAAACACTAATACTTACCTGCGACTTCACTCCCGCAGCCGAGATATTTTCACTGATCGTCACGTTGATATCATTACTCTCTTTCGTGCCGTACAAAGAAGATACGTTTGCACTTTCATATTTGTTGGAAATATTCCAGTTTTGTTTTTTAAGAAAATCGGCGTAGAGGGTATAGTTTTCTTTAACGGTTTTGGTGGACAAGAAAACGATCGTTAATTGTTTTTGTCCTGCGTAGTTTAAACTGTAGCTCTGCTCCACCTTTACTCCTTTCTCGACGGGTATATCAGTTGGAAAATCAGTTGGCATATTAGTGCCAAAATCTATTTTTTGAGGTTCTTGTGAAAGTTCAGCGACTTGCGGAGTAGGTGTTGGCGCCACATTTCTTTTTTGATTCACTACGAGCACAACAAAAATAATGACTACTACGAGCACAATAAGTGTCAAAAACTTTTTCTTGTGTGGTGGTACTACTGTCTCAGTCTCCATATACACACAAGTATACCTTTATGTTGCCCCCCACCGCAAGCAAAATGGGAGTGGATAACTATTTTTTGAGCACACTCTATACCCCACCCCCTATCATCTATCTATAGTCATGACTACAGATAGATGATAGCAACAAAAAAGGAGGAGACATACAATGCATTTACCTCACGAAACACCAAAATGCTTTTTAAGCTCACGTACTCCTTCTATTTCTTTTGCCTTAATATAAATAATGTGATCTCGCACGCCAAAAAATTCTCCCACAAAATCAATTTCATTCTTGCAAAGATACGGCGATACAAAGACTGACTTTTGAATCGGGTACAGACCGAGCTCTTTTATCTTTCGACTCACTGCATCACGCGCTCTCTTTTTTGATTGCGGAATATCAAACATCACAATGCGCCACCACCCATCCCACTTTTGAGGTACTTTGAGCTTCATTTCATCAAGGTTATACTCGAGAACTTTTTTCTTTCCAGCTTTAGTAATCTCCACCACCTCATTGCCATTTTTTATGTAAATATTTACTAACTTATTTTTCTGAAGCTTCTGGAACGCTTGATTGATTCGGTATCTATCTTTAGCTCCTTTTGGTTTAAAAAGCGGTATTATTTTGGTAAGCCCTGGCATAGCAAGACACGCGACAATAAAACCTCCCGCCGCAAGACCCAAGAGTATTTCTTTGGCAAGCTCTCCCCTTTCATATTTTTTCATCATATCTTACATACTATCATCTATCTGTAGTCATGACTACAGATAGATGATAGTATGAGCGTACAACTCTTTACACTCCTCAAGATTGTTGCGGTACTTACCCAACCTTCGTTAAAATTTCGGCGGGGCCGTCGGTGATGAGGATGGTGTGTTCAAAATGTGCGGAGCGTTTGTGGTCGCGGGTTACAAACGTGTATCCATCGGAAAGGAGTTCTATATAGCGTGAGCCCTCGTTCACAATTGGCTCAAGAGCAAGCACCATACCAGGTTTCAGGCGCACTCCCTGCCCTCTCTCGCCATAGTTGGCAACATGTGGGTCCTCGTGCTGATGATACCCGACGCCGTGTCCACCGAGCTCCTCTACAATGACAAATCCATGGTCTTTTACGTATTTTTCAATAGCGTAACCAATATCGCCGACTGTTTTACCACTACGGGCGACCTCAATACCGGCAGCGAGCGCGCCCTTTGTCACATCTATCAATTTCTGTGCAGCGTCATCAATCTTCCCCACTGCCACCGTCATTGCGGAGTCAGTAAAAAGTCCTTTATGTTTAATACCTGTATCAATACCAATGATGTCACCCTCCTGCAGTACGCGGTCGCCACCAATTCCATGCACAATTTCATCATTCACCGACACACAAAGTGACCCCGGGTATGGAATAGAGGCTCCCTCAGGGGTGTAATGTAGAAATGCGGGCTCATCGCCACCTTCGCGCATCAACTTTTCTGCAAGCTGGTCGAGTTCTCGTGTCGTGACACCAGGTTTTACGGCGTCTTTAATGGCAAGCAAAATATTCGCGAGGCGCTTGCCGCCCTCGCGAATAATTGCGATTTCCTCTTCAGTTTTTACCATTCCTTTCTTTGTCATATATTGTAATGCTTTACAAAGGACCGCCCTTCGTAAACTTAGATCAATTCAAGCCCGCCCAAAATATCATTAAAAACTTCCTCGGGTGTCTGTTCTCCGTTAACCTCAAGGAAACGGTATGCGGGATTATTTCTGTAATACTCCACCGCAGGCGCTACATCCTCGTCGTACCACGAGAGCCTTCGTGCAACCACATCAGCCTTTACATCATCGGGTCGGCCGCGTCCGCGCAAACGATCCTCTGCCCACGTACGCGATACATTCAAAAACACTACGGTTGGGTTATTGCGTTCATAAAACGAGATAGCGGTATCAAGAATCTTTGCCTCATCAAGAGAGCGGGGCATGCCGTCAACAATAATGTGCTCTTTGTCCCGCACATTATCAATAAGCGCTTTGGCCCACATCCAGATTGCAAGAAACTCCGGCTGACGTTTACCGGTCTCGCCAAACGCTCGTGCCCTATCCCACGTATAGCCTACCTCTTGTGCGTATTTGCGGAAGTATGCCCCTGTTTCAATATACAACACTGGCACCTCTTTGCTTTGCTCACCTAAAAAAGTGTTGAGGTGGTTGGACTGTGTCCCCTTGCCTGCACCTGAGCGCCCTATAAAAATGACCGTTTGTAGATTCATGTTGGTATTGTAGCAGTAAACGAACACGGGCGCGAGGGCTTTATCCTCGCGCCCGTGTTTACTAGCATCTAAAGCCTCGTGGCTAACCCCTACCCTTAGTATTCTCTCATCGAGAGCTGTGCATCCACCTTCTTTACGAGGTCAAGCACGACAGAAACAACAATGAGGAGTGCAGTACCGCCGATAGCGAGCGATGCAACGCCCGTAAGTTCCTGCATAATAAGTGGCAAGATTGCGATAGTACCAAGGAATACGGCGCCTACGAGTGTGATACGCGTAAGAATCTTTGCGAGGTATTGCGAAGTCTGCTCTCCAGGGCGAATGCCGGGGATGAACGCGCCATTCTTCTGAAGGTTGGTCGAGATAGCATCAGGATCAAACGTAACTGCTGTGTAAAAGTACGTAAAGATGAAAACAAGACCGAAGTACAAGAAGCCGTTTACCCAACTATTTGCAAGTATTTTCTGGACAGAAAGCGCAATAGCCTGAACCGTGCCGTTACCCATCGTAGCGAGAGCATTAGCAAGAACCGTTGGGAAAATAAGGATTGAGAGCGCAAAGATGATAGGAATAACGCCAGCCTGATTTACACGAAGTGGTAAATAAGTCTGTGTTGTGCCACCAATAGTACGGCCACCACGTGCCTGCTTGGCATAGGTTACCGGAACTGGACGCTCTGCCTCTGTAATAAAGACAACAGCAGCAACCACCGCGAATGTTGCGGCGAGAGCACCAATATAAAGAGGTATCTGTGCAACATTAAATGTGTAAGCAAGTTCTGCAGCACGAGCAGGGAGACTCGAAACGATACCGGCAAAAATAATGAGTGAGACACCGTTACCGATACCAAACTCTGAAATGAGCTCACCAATCCACATAAGGAGGAGTGAACCTGCTGCTACCACGAGCGTGTTCGTAAGCATTTCAAATGGCGTAAGACCAACAAGAATCCCCTGCTTGCCAAGGTATGCGATGAGACCGTATCCCTGAACAAGTGCGAGAGGCACAGCAAGGAGGCGTGAGTACTGTGTCATCTTGCGACGACCGAACTCCCCTTCCTCGTGCTGCATCGCCTTCATCTTTGGCGACATCATCGTCATAAGCTGCATGATAATCGACGCCGTAATGTACGGACCAACGCCAAGCATCACAATAGAAACAGCCGAAAGTCCACCACCCGTAAGGAGATTCAAAAAGCCAAGCGCCTGATCATTCGCAAGGAGCCCTGCGAGATTTTGTCCTGCAGCTGCAGGAATAGGAATATTCGCGAGTACGCGGAAGATAACGAGCGCTACGAGTACAAAGAGTACACGACGACGGAGCACCGCATCTCCAAACATTAACTTCAATTTTCGTAGGAGTGTGTTCATGGGATTTTGTATTCTCTTTATGGACTTTTGACCTTCGACTTTTTGACTACTTTACCGTACCCCCAAGCTTTTCGACGGCAGCCTTTGCACTTTCAGAGATAGCGCATCCACGGATATCGAGTTTTTTATCAAGCTCACCCTTTGCAAGGATTTTGATAGTAGGAACCTTGTTGCCCCTCTTTTCGATGAGCGCCTTCTCAAGGAGAGTCTTTGGGGTAACGCGATCACCCGATGCAAACACGGTGCTCAATACGCCAATATTGATAACCGCTTCGTTAGTTGCCTCAGTCTTGAACTGATTACGTGAAACACCTTCACCGCGCTTCTTAGGGAGCTTCTTGATGATGTCACGCATTGCGGGACGGATGCTGTGTCCGGCACGAGCCTTTTGACCCTTGGTACCACGACCCGAGGTCTTGCCACGTTTGCCACCACGCCCAACGAGTTTCTTGGACTTAAGCTTTGTTTTTGGTTTTAGTTCATGTGCCTGCATAGTATCGTATGTTAAATAAGGAGATTATTTTGCTTCTACCTCTGCCTTTGAAGGCTTTTTTGCGCGGAGCTGCTCAAGAGCCTTTACCGTTGCGCGAGCATTGTTGAGTTTATTCTTTGAGCCTGAAAGGATCTTTGCGCGGACATTCTTGATGCCAGCAAGGTCAAGTACGTTACGTACTGAACTACCTGCTACCATACCACGGCCAGGAGCGGGCATGATCATCACGCGTGCTGAAGCCTCCTTTGCTTCGACTTCGTGAGGAATCATCATCTCACCAACAAGACGCACCTTGATCATATTCTTCTTGGCGTTCTTCATTGCCTTTTCAATAGCTGCTGCAGTATCGGCAGCCTTGCCAATACCTACACCAACCGAACCTTTGCGGTTACCTGCAACCATAGCAACAGAGAACGAGAAGCGACGACCGCCGGCAACCACACGGGTAACGCGACGAATCTGGATGAGCTTGTTATCAAACTCTGGCTTTGCACGCTCGAAACCAGCACCGCGAGGACCACCCTTGCGTGCGCCAGCACCACCACGTCCTGCACCCGCACCTCCGCGAGCAGGACCACGTGAAGCACCTCCGCGTGATGCACCAGCAGCGCGAGGACCTCCGAACGAACGAGCTGCTGCTGGCTTTGCTTCGCCTGCTTTCACCTCAGTATTCTGTTGTGTCGTATTTTCGGTCATATGATATTAAAATGCTAAGCCGCCTTCGCGTGCTCCCTCAGCGAGGGCGCGTACACGTCCGGTGTAAATAAAGCCACCACGGTCAAAGGTTACCTGGGTGATACCCTTCGCCTTTGCAACCTTGGCAAGAGCCTCACCAGCCATCTTTGCGCGCTCGGTCTTGGTCTTACCTTTGAGGCTCATGTCTGATGATGAAGCGAGGGTGGTACCCTTGATATCATCGATGAGCTGTGCGTAAACGTAGAGGTTTGACTTGAATACGGCGAGGCGAGGACGCTCTGCAGTTCCAATTACCTTCGCACGAATGCGACGGTGTCGACGGATACGCTTTTCAGTTTTGCTAGTTATAGTAGTCATAGTAATTTCAGAAGATTATGCAGACTTCTTACCCTGCTTGCGGCGAACCACCTCGTTCGAGTAACGAATACCCTTGCCCTTGTATGGCTCAGGCTTCTTTTTTGCACGAATCTGTGCAGCAAACAAACCGAGGGATTCTTTATTGATTGAAGAAAGCGTGATGGTGTTCTTTTCAACAAGAGCCTTTACGTCCTTAGGAACCTCCATAGGAACCTTGTGCGAGAAACCGAGACTGAACACAAGGATACTCCCCTGCTGCTCAACCTTGTAACCAACACCTTCAATAATGAGCTTCTTTTCAAATGGCTTGTTTACGCCAGCAACCATATTAACGAGGTGCGAAGCGTAGGTGCCCCAGAGCGCGCGAGCATCCTTTGAGTTGTTCTTTGGCTCGAACGAGATTGCTCCCTCGGTGATCGTAATGATTACGGGACCAGCAAAGTCACGTGCGAGCTCACCCTGAGGACCCTTGACCGTGATGGTCGCGCCGTTCTGAGTAACTGTTGTTCCTGTTGGGATTATTACACCCTTTTTTCCGATTCTTGACATATATTTAGTATTACCAGATTTTAAAGAGTGCTTCGCCGCCGACCTGTGCTTTACGCGCCTCCGCTCCGGTCATAACACCCTTGGGAGTTGAGAGCACGAGAAGACCATAACCATTCTTGACGAGTTTAATCTCGGCCGCCTTGATGTATACACGCTTTGAAGGTTTTGAAACGCGCGCAACGTTTGCTACGCGAGGCTGTTTGCCATCAAAGGCAATACCGAGCTCGAGAGTCTTTACCACCTTCTTGCCTTTCTTTGCGTATGATGCGATAAATCCGTTCTGGAAAAGTACGGTTGCAATAGTTTCCTTCATCTTAGAAAAAGGAACAACGGCCGTTGACTTTCCGGCATTGCCTGCGTTTTTGATGCTGATGAGCATGTCTGCGATTGGGTCGTGCATAATAGTAGAGAATTACCAAGAAGACTTCTTGATGCCAGGGATCTTGCCCTCGTTAGCGAGTTCACGGAAACATACGCGACAAAGATCGAAATCACCCATGTAACCGCGACGACGACCGCATTTGAAACAGCGGCGCACGGTGCGTGAGCTAAATTTCGGCTCTTTTTGCGAGCGAACGATTGTTGATGTTTTTGCCATAATTAAATAAAAACCAGTGGTTTTACCAATATCGCGCGTTAATTCTTCTTCGTGCAATCTTACTCCAGAATAAACTAGGTTAAGCTTGCACAAAGAAGGAGAAACGCGGATTAAGTAAAGTTCCACACAAACTCTTGTATCCAAAGGCTTGTAGGAGCATCCTAGCATATAGGGGAATATAGTCAAGCACCGCTCGGCACCGTCCTTTTGGTGCAGTAGTCCTAGATTTTGCACGAGTGGCTCCGCTTAAGTTAACGAGGGACAAAAAAGAGCGTCGTATAGGCGCTCTTTTGGGAAAGGAATGATTTGTTATTATCGAGAGTGCTACCGGCCTGTTTCAGCAGTATTGCAGAGTAGCTTCAGCTTCTTCTTGTGCATCCTGTTCGCGGCCTGCAAGGACCTGCTCCGGATCAGAACTTTCGTCAGTAAGCATACTGGCAAGTTCTTCTGGACTAGCCGAGCCAACAGTTTTAACCCTCCCTGTTTTGGGGTCAAAGGCTTCTATTTGAAACCCACAGCAATCGCCAAGTGCTATCATCGATATCTCCTTCAAAAGGTACTCTTAATTACGCCCGTAATTAAGTACTATAAAAAGTATAGCACATATTTATAGAAAATGCAAGCTCCCACACCTATTTTTGTATAGTGTTTTTATTGCATTCATTCCATACCACAGAAATGTTTATTGTAAGAAATTGTATAAAATAAATAAAATGGCGAAAACACGATGCAATAATACAAAAATAGGTGTAGGAGCAAGCGCAAAAAAACCGCTCAGTGAGCGGGTTTTTTATATATAAATATTGTTATTCCTTCAACCTTGGAGCGAGTCGTTCTATTTCCTGGTGCCTTGCACGCATTTCACCTTGGAGCGAGGTCTTTACTTCTTAAATGGCGTTCCGATGAGCTCAAAGAAGCGTGTTGCTTCTTTCTTGTTCTTGGCGGTCGTAACGATTGTTACGGCCAAACCAAAGAGGTCCTTGATTTCTTCGTCAGTAGTCTCAGGGAAGATTGACTGCTCTTTGACGCCGAGGGTCAGATTGCCCATTTCGTCAACGCTCTTCTTTTCATAACCACGGAAGTCACGGGTACGAGGAATAGCAACATTGAAGAACTTGTCGAGAAAACCAACCATACGTGCGCCACGGAGTGTTACCGCAACACCAATCTTGTCGCCTTCGCGAAGCTTGAATGCTGCAATAGATTTCTTTGCGGCACGAAGAGAAGGTTTCTGTCCGGTAATTTTTGCAAGACGTCCCATCACCATCTCGTTGCGGTTCTTGTCCTTTGAACGGCCAGTTGTAGCAGAAACAACCACCTTTACCAAGCGTGGCGCTGCAAGCTTTGCGGTGTAGCCAAACTCACCCTTCATGGTTTCAAAGGCCTGTGCTTGCTTTTCTTTTACTGATTTCATAGCTGATGTCATGATATTAAAAACTATTTGAGCTCTGATCCACTCTTCTTTGTAACACGGACATTCTTGCCGCCAATCTCCTTGATGCCGACACGAGTGCGAACATCTTTCTTAGGGTCGATAATCATCACGTTTGATGCATGAATAGGCATTGCGCGCTCTACAATCTGACCTGCGGCACCGCGGGTGCGCGCCTTCTCGTGAATCTTTGCAATGTTTGCTCCCTCAACCACCACGCGATTTACGCGAGGAAGTGCCTCGAGGATTGCTCCCTTCTTTCCTTTATCTTTGCCGGTGATGATAACCACCTTGTCTCCTTTTTTAAGCTTCATAGTAGTGATATAAAAATAGATTAAACGACCTCAGGGGCGATAGAACCGACCTTTTGGTATCCTGCCTCAACAATCTCGCGAGGGATAGGACCAAAAACACGTCCTGCCTTTGGCTCCTTCTTTGCGCGGTCAACAATAACCACCGCATTGTCATCGAAACGCATATATGATCCGTCCTTGCGGCGGTATGCATTGCGCGTGCGAACAACAAGGCCCGTCAACACATCCTTCTTTTTGACTGACTTGCGAGGCTCTGCAACCTGCACCGAGAGAACAACGAGGTCACCAATCATAGCGTAGCGCTTCTTTGAGCTGCCGAGCACCTTGAATACGCGACCGATCTTTCCGCCGGAGTTGTCTGTTATTTTGACGATTGTTTGTGGTTGAATCATAGTAGTTTCGTTATGCGTTCACGTGTGCGTGTGTATTACGCGGTCTTCTTGCCGACGACGGTAAAGGTTTTACCCTTTGAAATAGGGCGACACTCTGCGATGATGACCTCATCCCCCATCTTGTACGCGCCAGCCTCATCGTGCGCCTTGTACTTCTTGGAGATCTTCGTGTACTTGCCGTACTTAGGGTGCTTCACGAAGCGGTTTACGAGAACCGTAACGGTCTTCATCATCTTGTCTGAGACGACGACCCCCTGAAGCTTCTTTCCTGTTGTTGTTTTTGTTTCCATAGTAATATTATAGAGCTACATTTTTACGAGCATTGAGCTCTGTCATCGTACGAGCGACCTCCTTTCGTGCGAGCACTGACGCTTTGGTATTCTTCTTGGCGCTGCCAGCAAGATCAAAACGGATTGAGCGAAGCTCCTCCCTCTTTTCGTCGATGGTCTTTACCAAATCCTCTGTGCTTTTTTTGCTAATGTCGGTCATGATAGTGAATGTTATACAGTCTGTGTGCGGCGTACGATGCGCGTCTTGAGGGGGAGCTTTGCTCCTGCCTTGCGAAGTGCCTTTACCGCTGTTGCCTCGTCGACCCCGTCAACCTCAAAGAGCATGCGGCCTGGGCGTACCTCGAATACGTATCCCTGGAGTTCACCTTTACCTTTACCCATACCTACCTGCGCGCCTTTTTGTGTGTAAGGACGATCAGGGAAGATGCGGATCCACATCTTGCCAACCTTGGTGATGGTGCGAGAAATAACTTTACGTGACGCCTCGATCTGGTTTGACTTTACGCGTGCCGGTGTTTCAGCCTTGAGGCCAAATGAACCAAACGCAAGCGTGATACCACGCGTTTCAGGTGCGGCAAGCTTGGCCTCGCTCTTGCGTCCGTTCTGCCATTTTCTGTATTTTACTTTCTTGGGGAATAACATAGTAGTGTATTTAAATAGGGTTATGCATTTGCTCCCTGTGCAGCAAGGCTCTTTTTCTTGCCCTCCGCAAAGATTTGGCCTTTGTAAATCCAAACCTTGATACCGATAGCTCCGTAAGGAAGGCGTGCGGTGTTCTTTGCGTAGTCGATGTCTGCACGGAATGTCTGAAGAGGAATACCTCCACGGCGAATCTGCTCGTAGCGTGCCATCTCGGCACCACCAAGGCGACCCGAGATTGCGATACGCGCACCCTTGACGTCGCGATTTGCCATAACCTTTTCTACGGTCTGTTTCAAAATCATACGGAAGGGCAAACGTTTCTCGAGACCCTCGGCAACCATCTCGGCAACAATAGCAGCGTTAGACTCAGGTGAGCGAACCTCCTCGATATCGAGCTTGAAATCAGCAGGGATGCTCAACTTCTTGCGAGCAGCTTCTTTCAAAATATCATTCTTGAGTTTGACGGAACCTTCACCAGCACGGCCAATAACCATACCCGGGCGAGCAGTCTTGATGACAACGCGAAAAGTCTTTGCATTACGCTCAATCTCAACACCTGCAATATGGTTACCACGAAGACGCTTGTCGAGGAAACTACGGATAAGAATATCCCCTCTCAGGAAATCCTTGTACTCCTCTTTCGCTCCGAACCAGCGTGACTTCCAATCACGAATGATTCCTAAACGATGGGCAAATGGGTGTACGATGTGTGTCATATTATTTCTTTGCGGCTACTGCCTTCTTTTTTGGAGCAGCTTTTTTTACTGCCTTTGGCTTGTCGGCATTTGTATTACTTTCGACTTTTGACTTTCCACTTTCGACTTCAGCGTTAGCGATGAGCTCAATCATAACATGACTGGTGTGTTTGTGGATGGGTGATGCGGTACCGTGTGATTTTGGAATAAAACGCTTGAGGATGGTACCTTGGTCAACGCGTACTTCTTTTACAAAAAGATCAGCCTGAGCTACGCCGTCGTTCTCTTTTGCGTTAGCCACTGCAGAAAGCAAAAGCTTCAACATAGGGAGTGATGCGCGCTTTGGAAGAACTTCAAGCTCCTTGATGGCACGCTCCACCGTCTTACCTTTCATAAGATTTGCTACAAGGCGGACCTTGCGTGGTGCTTGGCGATAGCTTTTGAGATATGCTTTCATATATTATTTCTTCTTTGCTGCAGGAGTTTCTGATTTGGCAGCCTTGGCAGCAGCGATCTCGCTTTCCTTCTTCTTCTGTTCAAGTTCCTTCTGCATTTTACCGCCGTGGCGAACGAATTTCTTCGTAGGAGAAAACTCTCCGAGTCGGTGACCCACCATATCCTCGGTCACGCGGACCTCGAGGTGAGTCTTACCGTTATACACGCCAAAAAGGAACCCTACCATTTCAGGGGTGATTTGACTTGCTCGTGACCAAGTTTTGATCATAGGCTCAGTCTGCGCGCTTTTACCCTCAATCTTTTTGAGAAGCTTTGGGTCAATATGTGGTCCTTTTTTGAGTGATCGTGTCATAACGTAATTTGTGGCCCACCTGATAAAGGCGGGGCCTAAACAAAACAAGCTCGGATGAGCTCGCTTTGCATCTTACCAAATTGAGGAATATTGTCAAATCGGACGGCACTTCCCTTGCTTAAAAAGCAAGGGAAGTGCCGTCCGATTTGACCTTTTTACTATACTAAATTAGAACTGCTTGAACTTCACCTTACACTGGCTCGGGCACGTAATAGGCGTCTCTCCACTATCACAAGCAGGATTAGCATTACATCCTGACGGCGGGGGGACCACTACAACAGGGACAGTACATGTCACAGTGACATCACACGACCCCGTTGTGGTACCACCTGTGGTACATGCTCCAACTCTGATACCGCCGCCTGCAATAAACTTTGTAGCAGGTGGTGCCACACATGTTGACGAAGGAAGTGCCTGACACGACCCCCATGTTCCTCCACCACCATTTATGATGGCTGCTGTACATGGCGGTACCCCAACTACTGGCCCAACACTCACTCCACCAATCTTTGGCGCAAAATCTACCCAGCCTACAACATCTCCACCCCATGCGTAACCACTAAATTTATTGGCAGTAATTTTAACACCATTCCCTGCCCAACCGTTTGGATTACCGTCATCTGAAAGCCTTATCCAGCCATCCCAACCACCGCTGTTTGCCCCTGCCCCTTGGTTTGTTGCACAACTTGGATCACAAGCAGAAAGTGCGCGCATCCACCCTGTCACTTTTCCTGTTGACCACGCAACCTGAGCGATCCTCCCTGAACCGCTGCCAGGGTCATCTGAAGGAGGATTCCCTGTCTCCGTACGATCAAATGAAATCCATCCTGTATTAGAGCCACTTGGAGCAGTAGCTGGATCCATGTCTCCTATCCAAGCATTCCCCGAAAAATTCCCTATCCCGCTCGCTCCTTTCGTTGCAGTGTCTACTTTTACCCCGTATCCCTGCGATGACGCATCACTTGTACTATTGAAGCTAACCCACCCAAGACCCGGATTACTACCGCTAACTGCCGAATAAGGACCTGAGGGATTATCCCCTGTTGGGGTTGTTCCTGTCCCTAGGCTCCACACCCAACCAGAGACATTAGAGTTTGAGACAACTGCTGACTCAGCGTGTGGTGTCTTGAGGAAACTTTGATTTGAAAAATAAGTAACGGCAAGCAATGCACCTATGGTCACGGCAGCAAGCACGGCACGAAGTTGGTGGGTAAAAAATGTTTTCATAAATTAAAAAATGTATAAATATAGTATACCACCCAAAATTCAAACAAACGAGGTATGGTGTGGATAACTTTTATATTTCTTTTAACCTGTCACTATAAAACATAACCTATTTGTAGCTATGACTACAAATAGGTTATGTTCCTACTGCGGTTTAATAATGCTTGAGCGGACCATAAATCCTCTATCATCTATCTGTGGCCATGACTACAGATAGATGATAGCTAACGATATACAGCAATACTATGTGATAGCCCCTACAAAAAAAGACCGCCATTCGTACAAAGGGCGGTCTTTTTTGTATTACCTTGACTTCTTGGTCTTGCGACGAGCGACGATGAGGTTGTTTGAGTATTTCTTTGGAGAACGAGTTTTGCGTCCGCCAGTAACCTTACCCCACTTGGTCTTAGGGCGCTTGGTACCACGACCCTGACGTCCTTCGCCTCCACCGTATGGATGGTCTACCGGGTTCATCGCTGAACCACGCACCGTTGGGCGAATACCGAGCCAACGTGAGCGACCTGCCTTACCGAGGTTGCGGTGCTTGTATTCTTCGTTTGATACGGCACCAATCGAAGCCCATGCGTTCTCTGAGACCTTACGAATCTCACCTGAAGGCATCTTCAAATGTGTCTGTCCGGCGTTGTTTGCCACCACTTCAGCGTAGTTTCCTGCTGAGCGAGCGATGCGTGCACCACCTTGTGGCTGGAGTTCAATATTAAATACAAATGTTCCGACAGGAGCTTTGCGAAGAGGGATACGGTTGCCCGTTTTTACGGGTGCATCCTCTGCAGTCATAATCGTGTCGCCCACCTTGAGTCCGTGGGGAAGAAGGTTGTAACGGCGCTCTCCATCTGCGTAGCAGATGACACCGATAAAACCAGAGCGGTTTGGATCGTACTCGATGGTCTCAATCTTTGCAGGAATGCCAACCTTTTCCATACGGAAATCAATCTCACGGAATGAACGCTTGTGTCCACCACCCTTGTGGCGTGTCGTAATACGACCAAATGCATTGCGTCCACTACCGCGTCTAAAACCGTGGGTCAAAGACTTGAGCGGTTCGTTCGTGGTGAGCACACCGCGGTATGTAACGATTGCCGTCTGGCGAAGTGATGGTGTTGTTGGTTTAAACTTTTTCATAGTAATTATATAAGCTCAATCTTATCGCCTTTTTTCAAGGTAACGAGTGCCTTGCGCACACCTGCCTTTACGCCACGACGATTGCGTACAAAAACGTTGGTGTCAGGGAGGTTTACGATGTTTACCTTGACGGCAGTAACACCGTAAAGTATCTCGACTGCCTTGGCAATCTCGATCTTGTTGGTCTTTGGTGAAACTACAAAAACGTAGGTTCCCTTTTCTGCAAGGATTGCTGCTTTTTCGGTGATGTGTGGGCGCACGAGTGCGTCTGCACGAGCGCCAAGACTGCTCTCGTTCTGTTTCTTTGCAACCTTCTTTTCTGTTGTTTTTTGGAAAATAGCCATAGAAGTATTGTTATTTAGCTGCAATCTTACCCTCAATGAAGCCGACCGCTGCTTCTGGGCTTACGATTACAATGTACTTGTGGTTCAAGAGATCGATAGGGTTCATGTTCTTTACATCATCGAAATCAATGCTGCCGAAGTTTGCAAAGCTCTTTGCTGCTACCTCTGACTTTTCAGCCATTGCGAAGTACGCCGCATTGCGCTTTTTGGTGATGAGTTTCTCAAAACCTTTAACCTCTGAGAGATTGGTAAGAATTACCTTTGCCTCGCTGGTCTTTGGCGCCTTCATAACAATATCATCAACAAACATAATCTCGCCCTTGCGGAGCTTCTCCGAGAGAACGGTGTAAAGTGCCTTGGCGCGTACCTTCTTGTTGATTTTCTTGCTGTAGTCTTTCTCAGCGAGTGGACCATGGGTCACACCTCCGTGACGCCAAATAGGTGAACGGCTTGAACCGTGACGTGCGCGACCAGTACCCTTCTGTGCCCATGGCTTTTTGCCACCACCCGATACATCGCTACGTGTTTTTGCTGCAGCAGTACCTGTGCGTGCATTTGCGCGCATCGAAGTAACCACCTGATGTACGAGGTCGGCGTTCCATGAGAGACCCCAAATCTTTTCATTTAAGGCAACTTTTCTTGCTTCTTTACCCTTTGTGCTGTATACGATTGCTTCCATAGTAGTATGTATTATGCCTTAATTTCTAGAAGGGCCCCTTTGATACCAGGCACGCAGCCTGATACGAGGATCTTGTTGTTGGTAGTGTCGACCCCAAGTACACGCAAACCTTTGATCGTGGTGCGATCGCTACCCATACGGCCACCCATGCGACGACCTTTTGAGATCTTCTGCTGACCGGTTGAACCAATCGAGCCTGGTTCACGCTCCGAGTGCTTCTGGCCGTGCGTACGTGAACCTCCGTGGAACCCGTGACGCTTGACCACACCCTGAAAGCCCTTACCTTTTGAAGTACCCGAGATGGTCACCTCGTCACCTACGGTGAAGAGTGAGGCATCAAGCGTGTCTCCCTTTTCCCATGCGCTTGAGTCGTCAACACGGAACTCACGAATCTCAGCAAACGAGCCGAGGTCCTTGGTATGACCCTGCACTGCCTTCGAAATATTCTTTGCAGCACGGGTACCAAAACCAATCTGTACGGCTTCGTAGCCGTCAGTAGCTTTGTTCTTGATTTGGGTGATAACTACTGGCCCAACAGCAAGAAGCGTTGCGGCAGTAGCCAATCCATCGTTGCCGATGAACGTCACCATATTTTCTTTTCTTCCTAGAATAAATTTCATAACGGTAATTTACGGTAACCATTGCAATCTACATTTGCATGTGATTGTTGGTATTTTAATAATCAACTTTTGTCGCACCTACTTTCGACTTTTCGACTTTTTGACTTTGAACTTTTGACTTGCGCGAAGCGCTAGCTACATCATCTTCACGTCGATGCTGACACCAGACGGAAGTGAGAGGTTTGTGAGTGCCTCGATAACCTTTGCCGCAGGATTCAAGATGTCAATCAAGCGTTTGTGAATACGCATCTCAAACTGCTCGCGTGCATTCTTGTAAATGAACGTTGAGCGCAAGACGGTGTACTTCTTGATCTCGGTAGGAAGTGGGGTTGGCCCCAAGACCTCTGCATCATAGCGAAGTGCGGTGTCGATGATCTGCTTGACTGAGTTGTCGAGCACTTTGTTCTCATACGCACGCACACGAATGCGGAGCTTGTGAGTTACATCTTTTTCTTTTACAGATTTTGTCATAGAGGTTATCAAGGTCTGGCCTTAGCCCAAATTCTCAAGGCCAGACCTTCCTTTTTTACTAGTTAGGCGATGATCTTAGTAACAACGCCGGCACCTACCGTACGTCCACCCTCGCGGATAGCGAAGTGCTGCTGCTCTTCAATAGCAACGGGAACAATGAGCTTAACTTTAAGCTTAACCGTATCGCCTGGCATAACCATTTCGGTACCTTCAGGGAGGCTTGTATCACCCGTTACGTCCGTTGTACGGATGTAGAACTGAGGCTTGTAACCGTTAAAGAATGGCGTGTGACGTCCACCTTCTTCCTTTGAAAGTACGTATACTTCAGTCTCGAACTCGGTGTGAGGAGTTACTGAGCCTGGCTTTACAAGAACCTGGCCACGAGTAATGTCCTCCTTCTTGATACCACGGATAAGGATGCCGGCGTTGTCGCCTGCCATACCTTCCTGGAGTGACTTGTTGAACATTTCGATACCGGTAACGGTTGTTTTTACCGTGTCTTTGATACCAACGATTTCAACTTCTTCACCAACCTTGATAACACCGCGCTCAATACGACCAGTAACCACCGTACCACGACCTTCGATCGAGAATACGTCTTCTACTGGCATAAGGAATGCCTTTGCCGTGTCGCGCTCTGGAACAGGAACGTAGGTGTCGAGTGCGTTTGCAAGATCCATGATCTTCTTTGCCCACTCGTCGTCAGCTGAGGTAGCCTCAACTGCCTTGAGAGCTGAACCACGGATAACCGGTGCGTTCTTGCCATCAAAGTGGTACTTGGTCAAAAGGTCACGAACTTCTTCTTCAACGAGCTCAATAAGATCTGGGTCATCAACCATATCGCATTTGTTGAGGAATACAATGATCTTTGGAACACCAATCTGCTCTGCGAGGAGGATGTGCTCTCGTGTCTGGGGCATAACACCGTCCGTTGCAGCAACCACGAGGATAGCGCCGTCCATCTGTGCGGCACCCGTGATCATGTTCTTGATATAGTCAGCGTGACCTGGAGCATCGATGTGCGCGTAGTGACGTGCATCAGTTGAGTACTCGTTGTGTGAAAGCGCGATTGTAATACCGCGGGCCTTTTCCTCAGGCGCTGAGTCGATTTGGTCAACTGACTTCATCTTTACCGTCTTTCCGTTAAGGTTGAGCACGTTCAAGATAGCCGCTGTAAGGGTTGTCTTGCCGTGATCAACGTGACCAATAGTACCGACGTTAACGTGCGGCTTGGAACGATCGAATGCTTCTGCCATATGTTTGTTGTTCTTGTAATAAAAGGTTTGGACACGAGAAATCCCGACAAACCTTTAATTACAAGAGAAAATTAAGTAAAACTGATAAAAAAGTACCGCAAAAACAAATTAGTGCGATACAGGAGATATCTTACCAGAATGACAATAATAGTCAAGGGCTTGGGCGCGACGGGGTGCCATAATTTGGTCTTTATTTCTTAGTAGACTATAATTTCAAATATGAAGCAAATGCGGCAATCGGGATTCACTCTGATAGAGCTCCTTGTCGTTATATCTATTGTGAGTTTACTCTCGTCAGTCGTCTTGAGTGCAGTAAACACCGCACGGCAAAAAGCCACAAATACACAAGTTCTTTCTGTTGCGAGGGAGTACCGCAACGCCATAGAGCTTTATCGACTCAATAGCCCTAGTGGTGGACTCCCTGACCCAGGAGACACGGTAAGTACCTACTGTCTCGGATCTTATCCACCAGATGGTTTTTGCACTTCAAACTCCTCTTATTGGGAGAACTCTGGGCTAAAAACAGCACTTGAAACATATCTACCAACATTCCCAACCGCAAAACCAGTAACCTATCTGAGTGAACAATTTTACGGCCCTCTATATATATGCCTTACCAGACTAAATGGCATTTGCACAAGGGCAAATATGCGGTGGGTAAACGAGGGAACGGGGAGCTCAAACTACAATTGCCTAGGAAATATCAGCGCCACTCCTTGGTGTCTCTATCCGTTTCAATGAAACAATCTGTAGCGTAGCTGCCTAAAGCCTGAGTCAACAATGGTCAGAATCCACGCCTGTCGTGGACTACTTACCGAGGTAGCTTTTTGCCTTATCAAACACCTCTTGCACCGAATGCTCGATTTTAACCATATAATCACTCGCGCCCAGGTCGAGCGCACGCTTTTTATCAGAGGACTGTCCAAGATTTGAAAGTATGAGCACAGGAATTGTTGCCAGAGATGGGTCTTTTTTAATCTCTTCGAGAACCGTAAATCCGTCTTTTCGGGGAATCATAAGGTCGAGAATGATAAGGTCAGGCTTTTCTGCCGCAATGCGCGAAACGGCACCCTCCCCCGTCCCTGCAAATGAGGTTGCAATTCCTTCTTGAGAAAACTTCACCGCGTACACTTTTGCCAAATGTTCATCATCTTCAACAATAAATACTCTTTTCTGTTCGTTTGTCATAACATTGGATAATACTGAGTATACTACAATATATTTATGAACCAAACAGTTCAGAATGTGAGCCAATATTGACCAACGTCACCAAAAGCATTTGTTCATCTACTTCATACAAAAGCAAAACATCGGGCTTGATGTGGCATTCTCGGTATCCAAGATATTCCCCACGGAGAGCGTGATCTTTATACTTTCTGTCGATGGTTTTTCTCTGCCTAATGCTCTCGACAACAACCTCGAGTCTGGCACTTATTATCCTACTGTCTTTTGATTGTGACAACCTCTTGATTGACGTCCTGAAGGATTTAGCAAAAGCGAGCTCGTACATATTGAACTTATTTAAGAGCTGCAGCCATTAGACTTTTTGCGTTTTTGTAGGTCTTGCCCTTTTTTGCAAAAACAACCTCTCGGTCATACTTTTTTCTCAAAAAAGCACTATCTCCAGGTATAAAAGGCAGACCTTTTTCCTCGATTACCTGGCGCAAGAACACATTGATGCCTGTGGAGAGATTGAGTCCGCGTTCAGCGAGTATCGCCATCGCTCTTTCTTTAACTTTCTCATCAATACGTACATTGAGTGTAGTCATGAGGTAAGTATATACACCGTACATACAATGTCAAATCAAAAATCCGCCGTACGGCGGAGGATTTTTGTATTCCTTTCAGAGCGAGACGTTTCATTTTCTGGTGCCTTGCGCAAGTGCGACTGGCGCGAGCAGAGCAAATTTTTAGCAAAAATTATGCGTGCACCAGGAAAGGGAGCGGCGAGTGGACTTTACTTCCTTGCGTCAATAATCGTCTGTGCAACGTTTGCAGGGACAATATCGTAGTGATCAAACTCCATCGTTGATGACGCACGTCCTTCGGTCATTGAGCGGAGAGATGTCGTATAGCCGAACATTTCTGAAAGAGGAACCTGTGCGGTCAACACTTTCATCATACCGCGCTCGCCCATGCCTTCAATCTGTGCACGCTTTGACGAGAGGTTACCGGCAACGTCACCCATGAACTGCTCGGGCATAACAATCTCAACCTTCATAATAGGCTCGAGGATAACCGGGCCGGCACGGCGAACTGCTTCCTGGAATGCCTGTGAGGCAGCAATCTTGAAGGCGATTTCTGACGAGTCAACATCATGGAACGAACCATCGTACAACTCGGCTGAAATATCTACCACTTTGTAACCAGCCTGTACACCGCGGTCCATCGCCTCGATAATACCCTTTTCTACTGGCGGAATAAACTCTTGAGGAATGACACCACCCTTGATGGCGTTGACGAACTCGAAGTGGTCGTCGCGACGCTTGACGTTCTTTGGAAGGTCCTCAATCTTGATGGTCTTGTCGATTGGCTTGATGCGAATCTTGACATGACCGTACTGACCGCGTCCACCCGTCTGCTTGATGTACTTACATTCCCCTTCAGCCTCTTTCGTGATGGTCTCCTTGTAAGCAACCTGTGGCTTGCCCACGTTTGCTTCCACGTTGAACTCACGCTTCATACGGTCAACAAGAATTTCGAGATGAAGCTCACCCATACCCGAGATGATAGTTTCCATCGTCTCTTCGTCGGTTGAAATACGGAAGGTTGGATCTTCGTCCGCGAGTTTCTTGAGCGCCATACCCATCTTCTCCTGGTCCGCTTTTGTTTTTGGCTCGATACGGAGAGAGATAACTGGCTCAGGGAATTTGATTTCCTCGAGAATAATAGGATTTGCTTCGTCACAAAGTGTGTGTGAAGTTCTCGTGTTTTTGAGACCAACCATTGCGGCAATCTCACCAGCGTACACTTTCTTTACTTCCTCGCGAGCATCTGCCTGAAGGCGCACCATACGGCCTACACGCTCCTTGTCTCCGGTCGTTGCATTGTAAATATATGAGCCTGCTTCTACGGTACCTGAGTACACACGGAAGAACGTAAGCTGTCCCACGAATGGATCTGCTTGGAGCTTGAACGCAAGTGCTGCAAACGGCTCTTTGTCAGATGGGTGGCGGTCGATGGTCTCGCCCGTGCGAGGATCAATACCGTGTACCGCAGGAATGTCGAGTGGCGAAGGGAGGTAGTCAACCACCGCGTCAAGAACGAGTTGTACTCCTTTGTTCTTCAAAGCTGAGCCTGCGTATACGGGGAAGATTTCGTTGTTGATTACTGCTTTGCGGAGTGTTGCTTTCAAAACATCCATAGGGATCTCTTTCCCTTCAAGGTAGTCAGTCATCAAAACTTCGTCATTCTCAACGATACGCTCGATGAGTTCACCGCGGAACTTCTTTGCTTCTGCCTGAAATTTTTCAGGGATTTCCATCTCGACAACATTGATTCCCATCTCGCCCTCAAATTTGTAGGCTTTCATTTTGAGGAGGTCTACCACGCCGGCAAATTCATCTTCAAGTCCCATAGGAATCTGCATACGAACTGCCTTGGTATTCAAACGATCAAGAATTGATGCGTATGAACGGTCAAAAGAAGCGCCGGTACGATCAAGCTTGTTGATGAAACAAATACGTGGAACACTCGCCTCGTCGGCATAACGCCAGTTGGTCTCTGACTGTGGCTCTACGCCAGCAACACCGTCGAACACGACTACCGCGCCGTCGAGTACACGGAGTGAACGCTTTACTTCTACGGTAAAGTCGATGTGGCCCGGGGTATCAATAATATTAAAACGCGAAAGGTTCTCTTGAGCCTTAGGCATGTCCGTCTTGTTCCAGAAACACGTAATAGCTGCGGCAGTAATCGTAATACCGCGCTCACGCTCCTGCTCCATCCAGTCGGTCGTGGTCTCACCTTCGTGAACCTCACCGATCTTGTGGGTCATACCCGTGTAAAACAAAATACGCTCAGACGTTGTCGTCTTGCCTGCATCGATGTGAGCGATGATTCCAAAATTGCGCACTTTCTCCAACGGGTAATCTCTGTCCATAATAATTAAGTCTAAAAGTTAAAAGTCTAAAGTTAAAAGTCGGGAACCAAAACCAACCCAAGGACGCGAAATTTTGAGTGGAAGACAAGGCGCCAATCCTCACAAAAATTTCAATCCTACAAAAAATACGTTATTTGAGATGCAGCGCGAGGCGACAAGGGTATGATACCCACGAGCTGTACATGAAGTACTGCGGGTGGGTTCATACCCGCAGGCAACGAAGCGCTGCGCTCAAATTACGTATTTTTTACCAAGCGAAGTGAGCGAAAGCCTTGTTAGCCTCTGCCATCTTGTGCGTATTCTCCTTCTTCTTTACTGCCTCACCTTCGTTCTTTGAAGCAGCGAGAAGTTCATCTGCAAGTTTCTCACGCATTGGGCGGCCTTTCTTTGCCTGTGCAGCGTTGATAATCCAACGCATAGCGAGGGCAAAGCGGCGCTCTGGACGAACCTCGCGAGGAACCTGGTAGTTTGCACCACCAACGCGGCGTGAACGGATCTCCATAAGGGGGCCAGCGTTCTTTACCGCAAGTTCAAAAACCTCAAGAGGTTCAATCTCCTTGTTCTTTTCCTTGATGATATCAAGGGCACCGTACACGATACTGCGTGCGGTGTTTTTCTTGCCAGCCTCCATCACATAGTTGATGAGCTTCTCAATTTTAACCGAGCCGTACATAATGTCGGCGTTAGGAATATTACGATTAGTTACTTTTCTGCGCATATATTAGATATTATTTCTTTGCTGCTGGAGCACCTGCCTTAGGGCGTTTTGCACCGTACTGACTGCGACCCTTGCGACGCTTCTCAACGGGAGTAGCATCAAGACGACCGCGTACAATGTGATAACGTACACCGCCGAGGTCCTTTACGCGACCTCCACGAATCATAACCACTGAGTGTTCCTGGAGTTTGTGGCCCTCTCCTGGAATGTAGGCGGTGACTTCCATACCGTTCGTAAGGCGAACGCGGGCGATCTTGCGAAGAGCCGAGTTAGGCTTCTTTGGAGTAGTAGTTGTTACTTTTGTACAAACGCCACGCTTGAATGGTGAATTGTGGTACACCGGCTTGTTCAAAACACTATTAAAGCTCTTGAGGAGCGCCTGAGAACGAGACTTCTTTACAGGAGTCTTGCGGGGACGCTTGGTTAATTGGCTTACTGTTGGCATATGATATAAATTTGGTACAATATTAGCTCCTCGGCTCGGAAATGAAAAGAGTACTTTCCATTTCTCTCACTCTACGTCGCTAATAAATTATTTAGCCACCTTCGAAGACGGCATATGTGATGACTACTCTACTATGGAGCGCAAAAAATTGCAAGTCCTTCTTATTCCTGTTTCTTTTGAAACTAAATACTGAACCCCGTAATGACCATCAGAAGGAAGCTTGAGATTGGCTGAATGATGTACTGTGCAAAAAAGAACACAAAAACGATAAAAAGGAGCCAGTTTTGCTCTAAATAGTCATGGACTTGCTGAAAACGGTATGGCAAGACTGAAAAGAGCACCTTTGCGCCGTCGAGAGGAGGAAAAGGAATCATATTAAAGACCGCCAAAACGATATTGAGGAAGGTAATGGTACCAATAATCTCAAAAAATGGAGTTCCTGGAATAATACCGAGTTCTGCATGATAGCGAATCATGAGGCCAAAAATGAGGGCGATGAGGAGATTGGCAAGCGCGCCAGCCGCTCCTACAAGCACCGTTCCACACTTTTGGTTCCTTAAATTGTAAGGGTTATAAGGCACGGGCTTTGCCCAACCAAAGGCAAAAGAGCCTCCCGAACCAATAAGCATCAGTGCGGGGACAATAATTGAACCAAGGGGATCGATATGACGAACAGGATTGAGGGTGAGGCGTCCCGCGAGGCGCGCGGTGGGGTCTCCAAGCATTTCAGCTACATAACCATGAGCTATTTCGTGAATAATGACCGAAAAAATGAGGATAACGAGGAAAAAAAGTGTTTCGACTTGCATAATGTAGAATATATGATAGCATAAGCCGACTAGTTAAGAAATACATATATGGCAAAAGTCTGTCCAACCTGCAATAAAGGAACCATCATCACCGGTCGCTACTCGAACCGCGTCCGTGCTACCAAATACAACCCTACGGGAATGCTCCGCAAATACCCCAATCTTCAGTGGGCGCCTCTTGCTGATGGCTCACGCATCAAGATCTGCACCAAGTGCATGAAGGCCGGCAAGCACACCGAGATTAGGTTTGTGTAAAACTCCCCATCAAAAACCCCGCCAATTGGCGGGGTTTTTCAATTCACTTACTTGTCCAACGTTTAAACCCCATATCCACAAACAAAGGCTCCTGACCCTTTTAATGGCTCTTTTAACCTTAACCTTATTAATAACTCCAGAACACATACGGTATCGAACCAGGTCCATCCAGTCGGCAAGCCGTACCCGCTACCAATATTCCTCTAATGGTTCCTGAAAATTCTTTTACTTTACAAGCTGAACCACCCGGCACCTCGAATTCTCCGTAAGGGCACGTAGTGCAACCGTCCCCAGCAAAAACCATCATTCCCCCTGCCCCCACATCATCCGCCTCACACGATACCGTCCCGTCCATATTGATAACTCTAATGCTTGAGCCTACGGCACAATTCCCCGAAACACGAGCTTGTGTTTGGGTGGTGTTAGTTGAAAAGGTGGTACCGGTAAGAGAGAGGCCGTTCCCTGCAGAATAGGTAGCGCCTCCTGAAGGCCATGCCGTCTTGCAGTCAGCACCAAAACAGATTTTGGTTGCATAAATACTGCTAAGGATTGAGTCCCCGTTGGGGTTCAGAAAATATGACGAATCGTTTGAATCCTTAAATACTGGTGCATTGGATTCACTTGAAGCAATGAGGTAGTTTGCGGTTATGTTGCCTGCTTTGGTTTGTGCGGTGTTGCTTACATTAAGGGGTGCGGCTACATTACCATTGGGTGGGGTGACGGTAGGTGCCGTCCAGGCGGAGACGTAGGAGATACCGATGGAGAGTACTAGGGCGAGTAAGATGACCTTGGCGGATTGGAAAATGTGTTTATTCATACCCTTTAGTATAGCCCCCCCCCTGTACCCTTGGCAAGCAAATTATTGAAAATAACTGTGTACAACTAAATCAACACCACTTGGGAGTCGAACTCCCAAGTGGTGTTACTCCACGCGCATATCCTCACCATCGGTTTTGAAAACAATCGTTCCATGGTCAATGGTTGAGAGTTCGGGGATTTTCAGTTCGTCGAGCAGGTCCGTGACCTCTTTATGGGGGTGCCCATACTTATTATTCAGTCCTGCAGAAATAATGGCGTATTCTGGGTTGACCGCCGACAGAAACTCTCGAGAACTTGAGGTGCGCGAGCCGTGATGGCCAAGTTTGAGGACGGTAGCATGAAGCGCTCCGCCCTTTTTACCTACCAAATACTTCTCTATTGCCAGCGGTGAGTCGCCCGTCAATAAAAATGATGTATCGCCATACGATAGTCGCGCGACAATGGACCCTGTATTGGTCTCCCAGCCCCGCGTATTACGGTCGGGAAACAAAATCTCAAGGACGACACCTTTATCAAGAATAATGCGCTCCCCCGTGCGCGCACGAATACGTCGTGCGTGTTCTGAAAGTATTGCCTCTTCAAATGCGGCGTACGCGCCTGTATCAGAAATATTTTCCGTTGTCACAATATTAGCGACATTCATACGACCAAGCACGGCAGGCAACCCACCCACATGATCCTGGTCAGGATGCGTCGCAATGACGAGGTCAATGGAGCGATCATAAAACGGCATCACCTTCCCAAGGGCCCGGAGCACAACCCCCGACGATGGTCCGCCATCAATAAGCATTTGATTGCCGTTTGGTGCTTCAATGTAAATAGCATCACCCTGTCCGATATCAAGGAACGCAACCGTAAGCACTCCTGCTCTGTCTGCGCGCACGACTGCCGTCCAAATAAAAATGTTCGCAACAAGAAAAATTCCCAACACTCCATACTGAACCCTGAGCTTTCGAAGCGCCTGGTTAGTGTCTTGGGTATAGAAACTATTTAACATACCCCTATGGTACCATCCCTTACGCAATTATCGAGATTTCCCTAACTATCATCTATTCGTAGTCATGACTACGAATAGATGATAGTTAGGGAAAAAGCGAGAAAAAAACTCCATCATGCTATTATGACAGCATGCCTGACATAAACATCGAGCTCCTCATAGAGAGCGGCAGTTACCTCGCCATCTTTCTCTTAATGATTGCAAACGGTTCCGTGTCATTCCCTTCGAGTCAGGTACTCTACATCATCGCAGGATACTTCATCGCACAAGGCAACCTAATACTTCTCCCTGTCGCCATCGTCGGTGCATTCGGCAACACGATTGGGAATATTATTCTCTACGAACTCGTCCGTAAACACGGTCGTGCGTTTGTCTCTCGCATGAAACTTTTTCCGGTGCGAGAGCTCGCCAAGGTTGAAGCGGCATTCCACAAAAAAGGTGCGTGGTTCATTTTTGTCGGCAAACTTCTTCCTGCCATCAAAGTGTTCGTTCCTATTCCTGCCGGTCTTGGTAAAATGCATCGCGGTGTGTTCGCGACACTCATGTTCGTCGCATCATTCATCTGGTCACTCGGCTTCATCTCTATTGGATACTTTTTTGGCAAGTCCTCCGACATGTTTGGTAAATATGCACTCATCCTCGTTGCTATCGCTGCCATTGTCCTCTTTCTTTTTTACCGCTATCTCGAGAGCGACGAAATTACGCGTGAAATTGAAAAATAATATGCAAATTATAAAATCAAAGGATTTCGTTAAAATCTCCAATTTGGTACTATAGTACCAAATTGGAGATTTTAACGAAATAAAAAAACAAGGAAGTGTGGTTTCTTTAAAATTCATAGTCAGTATTTTTTGTTCCCTCTGACCGAGGGAATTTTTTTGTAATAAAATATCCAAGCAAAAAGTATGCGGTGGCGAGCATCCAAAGAGGGAACGAAATTTCTGAAAGCGACGCGTAGGGTGCGCGAGCAAAAAACTCGACCGCGATGACAACATATGCGAGCACCGCATATGCAACAAAGGCACAGGCACTCCCCAAGAGTGGCACCCACGCAAGTGCGGCGACGAGAGAGACGGCAAGCATGGCAATGGGTACCACAGGAAGAATGAAGATATTTGAAATAAATCCGACCAGTGACACGCTTCCCATATGGTAGAGAATGAGCGGGAGCACAAAAACTTGTGTTGCGGTAGTGGTCACCACAATCTCGCGAAGTACTCGTGACGAGATCCAAGAAAAATGTTTTTCAATAGTGGGCACGAGCACAACAATCGCCAGTGTAGCCGTAAAAGAAAGCTGAAATGAAACATCGTGCAAAAGTATCATGGGGTTCACAAGAACCATTAACCCACCGGCAAACACCAGGACGCGGAGCGCGTCATTCTCTCGACCGAGAACACGAGCAAGAATCACCACGAGTGCCATTATCGTTGCGCGCACAACTGTCGCACCTCCCCCGACCATAACCGCAAACAAAGCAATACCGAGAGCGCTCATTGTGAGCCGAAGAGTGAGCGGCAAAAACATCACCATACGAGAGACCACCCCCGCCACAACCGCAATGTTATACCCCGAGAGCACGACAATATGCGCGACTCCTGTTTCACGAAATTTTTGCAGCAACTCATCACCAAGCGACTGCTTTGCACCGAGGAGAATTCCTCCCGCAAGAGATGCCTCAGGCTCAGGAATCATGTGTGCAATATTTTTCATAAGTGCTTCTTTGAATGCAAGGAGTTTTTCGCGCACGATGTTTCCTTGGTCGTGCGAAACAGCAACAAGCTTGGGAAAATACATTTGGTAGTGGATATCATCTTTCGCAAGATATGCAACGTAGTCAAAAGCTTTTCCCTTATCCCCCGAAGTGAAATTTTTGGGCGTCACAACCTTGCCCACAAACTCTACTTCATCACCATACCGAAAAGACGGGTGCTCAAGGACACGCACCATTACCCGCGTTTGTTCTTGAGAAACATCCTTCGTCTCAAGGACAATGTTGGTATACGTCTCTCGGACATCTGGCTCTTCAATCACGATACCCTTAATATTTACCGTCCTGCCAACCAAAGAATCGAGCGTGTGTGCGTTTTGTTTCACCTGCGAAACATCAAGCCGAAACACACCAAGCGCGCAACCAAGAAGAACAAATGAAACCAAAAAACTCCTCGGGGACACCTTCGTCGCTCCCCGCACTAGAAGTAACACAACCGCAAGGGTGACACAAAGAGTGGCAAAAGAGAACCCTAAGCCAACAATTTCTTCAAATGCGACTCCAGCAATGAAACTAATTATGAAACCATAAAAATACTTCGTGGACATTCCTCACATTCTACCGCGTTTTGTAAAAGACCGCCCATCTGCTACCATTCTAAAAGACATCAACTAAAGAGGTTCCCCATGAAGATCGAGCACAGTAGGACATTCTCTGCAGGAAAGATTGTGGCCGCAAAAGATATTCTTGTCCCATACGACGACCGCGATGAGGTAACGGATGGCTTCATAAAAAACTATCACCAAAAAACACCGCTTAAGATGGGCACATCCATCACGATTGCTCTCTGTGTTCTTGGTAAAAATGAGTCATGGACAAACGTAGCTCGCGAGCTTAGAAAAGATCAGTGGTTCGGGGCATCCCTCGTCGAGTGGCAGTTCTATATACAAGATAAAAGTAATATTAAATTTGGCACAGTAGTCCTTCCCGGGGTACGCTACCGAGACGATGACTTAAGAGAATGGGTTCCCGCTGTCCACCACCGTACGCGCATCTTTCTTAAAAATGCAACAGAGGTTTCGATGAAGCTTTCATCGTCCCTCGCTGTTGAAAAACAGCGCACGGTGCTCATCAAAAAATTAGCGTCACCAAAGCGTTAAACGGCTATCATAAAAATGATAGCCGTTTTGTTTTACCATAAAAATTTTTATTCCTACACACCCCACGAACTACAGATTGCGCGCTCGTCATCAGCACTAACCGCTTTTTTAAACTTTACTCCCGACATACCTTTTACTCTTTTTTCACACTCGGCCCACGTTGTGTGTTTCATGAGCTTACCACCAACCAAACTCACATATGAATATGCTTTCATTTTTTGACGAGCTTTTTCTTCAGGTGATTTTTTTTGTTTAGGGCTCTTTGCATCAACTTCGAGATTGTCGAGATCAATATCGTATTCCGCGCGAGCACCATCAAAAAGTTTTGGATTTGTACCATCGGCATATTCGGTCGCAATGACATCCGCACGTTCGTTGCCGGGGATGCCACTATGCCCAGGGGTGTAGCGCCATGAAATTTTTGATCCGCTCATTTGCAAATCACTTACGGCACGCGCAAGTTCTTCCCAGAGGTCGCGGTTGAGCACCGCTTCTTTTTTGCTGTTCATCCATCCGTTGCGCTCCCACCCGATGACCCACTTGGTGATACCGTTGATGACATAGCTTGAGTCAGCACGCATGTCGATGGTGTACGCGTTGCCGAGGTCGCGCACAAATGAAAGTGACGCAATTGCCGCCATGAGCTCCATCCGATTGTTCGTCGTGTGATTCTCTCCCCCGCCAAGTTCGACAACAAGCTCCTCAGTCGCGACCATCGTACCCCATCCCCCGAGTCCAGGATTGCCCCTCGACGAACCGTCAGTGTAAATAATTATTTCTGGAAGTTTCATTTTTTTAGTTTACGCTTTTTTTACAACATTCACAATCCGTAACCTGAGCTCTCTCTTCCCACGGAACGTGTTGACCTCCATCGTCGCCGTGAGGTCAACAATATCGCCACTATTGAGAGCACCGTACATTTCTCCTTCTGCAAAAAATGCTATCGCTTTTACGAGCGATCCCTCAAATGAAAGTTCGAGATGTGCATTCTCTTTTCCAAATCGGCGCGGTGCAATGATACGCACTCCTTCAAATAAAAATGTAGGTTTCGGATTTCCCATACCAAATGGCGCAAACTGCTCGACAATCTTCCACGTTGACCAATTCACTTCGGAGAGCGTGACGATTGCATCAATCGAGAGTTGTGCCTCTTCCTTTTCTTTGCGCACTTTTTGGTACACATTCACGAGCTCATCCTCGAGGGTGTGAATGAAATCATTTGAAACAGAAAAACCTCCTGCTTCCTCGTGACCCCCCACCCCTGCAAACACTCCTTCGCGCACACTCGTCATCAGTTCCACCACATTCACCGTGCCATCTGAACGACATGATCCCTTGATCACACCGTCCTCGGTGCGCCCCCACACAAACACGGTGCGTGAATACGCCTCCACAAGATTCGATGCCACGAGTCCCACGAGTCCTGGCTTCCACGATGGATTACCGATAACAATAACCTCGCGCAGCTCACGCACCTCAAGATGTTTGCGCGCCTCTTTGACCATACCTGCCACCATCCCCTTGCGGGCATCATTCAAATGAATGAGCTTGTCTGCATACTCTTCGGCCTCTTCATGCGTCTCCGCCGAAAGGAGTCGGAATGCGTCCATCGGCTCCCCCATACGGCTTGCTGCATTGATGCGGGGGCCTATCATAAAACCAATATCATCCTCAACAATATTTCCTTGTACCATGTCCATCTTTGCGAGAAGCGCCAGAAGTCCGGGGCGACGCGACTTGCGGAGCACGGTCAGTCCATATTTCGCGAGTGCGCGATTTTCATTTTGAAGGGGTACCATATCGGCAATCGTCGAAAGTCCTGCCATATCGAGCAGCCACTTTTCCCAGCCTGCGGGCACACCCCATACCTCCCCACGTTTCGCCAAAAGTGCCGACACGAGCTTCCACGCGACCGCTGCCCCACAGAGCATATTGTCATGATATGTATCCCCTGCCTGTTTTGAATTCACAATGGCGTACGCTTTCGGAAGAATGTCTTGCGGTAAATGATGGTCAGTAATAATGAGATCAATACCGAGAGCAATTGCGTGCGCCGCCTCCTCCACGTCGGCGATACCGCAGTCAATCGTAATAACCAGCGTTGCCCCACGAGACGCGAGCACATCGAGCGCTCTATTATTAAGTCCATACCCCTCGGTATTACGGTGTGGAATATACACCTCAAAATTTTCATACTTAATCTTTCGCAAAAAATCATTAAAAAGTGTGGCACCAGGAATACCGTCACAATCATAATCGGCATAAACCGCAATGCGTTCACCAGCGTCAATCGCGCGCAGAATGCGCTCCACTGCCCGCTCCATATTTAGAATTCCGAACGGGTCGCGCACGTCTCGCTCGAAACTAGGATTCAGAAATTTATCCGCCGCTTCAGCCGTAGTAATCCCGCGCTTTTTGAGAAGCGCCTGAACAAGGTCAGGGTAGGTCGATAGATCAGGTGACATTATGGGCATTGTACCATACACCAAAAAACTAAGGGCGGGCCTTGGGAATTTGCATTTAAGACCCGCCCTTAGTTTTTTGGTGTATACTATTCACATATGAACGACTGCCTATTTTGTAAAATTATTGCCGGGGAAATTCCCGCCCAAAAGGTGTACGAAGATGACACCGTCATCGCCTTTTTGGACATTCATCCCGTAAATATCGGCCATACTCTCGTCATCCCAAAGGAACACTCAGTGAATCTTTATGACACTCCTGATGAAACCCTTGCACACACAATGGTGATAGTAAAGAAACTTTCCGTCGCCGTAAAAGAAGCAACCGGTGCCGACGGCATCAACATCGAAATGAACAACGAGCCCGTTGCCGGCCAAATCATTTTCCACACCCACCTCCACATCGTCCCCCGCTTCTCTGGTGACGGCTTCACCCACTGGCACGGAGCGCGCGACTACCGCGACGGTGAAGCAGTTGAAGTCTCCCATAAAATCAAAATGTACCTCTAGCATGTGCATTTTGATGTGAGTTTTGTATAAATCTGGTACTCAAGGAATTCGATTTATGTAAAACTCTTTCTCTTTTCAATCTTTTCAATAGTGCCTAGAAACAGCTGAAGGTCTGGAGATTTTATAAAAGCATCTTGCGAACTTAAGTCACTTCTGTCTGCATATATTTTAATAAACCCTTCTGAAATCTCGCGTACTATCCCTTTCACTTTATTATGTCCTGTCATAACACTAACACCATTGTCGAGGCTACCGTGATAAAACGTGTCTGAAGATTCATTAGGCTCAACCAGGTAAATAACCACTAGGTCTCCTGCCTGAATATGCTGTTCTTCGATACTTTGAAGAACAGCTTCTGCTTTTGGATTTTCTTTAATTTTTATTTCTTCATTGAAGGAGTTTTTTTTGCTTCTCTGTCACTAACAAATTCTCCTTCTCTCCTTTCTCATTTATAGAATACTCCGCCCCGCCAATCAAAAGCTCTGCATCCGAAATCGTGCGCGACTTTTCCATCTCTGCAATCTCCTCCGACGTATACTGTTTCGGTTGTTCAAATTTTGGTTCCATATTTTCGGGCTTTAACTCTTGATTACTAATACCTCTAGTATAGCCCCCCCTACCACCTTCGTCAAACACCCGCTCAACCCCTAACTCCCTCTTTCCTCAATAATCTCCAATTTGGTACTATAGTACCAAATTGGAGATTATGCTATCCTTACCATAATATGGCGATCAAAGATACAACAAAAGAGGAGGTCGTAGAAATGGTACTCTCGACACTTTTGGTGATGGGGGTGCTTGCGGTGGCGGTCACTATGCCAAATGCTGTACAGCTATTCAAATACTTTGGACCCAAGTCATCTCAAGAACAGTGGAGAATTCGAAGGTCAGCTGACCGCCTTGAAAAACGTGGTTTTTTAAGTAGAAGGTGTGTGCGTGGCGAGGAATATTATATATTAACCACAACGGGGAAAGAGCGTGCGATGCGCTACAAGCTAAAATCTATGACTATTACGCGTCAAAATAAGTGGGATGGACTTTGGAGGATTGTTATGTTTGATATTCCCGAGGACAAGAAATTTGCACGGCGCGCCATCGGGCATGCAATTCAAAAGCTAGGATGTGTTCAGTATCAAAAGTCTGTTTTCATTACCCCCTACCCATGTGCAGAGGAAATTGATTTTGCAGGAGAATGTTTTAGTGTGCGAAAACACATTCGCATAATCACAGCAAAAGAGGTCGAGGATGCCAGTAGTGTTAAAAAACATTTCAAAATCTAAATATGATGAATATCTTAATAATCCTCTTCCCTGCAATTTTTTTATTCCTAAATTTCCAATCTGGTACTATAGTACCAGATTGGAAATTCTAAAACAGAGAGAGCAATAGGGGTGTCCTTAGTGTTAGGATGCAGGGCTATTTTTTCTATTTGCGACGCTGCTCACTTGGGAGTATACTACTCTAGTACCTATGGATGATTTTGCAAAAATGGATATTTTCTTTTTGGTCACGACGGTTGCCGTGGTGGCGCTTACTGTGCTTGTCGGTGTCCTTCTTTTTTATGTATTACGGACAGCGCGAGATGTGAGCGAGGTGGCGCATATCGTACGAAAAGAAAGTGAGTGGTTTGCAAAAGGGGCCTCCTCGGCACGGCGGAGGATACGCGGACGCGGGGAAAGTATGCTGCAAAATGTTATTGCCTTTGTGCAATCATTTGCACCTACAAAAAAACAAGGTAAAGATACTAAATAATTTTTAACATATGAAAAAAGTAACAACAGGGGCAAAGGTAGCAGTAGGTGCAGGGATTGCAGCACTCGCAGCATTCGCCGCAGCAGGATATTTCCTTTACGGTAAGGACGGTGCAAAGAACCGCAAGAAGGTGCGCGGATGGATGCTTAAAGCAAAAGGTGAGGTACTCGAGGGAGTAGAAAAAATGAAGGATGTTTCTGAGGCAGATTACAAAATGATTGTCGACAAGGTAGGTGCTAAATACAAAGCAGTTAAAAATATTGATCCTGCTGAAGTAGAGACCATGGTAAAAGAACTCCACGGACACTGGAAGAATATCAAGAAATCAATTTCTCCCGCACCAAAAAAGAAAGTAGCCAAGAAAACAAGCAAGAAAACGGTAGCATAGTGCTATCAAAAAGACGCGGTTGGATAAAACCAACCGCGTCTTTTTTTGTTTATACCATCCCCAAATAACTCTTGCGCAAAGAATTCAAAAATTTTGAGCGAGCTGAAGGAAAAATACTGAGGAATATCGGGATATTTCGAAGTATTTTTACAAAAGCGTAGCCAAAATTTTTGGATTATTGTGTATAGGTTATTTGGGGATGGTATTACTTCCTTTTCTTACACTTCATGATCGCGTCAACCCCGGGGAGTTTCCCGTCGGCAAGGTAGTCAAGCGTGGCACCACCACCCGTTGAGACAAACGTGAATTTATCAGCAAGCCCGAGTTTCTCGACAACAACCGCAGTGTCCCCGCCTCCAATGATTGACGTTGCCTTACTCTCTGCGATGGCATTCAAGAGAAGTATGGTTCCTTTATCAAACCCTCCCTCGTAGTAGCCAAGTGGGCCATTCCAAACGATAAGTTTTGCTTTTTTGATGATGGGCGTGAGATGTTTAATAGTTTCAGGTCCAACGTCCACGATACTCTCCCCTACTTCAACCTCATCAATATGCTTCATCATCGTCTTTTTACTTTGAATATTTTTTATGGCAACATCAGAAGGTAAGATAATCTTTCCTTTTTTGAGAAGTGGGGTGAGTTTAAAGCTATAAGAATCCACCACTGAACTCCCTACCTCGAGACCAATATCGCGCAAGAAATCGTTGGCGAGAATCCCTCCAATAAAAACATTGTCTGCCGTCTTCATAAACTTTTTCAAAAGTGGCATCTTGGTGTCAAACTTTGCGCCACCAAGAATAAAAAGGAACGGGTGTTTAGGGGCAAGTGCGAGAGAAAGATTTTTAATCTCATCAGCAATCAGAAACCCGGCATAGCTGGGAAGATATTTGGTAATACCGACGACTGACGCATGAGCGCGATGCGAGACAGCGAAAGCATCATTCACATAAATATCCCCAAACGACGCGAGGTATTTTGCAAACTCGGGGTCGTTAGAGGTCTCTCGGTCGTCAAGGCGAAGATTTTCAAAGACCACTATCCCGCCCTCGGGGAGACTATCCGCTACCTTGTGTGCTGCATCAGTGCGAAAGTCCGGCACAAACCCCACGTTCATCGTATTGTTCAAATAGCGCACAATAGGCTTGAGTGAAGAAGAAGCATCTTTGCCAATATGTGAAAGAATAACAATCTTTGCCTTTTTCTTGCGAAGATACTCTATTGTAGGGATTACTCTATCAATACGCATCGTTTCAACAATCTTGCCATTTTTAATAGGCACGTTGAAGTCAAGGCGGAGTACCACGCGCTTACCTTTCAAATCTTTGATGTCCTTAATGGTAGGGGGAACTGCTTGTTTCATAATTATTATTTAATAGTGTCAGCACTTTTTAAAATCTCGCCGAATACCTTTGGGTCGAGACTTGCACGACCAACAAGGAGCCCGTCCACGTGCGACTTCACCAAAAACTCCCACGCGTTTTTTGCATCTACTGATCCCCCGTATAAAATTGCCACCGTGCTTCCCTCCTTGCTGTAAAGTTCTGCGAGTGTTTTTTTAATGAGGATAGCTACTTCGAGTGCGTCGTCAGTTGAAGCTGCACGAAGTGCGTGTTTACCGATTGCCCAAATTGGCTCATACGCAATCACGAGGTGAGCAAGATCTTTTTTAGTGATACCCTTGAGGGCAATTTTTACTTGGGCGGCAATATGCTTCAAGTATTCACCATCGGGGTCGCGCTCAGTCTCACCGACACAGAGTACGACAGTGAGTCCTGCTTTTACCGCCGCAACAACCTTTTTATTCACGAGTTCGTCGGTTTCACCGAGTGTGCGACGTTCAGAGTGTCCAATGATGACATACGTAAGCTTAAGCGACGCAAGCATTGCAGGTGAAACCTCGCCGGTAAAGGCTCCTTCATTTTCAAACCATACGTTTTGAGCGCCTACCACACAACGGTGCCCCGTTACGAGTTTTTTAAGATTACTCACATATACAAAAGGGGGGCAAATAACAGTCTGCACATTGCGAAGCGTGCTCGCCACTTTCTTGATACCCTTAAATTTTTCCTGCGCGTCTTTTATGCTTGCTGGGTACATTTTCCAGTTCCCAATGATTATTTTCTTCATAATGACATCATACCACGAGAGTGGGGTGTACGAAAAACCCGGGGTTTTCGTACACTTACTCTACTTCAAACCAATCCTTCACAGTCCACGAACCGCCAGGGCCCGAAGAAAAAAGGAGGCTTGCAAGACCGCTTTCGTAGGTTACATTAGCGGTGTTCTGTAAACGCAGTCGATACGCAGTCACTTCTTTGAGCGCAATACTGTTCTTTAGAACGACCTCGCCATGGCCGGCATACACAAGGAGCGCCCCATTCGCCGTGTTTTCAACTTCGATAGCCTTGGTTCCTCCCCCTGTTTCAGCGCTGTTATTTTGAGAAACAAAAAGGATGTATGAGCCAGCAGTCCCTGAACCAACAAAGGTGGGGCCATTCTCAATACTAACAGTACTGCTCGTCAATCTGTTTGTCGTATTATCAGCAATAAGTGCCACGCTTTGACCTCCGATTGCGGGGTCAACTTTAATGGTTGGATTATTTTTAATGGTAATGTTTCCCGATACCCAAATACCGCCACCAAGCGTAATGGTTCCGTTTGTCGCAATTTCAAGGTCACAATTAATTTTTTTCGGGCCGATAGTTGTACTGCCGGTAATCTTGTAGGGGCAAGGGGAGCTAATAGTACCGCCTGTCGCCGCATCGGTCTCCCATTGTGTGATGAGTGCATCTGAAATAGGGAGTGCGCTCGTATCCTGGTCAGTACTTCCTGGGTAAGAAACTCCTGAAACCGACGAACTTGAGATTGTTTGATAGTGAGCGTCAGTACCGATTGTCGAACTCGTAATTGTATGGGCGTACACCGACCCCGTTACATTCACCCCAGACACTGACCCCGTTGGCCCCGCTGAAATAGCGTCACCCGTAATCACCCCTGTTCCCGTACGTGAGATGGGTCCACTCGAATATACGTTACCTGAAATACTCGAGCTATTCTCCATAATCACACCCCCGTCCCCCGCCTGCACACCAAAACTAAATGCGGCCCCGGAAGAAGTGGTGACATTAGTTTGGACCTTCCTCGTATTACCGCCAACACTCCCTGTCGAAAAGATTGACCGTTCGTTTGAGGCAACCGTGGTGAGGGTGGTCGTTACAGAATTACCTCCAAGAACCAAAACCTCTGTTGGTGAAACCTGTTTGCTATTTTTTATGCGATAAAGCACGTCCTCACTTCCCGATTCCGCAAGATAGTATGACGATTTTGATCTTATAAAATCACCTGCCGTGCGCGCCTCTCGAGCGATAGGGGTTGATATTCCTATGACAACGGCAAGTGAGACGATTACAAAAAACAAGACGAACGTAACAATCGCTGCTCCTTTTTCGGACGAACCTGTTGGGTGGTTATGTATCATGATGATAAATATTAATATGTTCTTCTCAGGATAAGCGTATCGTAGAAATTCTTTGACTCTGCTATGGTGCCCCTGCTTCCGGTAATACCCAGGTCAACTTTTAGTCCTAGCGAGTTGTTTGTGGTGATAACATTTACCACAAAATTGTTTACGGTTGTGTTCTTTGCCATAAGGGTTCCTGCGTCAACACCACCCTCACGTACCGCGATTCTATTGTTCGCATCGACATAAAACTCTATCGTCGTATTGGCGCCGAGTGAGTCTTTTGTTTTAAGCGTGAGGCGACCAGGGCTTGTGCCTTGGGTTGTTTGCAAAAGGTCAACGTCATATGCGTTTCGTATCTCCCTGCTAATACGCTCAAGGGTTGCCTCCGCTGAAGTATTCATGTTGCGAGAAACCCGTAAGTACGAAAACGCAGTGCTTACCGCCAAAAGTGCGTTGATAGCAAGCACGGCGAGCACCGCAAGAAACGCAGTATAAACAACCATCTCGGCGAGTGTGAAGCCTCGTGTTTTACACTGTTTTTTATGAAAAATATTCATAGCTAATTATTAAAAATATTCGCGATATATGTCGTGATTGATTTTGTGGTGGTCCCAGACTGACCGCCCCATGCGACCGACACCGTGAGTTTCTTGGTTCCTGCATCAAGCGTGCCGCCTGACGTGGTAATATCATCGTTCCCATCGCGGTTAACATTTTCCAAAACAAAGGTTCTGTCAAAAACTCCGTCAATCAACGTCATGGTCGTTGTTGTTGCCCATGACCCACTCGTGTAGGCGAGGCGATACGAGGCGCCTGGAGTAAGCCCTGCGATACTGCCACTCCAGCTCTTGTCACGCATGAGCTTCACCGCCTCTACTCCCTCTTCTAATAAATAATTTGCTTGAACAAATGATGTCGTTGTACGGCTCACCCTCAAAGCATCCTGGTAGAAAGAAGAAATGCCGAGGAGTGAAACAGAGAGGATAGCTGAAGCAATGACCATTTCGAGAATACCAAAGCCCCGATGTTTGGTCGGGTAATTACGAAAGAGTACGGAAGTCTCTTTGCTGTTCATTGTTTTAGTATATCATCCTTTATAAAAAGACAGTTACTGAAACCCAACAACGCCCGTCTCTTCAATACTAATAGTAACGGTCTTTGTGGGGTCTGAGCTTACCTGAAGTGTTATTGTGCCGTATTGATCCGTCTTTCCGGTAAACTTTTGAAAAAGGACCTCTGAACCGCCACCTGTGAATGACGTTGCGCTCACCTGCACGGCCACATCAAGTGCGTATATCTCATTGCTACTATCCCCGACGACGAACGTAGCCCCCCGAAAAAGAGTTGCGTCGTTTGTGCCGAAATGCACGCCGTATTGATATCCATCTTTTGAACCTATTGTGTTACTTCGAGCTTTGTTCAAAATACTTATTGTGTTCTCAGAGGTAGTTTGCAGTGCACTGCTATTTCGGAAGCTTGTAAACGAGAGCATGATAATAGCTGCAAGAACCGCAATAATACTTATGACCATAAGGAGTTCTAATATAGTGAATCCTTTTTGAAATGAAGCGTGGCGCATAAAATATCACTAAATATTAGTCATCACCGAGTACATTGGGGTAATCATAGAGATAGCAAAGAACCCCACCGAACCGCCGATAAATACCATCAAAAGAGGTTCGATGATGGTCGACATGTTTTTGGTTGCTGAGTCCACCTCGTCCTCATAAAAGACCGCCACATTGAGGAGCATTTCTGAGAGCTTACCCGTCTCCTCGCCCACCTCAATCATCTCCCCCACCAGAAGCGGGTAAATCTTTTCATTTTCTGTAAAGACCGATGAAAGTGAGATACCTTTTTGTACGCGATCAATAGCAAGATCCATCACTTCTTTGTAATATGAATTTTGAAGAACATCCTTCGTAATAGTAATTGCTTCGATCATATCAACCCCTGATGAAAGGAGCGATGAGAGGGTGCGCGTTGTGCGTGCGGCGTTTGATTGACGTACCAGCGTGCCGACAATAGGAATATAAAAAAGAGAATACTCAAACGCTCGATGTCCCTGCTTGGTACGCAAAATACCCCAAACGCCCGCCGCAAAAGCGAGCACCGACATCAACCCAAACAAGAAATGATTTGCGAGAGTATCACTAATCCACATGATGATTTTCGTACTCGTAGGAAGATCGACATTGAGTTCTTTGAAGGTCGAAGCAAGGGTCGGCACCACATAAATGAACATTAAGATACCAATAATTACGAGCGCCGAGACCACCACGGCTGGATAGATCATGGCGCCCTTAATCTTCTTTTTAAGGGCGTAACTTTTTTCAAGCTGATCACCAACCACCAAAAGCGACTGAGACAAACCACCAGACTCCTCCCCCGCACGCACCATTGAAACAAAAATGGGCGAAAAAACCTTAGGGAACTTCTCCATACTTCCGGACAACGTATTGCCGTGACTAATATCCTCAATCAAGGTTTTGATCGTCGCCTTGAACGTGGCATTTTTTGTCTGTCGCTCTAGGATAGCAAGGGCGCGCGACAACGAAAGCCCTGCAGTCATCATTGAGCTCAGGTTGTGTGAGAAAATAATAAGGTCACGCAGTTTCACGCGCCCAAGAAGACTATTCAAAAAAGCGAGACCCGGGATTGAGAGCTCTTTTGCTTCTTCGATGGTAACGATAGTTTTACCCGTACTGCGCAAATCTGCCGCCACCGCAAAACGATCGACGGCGCTCACTTCGCCCTCGCTCTCCTCCCCACTCGTATCCCGCACCTTGTATTTAAATTTCGGCATATGCTCTGTATAGTATACCAACAAAAAAGCGAGCTAGCTAGAAAAGTTGCTGTTTCAAAAGAAACTCAAAAGTCAAAAATTTAAAGCACCTGCCCGCCACTGCCTATCGCTCAACATTGTGCAGTCAGGCTATGGCAGGCGGGAAAGCATAGTGTCTAAAGCCAAAGCACTACTTGCGGACAACGGGGAAACGGCACCCCTCGCCCCAGTCATTGCCCCAAGGGCTGGCGTCCAGGTCGCGCTCGTCGACGCCGACGACGACGAGGACCGGAGCGCGAGGATTGCCGCCCAGGGAATGTTTACTTCCCAATGCAACGTGGGGGTTTTTCTTCTGAGCTTCTGGGTTTACGATACCGTATTGAATAAGCTCCTCGTAGGTGA